>JAHCJT010000209.1 GCA_026126245.1 Alphaproteobacteria bacterium
GCGCCGGACCATCCGGTCCGTCCCGACCGCGTCTTGCGATGCTTGCGCATTGCGCCCCGCCGTCGAGGAGCGCGCTTATAGGTGCGCGACTCCATGGTGTCAAACACCAAAATGAGAGTCTCGGCGCGACAAAAAAATTCGATCCTGTTTTGGCTTCGCGGCCCGTTCGCCGGGTCGCGACGCGCCGCAATGTCGCCTCAGATGGTCGGGATCCCCGACGTCGTCGAGTACTCGAAATGCAGCGGCGTCTCAGGGTGCAGGCGCGCATAGATGGCGCGTGCCGCCATCGCCGCCTCGCTAAAACCACACAGGATCAGTTTCAGCTTGCCAGCATAGCCGGCGATATCGCCGACGGCATAAACGCCCTGCGCCGAAGTCGCGCAACTCGATGGCTCGACCACGATCAGATCACGCTCGAGATTCAAGCCCCAGCGCGCGATCGGACCCAGCTCGGTCGCCAGCCCGTAGAACGGCAGCAGCGCGTCGGCCGGCAGCCGCCGCGTTTCGCCATCCAGCGTCGCGACGACCACTGCGCGCAGGCGACCGTGGTCGCCTTCCAACCCGTGCAACTGATACGGCACGACCAGGTCGATGCGGCCCTCTGCCGCCAACGCCTTGAGACGCGCTTCACTCTCAGGCGCGGCACGGAACTTTGCCCGCCGGTGGACGACCATCACGCGGGCCGTCACCTCCTGCAGCGACAGCGCCCAGTCGACTGCCGAATCGCCGCCACCGGCAATCACAACACGCTTGCCGCGAAAGTCCTCGCGACGAGTCACGTAGTAGAACACGCTACGCCCTTCGCAGGCCTCGATGCCCGCCAGTGGCGGCCGGTTGGGCCCGAAAGCGCCGACACCCGCAGCGATCACCACGGCTTTCGCCTCGACCTCGACACCGCGCGACGTGGCCACGCGCCAGCCGTTGCCGGACGGCTCCAGGCGCTCCACGCGCTGCCCGAGATGGTAGACGGGACGGAACGGCGCTGCCTGGGCCTCCAGGTTGCGCACCAGGTCGGCGGCATCGATGCGCGGATAGCCGGGAATGTCGTAGATCGGCTTCTCCGGGTAGAGCGCCGTACACTGGCCACCGACCGCGTCCAGCGCGTCGATCACCTGGCAGCGCAAACCGACCATGCCGCACTCGAAGACAGCGAACAGCCCCACCGGCCCGGCGCCGATCACGACCACATCGCTGACATGGCGGCTGCCGCCCATGACGCCCCGCATACCGCCGGCCTGCCGCCGGCGGGAAAAGCAAGACCCCCGATTCGCATGAAATCGGGGGTCCCGGAATTGGTAGCTGGGGGCGGACTTGAACCGCCGACCCCGGCATTATGAGTGCCGTGCTCTAACCAGCTGAGCTACCCAGCCTTATGCGCAGGTTTCGTAGTGTTCCCAAGGCGCAAGGTCAAGTCTCTCCGGCGGCGGTCGACAGAATGGTACCGCCGCCCAGCACTCTTTCACCCGTGTCCGGGTCGTAGATGACGCAGGCCTGGCCCGGCGCCACACCGAATTCGGGCGTGTCGAACCGGACTTCCAGGGTCTCGCCAGGTCCAAGAGCCACGGTCGCGGGCCGCATCGGCTGGCTGGACCGCAGCCGCACCTGGGCCGGCTCTCCGCCGCCAGCAACCGGCGCATCCCCCAACCAGTTCACGTCGCCGATCCGGATCGCCGGGCGGGCCAGCGCTGCGCGTGGGCCGACCACCACCCGCCGGCGGGCGGCGTCCAGGCGGACGACGTAGAGAGGTTCATTGCCGGTACCCTCCCGGCCATCAAGCCTCAGACCGCGGCGCTGACCGACAGTGAAATGGACAATCCCGTCGTGGCGGCCGACGACCCGCCCGTCGGTATCGACGATCTCGCCCGGTTCGATCGCTTCAGGGCGCAGCCGCGCCACGACACCGGCGTAGTCGCCGTTTGGCACGAAGCAGATGTCCTGGCTGTCGGGCTTGGCCGCCACCGGCAGGTCATATCGTTCGGCCAAGGCCCGGGTTTCGGCCTTGCTCAGCCCCCCGAGCGGAAAGCGCAGCAGCTTCAGCTGCTCGCGTGTCGTGCCATAGAGGAAATAGCTCTGGTCTTTCGCCGGATCGATGCCGCGCCGCAGTTCCGGTCCCCGCGCCCCCTGGGTGCGGCGCACATAGTGCCCGGTCGCCAGGGCGTCGGCCCCCAGGTCGCGTGCCGTGCTCAGCAGGTCGCGAAACTTCACCGTGCGATTGCAGGCGACGCACGGGATCGGGGTCTCGCCGCGGACATAGGCGTCGGCGAAGACGTCGATCACCTCCGCCCTGAAGCGGTCCTCGTAGTCCAGCACGTAGTGCGGGATTCCGATCCGCGCGGCGACCTCGGCGGCATCGTAGATGTCCTGGCCGGCGCAGCAGGCGCCCTTGCGGGCCGCTGCAGCACCCTGGTCATAGAGCTGCAGGGTGATGCCCACGACGTCAAAGCCCTGCTCCTTCAGCAGAGCGGCCGTGACCGACGAATCGACGCCGCCCGACATGGCCACAACCACGCGGGTCCGAGCCGGCAGCTTGTCGATGTCGAGGTCGTTCATGCGATCCGTATAGGCCAGACGTCACGCCGATCAAGGGGCAGACCGGCGCGGCGTCCCGACCCCGTCGTGGCCGCCGCTCTCAGCGCGACGGCGGCGGGCTGCCTTCGCGGGTCAGCCGCGTCTTGCCGCCGCCTTCCAGGACCGTCACGCGGTCGCCGGTCTGCAGGTTGGCCTCATTGGTCTGCACGACATTGATCACCTGGCCATCGTCCATCTGGATGTGAAACCGGGTTGCACGGCCGCTGGTGATACCCTGCTCGATCGCGTTGCCGGCGACGGCGCCGACAATCGCGCCGCCGACGCCAGCCAGGATGCTGCCGGTCCGGCCGTGCACGATGGATGCGCCGATGACGCCCCCGGCCACGCCGCCCCCGACGGTGCCGATCCCCGAACTGGTGCCGGACACGGGCACGTCCTCGACGGCAATGATGCGGCCGGAATGGACAGTGCCACCGCGCTGCAACTCCGAGGGTTTGTAAGTCTCGCCGGTCTGCGACGGACCACAGGCGGCCAGCGCCAGGGTCACAACCGCGAGCAGTACCGGAATGCGGACGATCACGGCTGAAATCATCGACATCCTCCCCAAGTACTCACGATCATCAGCGAGGATTCAGGCTGAAATCGGGCATCCCTTGCAACCCGGCGGGGGCACGGCTGATCAGTCCCGCTCGTCGATCCAGGCCATCTGGATGGCTTCGAGTATCTTCTCGTTCGACCGGACGGGATCGTCGTCGAACATCGGCAGTTCCGTGACCCAGCGATGCAGGTCGGTAAACCGCAGATTGACGTTGTCGGCCTCGGGATGGCGTTCCTCGAGCTCGATGGCGATGTCGCGCACGTCGGTCCACTTCAGCTTGCGCATCGCCGCCGCCCCGCTTGCTATTTGTCGACCATCATGTTGCGCGTCGCCGCCGGCAGCTTGACGGTCAGGCCGTCCAGCTCCGGCGTGATCCTGATCTGGCATCCCAGTCGCGAGGTATGGGTCAGGCCGAAGGCGAGGTCGAGCATGTCTTCCTCGTCCTCGCTGGCCTCAGGCAGCTTGTCGTACCAGGCCTTGTCGACGATCACGTGGCAGGTCGAACAGGCCAGCGAGCCCTCGCACGCGCCCTCGAGGTCGATTCCGTTGCGGTGCGCGATCTCCAAGACGGACAGACCCAGTGGCGCCTCGACTTCCTTGCGGTTGCCGTTCTTCTCGATAAACACCATCTTCGGCATCACCAACTCCGTACGGCGACGACCCGCGTCAGCCGACCTTCGATTCCAGCTGGTCGAGCGACAAGCCTGCCAGCGCCGAGCGGATGCCGCGATCCATGCGCCGCTCGGCAAACAACTTCGACTTTTCCTCCAGTGCCTGCGCCGCGGCGCTGATGGCGTCACGGTCCGTGGCGCCGATCATAGCCCGCAAGCGATCGACGGCGCCGTCGAGATCGGTGCGCTCATCGCGCGTCAGCAGGTCGGCGTCGGTGGCAAGAGCGCCTTCCAGGGCCAGCAGGAGGCGCCGGGCCTCAACCCGCGCCTCGACCAGCAGGCGGCCCTCCATGTCGGATTGGGCGTGCTCCAGGCTGTCGTAGAGCATGCGCGCCATGTCTTCCTCGGAGATGCCGTAGGTCGGCTTCACCTCGACGCGTTGCGTCACGCCGGTGGTCTTCTCTTCCGCCGACACGGTGAGCAGGCCGTCGGCGTCGACGGTAAAGGCGACCCGGATCCGGGCGGCACCCGCCGCCATGGGCGGAATCCCGTGCAGTTCGAACCGCGCCAGGCTGCGGCAGTCCTCGGCCATCTCCCGCTCACCCTGCACGACGTGCAGGGCCATGGCGGCCTGGCCGTCCTGGTACGTGGTGAATTCCTGCGCCAGCGACACCGGGATCGGCGTGTTGCGGGGGATGACCTTTTCGACGATGCCACCCATGGTCTCAATGCCCAGGGACAGCGGCGTCACGTCCAGCAGCAACGTGTCGGATCCGACCGTCAGCGCTTCCGCCTGCAGGGCGGCGCCCAGTGCCACCACCTCGTCGGGATCAATGTCGGCCAGCGGCGGCTTGCCGAACAGACCCGCCACGCGCCGGCGCACCAGCGGTACCCGGGTCGAGCCCCCGACCAGCACGACGCCCCGCACGTCCTCTGGCTCCAGTCCGGCATCCGCCAGGACACGAGCGCAAATCTCGATCGTACGGTCAACCAACGGCGCAATCAGCTGTTCGAACGACTCTCGGTCGACCGCGTGTACCGACGTCGTGCCACTCAACGTGATGCCAAGCCTGGTCTGCACCGCATCGGACAGTGCTTCCTTGGCCAGCCGCGCCGCCATGAGGGCGATCTTGGCGTCGCCGGCGGTCGCTGTCCCCGGCTCGCCGCGCGCCGTGCGCTCCGCCAGCGCCTGCTCGGCCAACGCATGGTCGAAATCGTCGCCGCCCAGCGCGGCATCGCCGCCGGTTGCCAGAACCTGGAAGACGCCGCTCTCCAGCCGCAGCAACGAAAAGTCGAAAGTGCCGCCGCCCAGATCATAGACCGCGTAGATCCCTTCGACGGCCTTGTCGAGGCCGTAGGCCAGCGCAGCAGCGGTCGGTTCGTTGACCAGCCGCAGCACTTCAAGTCCCGCCAGCCGCGCCGCGTCGCGCGTCGCCGTCCGGGCGGCGTCGTCGAAATATGCCGGCACGGTGACGACGGCACGATCCACCGTCCTGCCCAGCGCCGCCTCGGCCCGCCCCCGCAGCGCGCGCAAGATATCGGCCGAGATCTCGACCGGCGTGAGCGCCCGAGCGCCAATCCGCAGGCGGACCATGTCGGTCTCGCCGCTACCCGGCTCGACAACATCGGCGCGTACGCCGCCCAGCGCCGTCACGTCGGCAGCGCCGCGGCCCATCAATCGCTTGATGGAAGATGCGATGCGATCCGGCTCATCCGCCAGACGGGCCTGCGCAGCGCGACCGACTTCGACGTGCCCGTCGGTACCGTAGTAGACGACCGAGGGCACGAGCGCCGCGCCGTGATCGTCGCGCAACGCCTCCGGATTGCCCTCGCGTGACACCGCGACGACGGAATTGGTTGTGCCCAGGTCGATACCGACCGCTGGCGCCGCCTCGCCGGCGTGTGGCAAGGGCGTTTGGCCGGGCTCATGGATATCGAGCAACGTCATCGACTGGCGGTACCGGCATTGAAGCGGCGGGCGCGCGCCTCTTCGGCGAATTTGTCCAGATACGCAAGCCGCAAAATCGCCGCGCGCACCCCCCGCCGATCCACGGCGGCGAACAACGGCGACAGGTTTTGCAGCAGCGCCGCGCGCTCGGCCGCCGCCTCGCGCGCCAGCACCTCGATCGCCTGCGGTCCGCTCGCCGCCGCCAGCGCTTCGCGCTTTTCCATGGCTTCCATCAGGAGGTCCGGATCGTCAATCGTGCGGCCTTCGTCGGGCAGGTCGACACCCAGTTGCCGGGCGAGGTAGCGCGCGCGCCGCAGGGGAGTCTTGAGGACCTCGTAGGCCTCGTTGAGCGCCGCGGCCTGCTGCTGCGAAATCGCCTTTTCGCGGGGCGACTTGCGCGCAAACCGGTCGGGATGGAGCTGCCGTTGCAGCTCGAAATAGCGCCGATCGAGGCCCTGCAAGTCGACATCAAACCGTGGCTCCAGACCCAGCCGCGCGAAGTGATCACTCTGTCCGGGTGGCTGCACGACGCCGCAGGCACCGCAGAACGGCGCCAGGTCCGTCGCCGCGCCGCACGACCAGCACGTCGCGGCGGTTTTGCAGGCCGTCGCGGCCGTACCTGACAGGGTCATGGACCGATCCTCCCGCGCGAACGCCGTCGCCGGGGCCCTTATACGTGGAAGGACTCGCCGCAGCCGCAGCGGCCTTTTTCATTCGGGTTCTTGAAGACGAATCCCGATTTCAGTTTCTCTTCGACATAGTCCATCTCGGTACCGATCAGGAACAAGGTGGCCTTGGGATCGACCAGCAGCGTCACGCCCTGCGCCTCGACGACCTCGTCCATCGGCCCCTTTTCGTCGGCGTATTCCAGCGTATACGAAAGACCCGAGCAGCCCTTGGTCCGCACACCGATGCGTACGCCGGCGGTCGGCTTGCCCCGCTGCGCAATCAGTTCCTTCACGCGCGCCGCGGCCGCCTCGGAAATCTTCATCAGCTGCGGCCTCGGCCGCGCCGGACGCGGTACCGCAGGCTTGCGAACGACCGGAGCCGTTTCCGCGTTCATTTGATCTACTCCGCCGCCGCGATCCGCTCGTCGGTCTTCGACTCGACATCCTGCGCCTGTTTCTTTTCCGCCTTGGCGCGGAAGTCGGCAATCGCCGCCTTGATTGCATCCTCGGCCAGGACCGAACAGTGGATCTTGACCGGCGGCAGTGCCAGATGCCGAGCGATATCGGTGTTCTTGATCGTGCCGGCTTCCTCCAGCGTCTTGCCCTTGACCCACTCGGTCACCAGGGAGCTGGAGGCGATGGCTGAACCGCAGCCGAAGGTCTTGAACTTGGCATCTTCGATCAACCCGTCGGCGCTGACCTTGATCTGAAGCTTCATGACGTCGCCACAAGCGGGCGCTCCGACCAGGCCTGTACCGACGTCCTCGGCGTCCTTGTCCAGCGACCCGATGTTGCGCGGGTTCTCGTAGTGGTCGAGCAGCTTCTCGCTGTAAGCCATGACACGCTCCCTATCTGAGTGTCCGCAATTCAGTGGGCCGCCCACTGGATGGATTTGAGATCGACGCCCTCCTGGACCATCTCCCAGAGCGGACTCATCTGCCGCAACCTGCTGACGTGGCGCACGATGTCCTCGACGGCCGTGTCCACTTCCTGCTCCGTGGTGAACCGGCCAAAGCCGATGCGCAGCGACGTGTGCGCCAGCTCCTCCTCGACGCCCAAGGCCCGCAGCACGTAACTCGGCTCCAGCGACGCTGACGTGCAGGCCGACCCCGACGACACCGACAACGACTTGATGCCCATGATCAGCGACTCGCCCTCGACATAGGCGAAGCTGATATTGAGGTTGCCGGGGATTCGGTGCTCCATGTCGCCGTTCACGTAGATATCCGGCAGCTTGGCCTTCAACCCGTTGAGGAACCGGTCGCGCAGCTTGCGCAGCCGATCCGCCTCGACGTTCATTTCCTTCATGGCGATCTCGCACGCCTCGCCCAGGCCGACACACAATGGCGTCGGCAGGGTTCCGGAGCGGAACCCGCGCTCCTGGCCGCCGCCATCGATCAGCGCGACCAGGCGCACGCGCGGCTTGCGGCGCACGTAGAGCGCACCGATACCCTTGGGCCCGTAGATCTTGTGACCCGAGATGGACATCAGGTCGATGTTCATCTCTTCGACGTCGAGCGGGATCTTGCCCACCGCCTGGGCGGCGTCGGTGTGGAAGAAGGCGCCCTTCTCGCGGCAGATCGCGCCGATCTCCTTTATGGGCTGGATGACGCCGATCTCGTTGTTGACCGCCATCACCGACACCAGCACGGTCTTGTCGGTGACCGCGGCGCGCAGGAGGTCGAGGTCGACAAGGCCGTTCGGCTGCACCGGCAGGTAGGTCACCTCGAAGCCTTCCTGCTCGAGATGCCGGCAGGTGTCGAGCACGCATTTGTGCTCCGTCACCAGCGTCACGATGTGGTTGCGCTTGTCCTTGTAGAACCGCGCGACGCCGGCGATCGCGAGGTTGTTCGACTCGGTCGCACCACTGGTAAAGATCAGCTCCTCGGGCGACGCATTCACAGAC
>JAHCJT010000021.1 GCA_026126245.1 Alphaproteobacteria bacterium
TTGGTGGCCGTGGTCGACGAGGCGTTGCCGTCCAGCCCGCGCTTGTAGACGCCCTGCACGATGCCGGCGAGCCGGAACAGCGAGAACGCCATGTAGAAGTCCCAGTGCGGGATGTCCTTGCGGCCGGTGCGGCGGGCATAGGCCGCCAGGTAGTCCGGCTCGCTGGGGATGCCCAGCGCCTTGAGATCCTGGCCGGCATAGCCGCTGGCGGCGCCGTAGCCCTCGCCGAAGTGATAGATCATGCAGTTGTAGGCCAGGTCGGCCAGCGGATGGCCCAAGGTGCTCAGCTCCCAGTCGAGCACCGCGATGATGCGCGGCTCGGTCGGGTGCACGATGGTGTTGCCCAGCCGGTAGTCGCCGTGGCTGATGCGCGTCTCGTCGCCCGGCGGGATGTTGGCCGGCAGCCATTTCTTCAGCAGCTCCATCGACTCGATGTCTTCGGTGCGCGCCAGGTCGTACTGGCTGGTCCAGCGCGAGATCTGGCGCTGGATGTACTGGCCCTCGCGGCCGAAATCGCCCAGGCCGATGGCCTTGTGGTCGACGTTGTGCAGGCGGGCCAGCACGTCGTTCATCGAATCGAAGATCTTGCCGCGATCGGCGGGCGAGATGCCCGGCATCAGCGGATCGGCCAGGATGCGGCCGGGCAGGAACTCCATGATGTAGAAATCGACGCCAAGGACGTCGGGGTCCTGGCAGAGCGCGTAGGCCTTGGGCACCGGCACGTCGGTATGATCGCCCAGCGCCTTGATGACGCGGTACTCGCGGTCGACCTGGTGGGCCGAGGGCAGCAGCTTGCCCGGCGGCTTCTTGCGCAGCACGTAGCGGTGGCCGGCGCCGTCACTCAGCAGGAAGGTGGGATTGGACTGGCCGCCTTCGAACTGCAGCACCTGCAGGCTGCCGGCAAAGCCCTCGACCTGCGCCGTCATGAAGGCAGCCAGCTTGGCTTCGTCGAAGACGTGTGCGGGGCGCACCGGCGTGAGATTGTCGGGCAGGTCGTTCATGAGCGTTTCCAGCGTTGTCGGGAGGCCACCTGAACGCCTGTTTACCGTCCGATGACAGCCCCGTCGATGGTCCGTTGCGCCGTTCCGGCCTGCGGCAGGCGGGCCTCGGTTGTGACGCGCGCGAGCCTGGGCCTACAGTGGCCGACCGCGATGCACCATGGGGGCGGGAGGGCAACATGCGGCGCATTCTTCGCCGGTGCGTCACGCCGGCCATGCTGGTCCTGGCGGCCGGCGTGCCGGGTCCGGTGCAGGCGCAACAGCACTGGCTCGTCGGCACCTGGGTCGGCAAGACCGAGACTGTCCGCGCGTACGGCGATACCGGGCGGACGCTCACCGTTCGAGCCGTTTCGGCCGATGGCACAAGCGCCACCGGCACGTGGGACGCAGGCGGACCCAAACTGCGGGCGCAGATCACGATCGCTGGCGACCGCGTCAGCTTCGTGGTCGGCGCCGGCAATGCGGCGACCGCCTATGCGCTGACGCGCCGTGGCAATCGCTTGACGGGCACCCGGACCATGGTGAACTCAGGCACGCGGACAAACGTCACGCTGGAGCGTCAGTAGCGAGCCGGACCTCCCGTGATCCGGCCGGCGGCCCGGACGCCTGTCACGAGATGTCCCCGGGCGGACCGTTGCCGCTGGCAGGGCCGCGTCGCTACAGTCCAGCGCGCGACATGGCAGACGCAACTGCGCAAGGTTGGGGGGCAATCATGACCACGATGGGTCGTCGACACGTGATATGGGGATTGCTGGCGCTCGCCAGCGGCAGCGCGGCCGGATCTGCGCATGCCCAGCAGCACTGGCTGGTCGGGACCTGGGTCGGCCGTACGGAGAACGTGCGCACCCGGGTCAACGACGATCGCACCCTGATTGTCTCCAAGGTCGCGCCGGACGGCGCTTCGGCGAGCGGCGTGTTCAACGCCGGCGGGGTCAAGGTCGCCGCCAAGATCGCCATCACCGGCGACAAGATCAGGTTCCAGTCCGGCAGCGGCGCGTCGGGCGCGCAATACGATCTGACGCGAAAGGGCAACGAACTGACCGGTATCCGCACCGCCGCGTCTGGCAAGCAGACCAACATCACCCTGGTCCGTCAGTAGGCCACCTTCCCCGCGGGGCCGGCGGCAGGAGAAATCCGGGCCGGCGCCCTTGATCGGCGCGCGGCGCGGCGCGAGCATGGCGGCCGGCCCAACCCGGGAGTTCGCCATGACCAAACCCAACGGCGTGCATCACCTGGCCATCACCACCGCCGACATCAAGGCCCAGATCGCCTTCTTCACCGACGTGCTGGGCACGGAGCTGGTGGCGCTCTACTGGATGCACGGCGTCAAGGGCGCCTGGCACGGCTTCGTCAAGCTCAACGATCACTGCTCGATCGCCTTCGTGCAGACGCCAGAGATCGCCAAGATCCCGCGCCAGATCGGCAGCACCCATTCCGGCAACCCCGGCGCGCCCTGCGCTGGCGGTGCCATGCAGCACCTGGCGATGAACTGCGACAGCGACGAGGAGTTGCTGGCGCTGCGCGACCGCATCCGCTCGCGCGGCGTCAACGTGTTCGGACCGATCGACCACGGCTTCTGCAAGTCGATCTATTTCGCCGGGCCGGAGAATCTCAGCCTCGAGATCTCGACCTCGCGCGCTGCCATCGATGCACGCGCCTGGATCGATCCCGAGGTGGTTGGCCTGGCCGGCATCTCGGAGCTGGAGCTGGCGCGCTACAAGTCGCCGGCGCGCTATGACGGGGCCGGCGGCAGCGTCAAGCAACCGCCGATGGATCCGGCCAAGCCGCACATGGTCTATCCCGAGGCCAGCTACCAGAAGATGCTGGCGACGTCCGACGAGGACTACACGCGTCAGCGCAGCGAAACCACACCGCCGGTCAAGGTGGCCTGACGCAGAGTGACTCAGGCGCGCCGCAGAAGCGGCGCCGCCTGGCCAGGTACAGTGGAATTGCCGCCCGTCTAGCCGCCGTAGAAGACGGTGTCGCCCAGATCGCTCATCGCCAGGATGGCATGGTCGGGGCGGCCGGTGGGCGGCTGGCGCAGATGCGCCTCGGTGACCTCGCCGACGAAGATGTGGTGATCGCCCAGCTCGACGACCTGCGCCACCTTGCATTCGACGGCGCCGATGCAGGCCTGCAGGATCGGCGCGCCGTTGGCACCCGGCGCATAGGCCTGGCCCGACAACATGCCGTTCTCGACCTTGGCCGGCTTGAAGAAAGTGAAGGCCAGGCCCTTGTGGTCCTTGCCCAGCATGTTGAGCGCGAACGTGCCCGCCGCCTTCACGATGCCGTAGGTACCGGAGTCGGTCTTGACGCCGACCGCCACCAGCGGCGGCGCGAAGGCGGTCTGCGTCACCCAGTTGACGGTGGCGGCGCCGACATTGCCCTGTCCGTCGGCGGCGGTCAGCACATAGATCCCGTAGGGGATCATGCGCAGGGTGGTCTTCTTGGCATCGGCTTGCACGCGGTGTTCCTCCCATGACGGGGCGATCATCTGTCGCCCGGCGACAGGCGCGCCGCGCCCGTCAACCGTTGCCGGCGACGGAGTGCGGCGCGCCGAAAGGCGCATGTTGCACCGGAGTCGTTGCCACGTGAAGAGAGGGATGCGCCGACGCATCCCTCCCTGGCGCCAACCGCCGCTCTTTCCGTCGCGGCAGGGGGCGAGTCCCGCGATCGCCGTCTGGCGCTATGCCGCCAGAGCCGTCTGCTGCCGCACGCGCGGCATGACGCGGTCGCTCATCAGCTCCATCGAGCGCAGCACCTTGGGATTGTCCAGGCCGCCGATGCGGGTCCAGCACAGCAGTTCGTTGAAGCCGTACTCACGGGCCACCTGTGTCAGCTTCTCGACGCAGTGATCGACGTCGCCGCACACCATCAGCGGGCTGGCGGCCAGCTCCTCGAACGACAGTGTTTCGGCAGCGTGCCGGCTCTTGCTGTACATCTCGTAGCTCTTGACCGCCGCTTCGCCAGCTGGCGGCGCCAGGTATTTGGCGACGGTGCGGTAGTACCACGTCACCGGACCGGCGAACTCCTTCATCGCGCCGTCCATCGAGTCGCCGACATAGACCTTGAGCAGCAGCGCAACCTGGCCGCTGGCCGGATCGAATCCTGACGCCTTGCGGGCGGCGCGGTAATCGGCGATGCCCTTCTTGGCGCCCTCCGGCGACAGGCCGAAGGCGCCCGACATCAGCACGTTGAAGCCGTACCGGCCGGCCAGCTGGAAGGTTTCGGGCGACAGGCAGGCCATGTAGATCGGCGGATGCGGCTTCTGCAGCGGCTTGGGCCGCACCAGCAGGTTGTCGACCTGGTAGTGCTTGCCCTTGAACGTCACCCGCTCCTCCGTCCAGCAGGCGCGGATCAGCGAGGTTGCCTCGTCGAAGATCTCGCGCGAGATCGCCTGCTTGTCGCCCATGCCGAAGCCGCGAAATTCAAGCGGCTGATAGCCGCGGCCGATGCCCAGATCGACGCGCCCGTCCGACATCAGGTCGAGAAACGCGAAATCCTCGGCGACCCTGATCGGGTTGTGAAACGGCAGCACGACCACGCCGGTGCCCAGGCGGATGCGCTTGGTGCGTGCCGCCACGGCGGCCAGCGAGACCTGCGGCGAGGCGCAGTAGCCGTACTCCGAAAAATGATGCTCGGCCGGCCAGACGGAATCGAAACCGAGGTTTTCGGCCTCGTACATCAGCTCCATCTGTTCCTTGATGATCTGATGTTCGCTCTTGCCGACGGGATTCTCGAACAGGTGCAGCATGCCCATGCGCATGGCTCGTCCCTCCCGCGTGGTTCCAGGTTCGGCGGAAACGGTAACCCGCAGGGCAAGCATCGCGGCGGCGGTCGAACGGATGCGCTGATGTGCGTCAATCGTGGTGGATGACCTGGCGCGAAGCAGCCATGCCGGAACGCATGGCCGGCCGGCGCGCGCGGCACCGCCGATCCTTGATACAGATCAATCGCGTTTTCGGCAGTGTTATAGAATACTTTGTAGCGGAGAAATGCCGCGAGGACCCGGGAGGACCACCATGAAAGTCGGCACTGCGCTCAACATGCTGTCGCAACCAGGCCAGACCGACGCGGCCGTTCTCACCGAGCATTTCGTGCTCGGCGATCTGGCGGAGCCCCTGGGCTTCGATTCGCTGATGGCGCTGGAGCACCACTTCACCGGCTACGCCATGTCGCCGGCGCCGCTGCAGCTGCTGGCCTATTTCGCCGGCCGCACCAAGCGCATCGCCCTGGGCACGGCGGTGATCGTGCTGCCCTGGCACGATCCGATCCGCGTCGCCGAGCAGATCGCGCTGCTGGATATCATGTGCGGCGGCCGCTGCCTGTTCGGTTTCGGGCGCGGCGCCGCCAGCGTCGAGTACGAGGGCTTCGGCGTTCCCATGGGCGAGGCGCGCGGTCGCTTCGCCGAATCGGCCCAGATCATCGTCCAGGCGCTGAGCCAGCCGACCTTCGAATTCAGCGGCGAGTTCTACAAGATCCCGCGCACCGCCATCCGGCCGCGGCCGATCTCGCATCCGGAGCGGCGCTTCTACGCCTCGTCGGTCAGTCCGGAGTCGGCCGAGCTGATGGCCAAGCTCGGCTTCAGCATGCTGCTGATCATGCAGAACGAGTGGAGCAAGTGCAAAGCCGACATCGACCGTTTCTACGACATCGCCACTAACGCCGGCCACGCGCCGCACCGCCCGGTCATTCTCACCAACGTCTCGTGCGCCGCCAGCCGCGCCGAGGCCAACGAGCTGGCTTTCCAGTATCTCGGCGCCAAGTGGGACTCGATCGAGAACCACTACCACTTCGGTGACGGCCATCTGGCGGGCGTCAAGGGCTACGAGTCCTACGAGGCGCTGGCCAAGACCTATTCCAAGCTCAAGGATCCGGCGGCGCGCAAGAAGGCGACCGACTTCTACGTCTCCATCCAGATCACCGGCACGCCGGATGACTGCCTGCAGAAGATCGCCGAGCTGCAGCGCGTCACCGGCTTGGAGCACCTGATCTGCGAGTTTGCCTGGGGCGGCCTGCCGCACCATCTGGCTGAAAGCAACATGCGGCTGTTTGCGTCGGACGTGCTGCCGGTGCTGCAACATGACCCGGCTTTCGCCGTCCGCGCACCGCAGGGCGCGCGCGAGAAGAAGCGCGCGGCGCACGAAAACATGTTCGCGCCGGCATAGATGATCGTCGTGCCCGAGATGGCGGTTCGTTGCAGCCGCCATGGCACAGGAGAGGTGCGCCCATGATTTCGAAATTCGATAGCCTGTTCGCCGGTCACACCGATCTGGACAACTGCGGGTACGACGGCACGCCGATCAACGCGCGGCGCTATTCTAATGCCCATCTGGCGACGTCCCTGTCGAAGGCCGAGGCGATGGCCAAGATGATGGACGCCAACGGCTACGACACGTTCTGGATGGCGGAGCACCATTTCCAGCGCGAGGGAACGGAATGCATCCCCAATGCGCTGATGATGGCGCTGCACCTGACGCACAAGACCCGGAATCTCCGGTTCGGCTGCGGCTTCAACATTGCGCCCATGTGGCATCCGCTGCGTCTGGCGGAAGACTACGCCATGGCCGACATCCTGAGCGGCGGGCGCATCACCTTCGGCGTCGGACGCGGCTATCACACGCGCGAGGTCGAAACCTTCGGCGCGCCGCTGATCGACCAGGCTGCCAATCGCGAACTGTTCGAAGAGCAGATCGAGATCATCTTCAAGGCCTTCCACAGCGACAGCTTCTCGCACAAGGGCAAGTACTACACGCTGCCAGCGCGGGTGCCCTATCGCGGGTATGACCTGGAGGACCTCACCCTGGTGCCGCGGCCGCTGCGCCAACCGGTGGAGTGCTGGCAGCCGATCCAGGGCGGTACCATGCGCGCCTTCGATTTCATGGCGCGCTACGGCATCCAGGGCGTCCTGGGCGGCGGCTCGTCGGAAGGCGGCGCCATGCATCGCATGATCGTTGATTGGCAGACGGCGCACGCCGCGATCGGCAAGGAGCTGAAGCTCGGCGAGCGATTGGCGATCGGCTACCACTTCATGATCGCCGAAACACGCGAGAAGGCGATGCAGCAGGTGGCCAAGTACTACGAGGAGAACATGAAGATGTTCGGCGAGCTGCGCCTGGTGCGCGCGCTCACCGACGAGCAGATCGCGGCCATGCGCGATCCGAAGCTGGCCAGGACGGTCAAGCTGCCGGGCATCGAAGAGGCCGAAGCATCCGGCGGCTTCTTGTGCGGACCGCCGGAGCTCATCATCGAAAAGCTGAAAGCGGTCGAGCGGGCCTACCCCGGTCTTGAGCGCGTCAACATGAGCATGCCGGTGGGCGTGCCGCTCAACATGTGGCTGGAGCAGCACGAGCGGCTGGCCAAGGAGGTCATGCCGGCATTCAAGGGGTCTGCGACGAGGAAGCCGTCGTCGGCAGCGAAACCGGCAATGGCGAAGTAGGCGCCACAAAGAAGAGCGGCCGACAGGAGATCGCTAGGCTGGCGCGCTCGGGCAACTTGCCGTCGGTCGTGGGCCGGCGGATGGGGCTTGATCGTCCTCTTGCCGCGCTGGGCGCCACCCTCCGTCCATGGCGGATGGCCGGGAGGCGCCCGACGCCGCCTGTCTGCCTGTTCTATTCGGCAGCCATCGCCGTCGGGACGCGCCGCCCGACGCCGTGGCGCAGCAGCTGGCCGGAATGTGCGCCGGTCTGCTGGTCGTCGCGGATCGTCACCTCGCCGTTGACCAGCACCCAGCGATAGCCCTGGGCGCGCTGGATGCGGCGCCACTCGCCGCCGGGCAGGTCGTGCACGATCTCGTCGGGCAGCACGGCGAGCTTGTCGTAGTCGTAGACCACGATGTCGGCCGGCGCGCCCTTGCGCAGCACGCCGCGGCCGGTGAAGCCCGCGACCTCGGCCGGCAGGGCCGACAGCCGCCAGTGCGCCTCCTCCAGCGAGATCATGCCGTGCTCGCGCACCACCTTGCAGATGGTCTCGGTGGGATAGCGCCCGGCGGTGAGGAACTTGGTGTGCGCGCCGCCGTCGGAGACGCCGAACAGCACGTAGGGATCGTCGACGATCTCGCGCAGGTGCTCGATGTTGCCGTTGGGCGGTGCGGCGAAGAACTCGGTCTTCAGGTCCTCCTCGACCGCCATGTCGAGCATGACGTCGACCGGATGCTTGCCCATCTTCTGGCCGGCATGCGCCAGGGTGTGGTCGAGCCACGCCTTGTTCTGCTCCGTCTGCGGACCGACGATGACGATGTCGGGGAGCGGACCCGTCGCCGTGCGCGGCATCTTGTCCTTCAGCGCCGCGCGGCGCGCCGGATCGGCCAGCTTGGCCTTGCGCTCTTCGAGGGTACCCGTGGTGGCATCACACCATGCCTGGGAGTCATCGAACAGGTTCCAGTTCTCGAAGGTGAAGGTGAAGCCGGCATCGGTCGTCAGGCCCTGGCCGACGACGCGGATGCCGCGCTCGCGGCAGCTCTTCAGCCAGGCCAGCACGCGGCGGTGGATCTCCGGGCGGTGATCGAAGGCCTGCACCACGTTCATGATCATCGGCCGGCCGCTCAGCTCGGCCATCTCCTCGTAGAAGTTCTGGTCCGGGCTGTTGTCGCCCGAGATCAGCAGCATCTGCATGAATCCCTCGTTGCGCCGGCGTAGGACCTTGGCCAGCTCGCGGCAGGTGTCGTCGTGCATGACATCGGTCGGCATCGGGCTGCCGTCGAAGTCGCGCTGCACGCAGGCCGGGCCCTGACGGCAGCATGCGCTGCGCCGACCAGCCGCAGCCACCGGCATCCATCGCCTCCTCGAGCAGCCGGCAGAGCTCGCGATGCTCGGCGTCGGTCGGCCGCCTGCCGGCCTTGGCGGCCTCGAAGCCCATCACCCAGATCAGCAGCGGGCTGATCGGCACGTAGGGCAGGATGTTGATCGCCTTGGGCGCGCGCTCGACGCTGTCGAGGAACTCGGGGAACGTCACCCAGTCCCACGGCATGCCCTGCTGCATCGAGGGCATGGGAATCGCCTCGACGCGCGTCATGGTCATCATCGAGCGCTCGCGCATGTCGGGCCGCACCGGCGCGAAGCCGAAGCCGCAATTGCCGATCACGACCGAGGTGATGCCGTGCCAGCCCGAGAGCGTGCAGTAGGGATCCCAGAACAGCTGCGCGTCGTAATGCGTGTGCAGGTCGACGAAGCCCGGCGCCACGACCAGGCCGTCGGCGTCGATCACCTCGCGCGCCTCGGCGGGATCGATGCGGCCGATCTCGGCGATCACGCCGTCCTTGATGCCGATATCGCCGCGAAACCGCGGCAGCCGCGAGCCGTCGACAATGAGGCCATTGCGAATGACGCGGTCGTATCGGCTCATGGCGCTTCTCCCTCTGCTCGCGTGATCGTTCGACACGCGCCGGGGGCCTGTCAATGGCACTGCCGTGCGCTATGTGCACGGCGGTCAGTCGGATCAGCTCACGTCGCCGGCGCGGCGTGCGGCAGGGCCGGCACGGCCTGTTGTCGACGCACCATGTCGAGCGTCGCGACGAAAAAGGCGATCAGTGCCAGAGGCGCCAGGCCGATGCCCAGCATGTTGAGCGGCATCATCAGGGTCGGCGCCAGCCACGCGACCAGGCAGACCGGCTCCCAGCGCGAGTCGACCCGCCAGGCGCCGGCAAGCTTCCAGACAATGACGGCGGCGAGCGCCGTGAGGTCGTAGCTGAGCGCGTAGGGCGTCACCAGCAGTGTGGCGGCCACCAGGATGGCGACCCTGTTCACCGGATCGTCAGTGCGTCGAACCGCCCAGCAGGCGCCGATCAGGGCGGATACGGCGACGACAATCTGCAAGGACATGGCGAGGCCGAAGGATGCGCCGAAGGTCTGCGCGCCGGCCAGGGGCGAGGCGGCCATGTAGGTCCAGAAGCCATGGAAATCGTGCAAGACTTGCCATTGATAGGTACCCGTGGCGCCGAGGTACTGTTGCCAGGGTTCGATGCCGAGCGCGGCGATCGAGCCGGCGGCAAGCAGTATTGCGGTCACGATCGCCGCGCCGATGACGCGCCAGGCGCCCAAGGCCAGCAGGGCGAACGGCAGGACAAGACCCAGCTGCGGCTTGAACGTCAGCAGGCCGAAGAGGACACCGGCCAGGACCGGCCGCCGGTCGATCGACAGGACGCCGCCGATGAACAAGGCCGCCGTCAGGAAGCCGTTCTGGCCGCCGATGGCGTTGATCAGGCAGGCCGGCGCCAGGACCAGGGCGAGCAGCGCCCAGCGTCTTTGCGATGACGGAACCTGCGAGAGCACGACGGCGGCGAAGATCGTGAACAGGCCGACAGTCCACACAGCCAGGGCCCAGAAATAGGGAAGTTGCGCCAGGGGCCACAGGGCCGGGAGGACAGACGGCGGGTAGCTCCAGAAGTGGAACGGCAGCGGCCGACCGAAGAGCGTGCCGATGGCGGCGTGGTAGGCTTCCAGGTCAAGCAGGGTTGACGGCGAGGCGCCGAACGCCACCTGCGGGCCGGCCCACACGTTGATGAAGTCGCGACCCAGCGGATGGCCGGTTACGTCCAGTCCGTCCGAGGCCGGCCAGTAGAAGCGCAGCAGCGGCAGCAGCAGGACGACGGACAGGACGAGATAGGCTGCCCGCACGTAACGACGGTCGGGTGTCACGAGCGACTCGGCGTGGCTGCGCCTGCGAGGGTTCGGCGCGTCGGCTGGCAAGCCGCGTCACGCGGCACAACCTCGTGAGGTGCGCCAGGAAGGGTGAAATTCATGCCCGGCTACAGGTTAAAAGCCTGTCTCAACACATTAAAAGAAAGCGTTATTTATCAGTCGTATGACATCAATTTCAGATGTCATCAATGACATGAGGAGGGGGGCCGCTCCGATATCCGGTCCAAATCGCACCGAGTTCGTGTTGGGCACGCGCCACTGCTGGCGGCGAACCAGCGATCGGCCCCGCGCAACGCGAGAGGGGCGTTCCTGCCGGCCACCCGTCAGTTGACCTGACGCTCCTTGCCTTCCCAGTAAGGCTTGCGCAGCTCGCGCTTGAGGATCTTGCCGGTCGGGTTACGCGGCAACGCATCGACGAAGTCGACCGACTTGGGCAGCTTGTAGCCGGCGATGCGCTCGCGGGCCCAGTGGATCAGCTCGGCTGGCGTGACGCTGGCACCGGGCTTGGTCACCACCACGGCCTTCACCGCCTCGCCCCAGCGCTCGTCGGGCACGCCGATCACCGCCACGTCGGCCACCGCCGGGTGGCCGAACAGGGCGCTTTCGACCTCGGCGGGATAGATGTTCTCGCCGCCGCTGACGATCATGTCCTTCACGCGATCGTAAATGTAGAGATAGCCCTGTTCGTCGAGATAGCCGGCGTCGCCGGTGAAGAACCAGCCGTCGCGCATGGCCCGCTGGCTGGCCTCGGGCAGCTTCCAGTAGCCCTTCATCACCTGCGGCGAGCGCACCGCGATTTCGCCGACCGTGTTGGGCGCGCAGTCCTTGCCGTCGTCGCCGACGATGCGCAGCTCGACACCCTTCTGGGCGAAGCCGCAGGACAGCAGCTTCTTGGGGTTGTCGGGGTCGTGGTCCTCGGGCGGCAACAGGGTGACGGCGCCGGTGGTCTCGGTCAGGCCGTAGACCTGCTGGAAGCCGCCGGGAAAGATCTTGAGCGCCTGGCGCAGCAACTCGGCCGGGATCGGCGCGGCGCCGTAGACGATCAGTTTCAGGCTCGAGAGGTCGGTCTCACGGATCTGCGGCGTCTGCACCAGGAAGAGGATGATGGCCGGCACGAACAGCGCCACCTCGATGCGCTGCTCCTGGATCAGATTGAGGATTTCCAGCGGCACGACCTCGCGGGTGACGTAGTTGGTGCAGCCGGCATAGGTGCCGGCCAGCGCCCAGCCGGCGCCGCCGATATGGAACATCGGCAATACCACCAGATTGCGCACGCCTGGCCCCATGCCCCAGGTCGGCGTCCAGGTCGGCATCAGGTGCAGCAGGTTGGCGTTGGTCAGCTGCGCGCCCTTGGGCAGGCCGGTGGTGCCCGACGTGTAGAACTGCACGGCCACATCGTCGCGGGCGATCGGCAGCATCGGGTCGCGGTCGGATTGGCGGTCGCGCCAGCGCGCGAAGGGCTCGAAGTCGGCGTGACTGCCATTGAGCGCCACGATGGTCCGGACGGTGGTCAGCTGGTCGCGGATCCTGTCGATGACCGGAAAGTACTCCTCGCCGACGAACAGGATCTCGGCTTCGGCATCGTTGACGATGTGCAGGATTTCCGGTGGCGCCAGGCGCCAGTTGACCGACACCATGACGGCGTTGGCCTTGGCGCCGCCGAAAAACAGCTCGAAGAACGCGTCATCACTCTTGTCGAGATGGGCGAGACGCGACTGCGGCGTCAGGCCGGCCGCCCCCAGGCCGTTGGCCACCTGGCTCGCGCGGCGGTTCAGCGTCGCGTAGTCGGTGATGCGGTCACGATAGACGACCGCAACTGTGTCGCCACGGCTAATTGCATGGCCGCGCACAATGTCAGCGATCGATGCCGGTGCCGCCGCCAAGACGTCCTCCCAAACCTGGTGGCGCACCCGTCGGGGTGCGGGGCGGGCATGGTAGCAGTGGCCCCCTGACGTCGCCACGCCAGCGATAGCCGGCGATTTGGACCAAATATTGCGTTACCGATGACCACTAACCGCAATGCCTCGATGGAAAACGAGGCACCGCTTCGCTAGAGTTCGCCGCCATGTTGCGTAAGTTGTTTAAGGAATGGGGCAGGGATCCCGCGTCGGGCGCGCCGTTGCGTGCCGCGGCGCCGGCCGGCTGCCGCCTGTATGCCATCGGCGACATCCACGGCCGGGCCGACCTGCTGGCCGACCTGCACGCCGCCATCGCGGAGGACCATCGCGACCGGCCGACCGATGGCAGGGACGTGATCGTCTATCTCGGTGACTATGTCGACCGCGGCCCCGACAGCCGCGGGGTGATCGATTGCCTGGCCAACGAGGCGCTGCCCGGCCTTACCTCGGTGCATCTGATGGGCAACCACGACGAGGCGATGCTGCGCTTCCTCGACGATGCGACGATCGGCCCGACCTGGGCGAGCTTCGGCGGCGAGGCGACCTTGCTGAGCTACGGCGTGCGCACCTCGCCCAACATGATCGGCATGCGCCGGTTCGAGGACATGCGCAGCCAGCTCGCCGAGAAGATGCCGCCGGACCACATCGCCTTCCTGCGCGGCCTGCAGACGTCGTACGCCGCCGGCGACTATTTCTTTGCCCACGCCGGCGTGCGGCCGGGCGTGCCGGTCGAGCAGCAGCGGCGCGAGGATCTGCTGTGGATCCGCGACGCCTTCCTGTCGAGCGACGCCGACCACGGCAAGATCGTCGTGCACGGCCATACGCCGGACGACGCGCCGCAGGTGCGGGCCAACCGCATCGGCGTCGACACCGGCGCGTTCGCCAGCGGCGTGCTGACCTGCCTCGTTCTGGAGGGCACGAATCGGCGCTTCCTGGCCACCGCCGTCGCCCAGCGGCCGGCGTTGCGCACGGCGGTCTGAGTTGCCGGCACGAACTTACCGCCCCTAAAAGGACTGCGTGCAATCAGCCCGTGTGAGGACCGCCTCCATGCCCAAACGCATTCTCGTGACCGGCGGTGCCGGCTTTCTTGGTTCGCATTTGTGTGAGCGACTGCTCAACGATGGGCATGACGTGCTGTGCGTCGACAACTACTTCACCGGCACCAAGCGCAACCTCGTGCCGCTGCTCGATCATCCGCATTTCGAGGTCATGCGCCACGACGTGACGTTCTCGCTCTATGTCGAGGTCGACGAGATCTACAATCTCGCCTGTCCCGCCTCGCCGATCCACTACCAGCACGACCCGGTGCAGACGACCAAGACCAGCGTGCACGGCGCCATCAACATGCTGGGGCTGGCCAAGCGCACCCGCGCCAAGATTTTCCAGGCCTCGACCAGCGAGGTGTACGGCGATCCCGACGTCCACCCGCAGCCCGAGAGCTACCGCGGCAACGTCAATCCGATCGGGCCGCGCGCCTGTTACGACGAGGGCAAGCGGTGCGCCGAGACGCTGTTCTTCGACTATTACCGCCAGCACCGGCTGCGCATTCGCGTGGCGCGCATCTTCAACACCTACGGCCCGCGCATGCATCCCAACGACGGCCGCGTGGTGTCGAACTTCATCGTGCAGGCGCTGAAGAATCAGCCGATCACCATCTACGGCAACGGCCAGCAGACCCGCTCGTTCTGCTATGTCGATGATCTGATCGAGGGCTTCGTGCGCATGATGGCGGCGCCCGACTCCCTGACGGGCCCGGTCAACCTCGGCAACCCCGGCGAGTTCACCATCCGCGAGCTGGCCGAGAAGGTGATCAAGCTGACCAATTCGAAATCCAAGCTGATCCGCAAGCCACTGCCGGTCGACGACCCGCTGCAGCGCCAGCCTGACATCCGCCTGGCCAAGAAGGCGCTCAAGTGGCAGCCGAAGGTCAAGCTCGACGAGGGTCTCGCCAAGACCATCGCCTATTTCGACCATCTGCTGTCGGCCGGCGTGCCGTACTGACTGCGACGGCAGCGGTCCGGCCGCGCACCCTCACGCCGGGTGCCTGTCCGGCATCACCGGGCACCGCAGTGCGGCCTCGTACTCAGTCCGCAGCCGAGCGACCAGGGCGGCGACGGGCGGCGCGTCATGAATGGTGGTCAGGCCCTGGCCGGCGGTCCAGATGTCGCGCCAGGCTTTGACGTCGATGTTGAGTTCCTTGCTGACGTTGAGCGCGTTCTTGGCCGGCAGGTTGTCGGGATCGAGGCCGAACTGACGGATGCTGGGTCGCAGCATGTTGGCGGGAATGCCTGAAAAGACGTCGGTATAGATGAGATCTTCGGCAGTGCCATCAATCAGCATGGCGCGATAGCGCGCGTCGGCGTTGGCCTCTTCGGTGGCGATGAACCGCGTGCCCATGTAGGCCATGTCCGCGCCCAGCACTTCGGCCGCCCGGATCGCCCGGCCGTCCGAAATGGCGCCGGCCAGGACGATGGTGCCGGAGAAGAACGCGCGCACTTCCGGAAGCAGCGCAAACGGACTCATCGTGCCGGCGTGGCCGCCGGCGCCGGCGCAAACGAGGATAAGGCCATCGACGCCGGCTGCCGCCGCCTTGCGCGCCCAGCGCGCGTCAGTGACGTCCGACAGCACAACGCCGCCGTAGCCGTGCACCCGCTCGACGATTCCGCGCGGGCTGCCGCCGCTGGTGATGACCAGCGGCACCCGGTGGCGCACCACCAGCTCGGTGTCGGCGGCAAGGCGCGTGTTGGTGCGATGGCAGATGAGATTGACGCCGTAGGGCGCGACCCGGCGGCCGCACGCGGCGTCGGCCGCCAGGACATTATCGAGATGCGTCAGCCGCGCGTCCAGATCATCGGTGGTGCGGCAATTGAGACTGGGAAATGTGCCGATCACGCCGGCACGGCAGGCCGCCAACACCAGTTCGGCGCCGGAGACGATGAACATCGGCGCCGCGATCAGCGGCAGCGTCAGGCGACCTTCGAACTGGGCGGGCAGGGTCATGGAGGCAGCGTCTCCGGCAATGCAAGCGCGTCAATGACTGCCAATCGACGTATCGATGGCGGTAGCATTTCGCGCTCGGCCGCATGGCGCAAGGCGACATGGAAATGCCGTTGGCGTCGGCACGCCTAACGCCCGGCGAACTTCGGCGGGCGGCGTTCGGCGAACGCCGCCAGACCTTCCCGCAGGTCATGCGAGAAGCCGTGCGCCTCTCAGGTCAGCTGTTCAAGCCGCAGCGCCGTCGCCTGTGCCTGGTCCAAGCCGTCATTGACCGCCGCCTTCATCCGCCGCAGAACCAGCGGACTCTTGGCCGCGAGCGTGGCGACAAGCCGCTCGGTGGCGGCCGGCAAGTCGGCGTCCGGTACCACGTCGTTGATCAGGCCGGCGGCCATCAGAGCCGCGGCACCGACCGGCTCGCCGGTGAAGAGCATGTATTTGGCGCGCGTCGGACCAATTTTGCGCGGCAGGCGGACCGTGCTGCCGCCGCCGGGGAACAGGCCATGGTTGGCGTGCGCATCACCCAGTCTGGCCGATTCCGCCGCCAGCACCAGGTCGCAGCACAAGATGAGTTCCAGTCCACCGGCGAAGGCGTGCCCGTTGACGGCGGCGATGACCGGCTTGCGGATGGCCTCGATGCGGTTGAGGGTACGCGTCGCCTGGCCGACAAAGCGCATCAGCGCGTCCTCGCCGCTGCCCACTTCCTCTCGCGCGGCCTTCAGGTCGGCGCCGGCGCAGAAGGCGCGACCTGCGCCAGTCAGCACCACCGCGCGGATGTCGTCGCGTGCATCGGCCAGGTCCGCCAGTGCCTCGAGCCGGCGCAGCATGGCGCCGGTCATGGCGTTCATGGCCTCGGGTCGGTTGAACGTAATCCACAGCGCCGCGTCGCGCTCGTCGACCAGAATTGGATCCTGGGCCGTCATTTCGTCCCCTTGGTCACACCGCGCGCTCCCGATCCTGCCAGTAGCGTTTGCGGATTTCGCGCTTGAGCACCTTGCCCACGACGCTGCGCGGCAGGTCTGGCCAGAACTCGACTGATTTCGGTGCCTTCAGGCCACCGATCCGGTTCCGGCAATGCTCGATCACGTCGGACTCGCTCACTGTCGCCCCCGGCTTGAGCTGGATGACGGCCTTGACCGCCTCGCCCCATTTATCGTCAGGCACGCCGATGACCGCGCACTCCAGCACGGCCGGCAGCTCGCTCGCGGCGGCCTCGATTTCGGCCGGATAGACGTTGAAGCCGCCGCTGATGATGACGTCCTTGATGCGGTCGACGATGGTGATGAAGCCCCGCGCGTCGCGGAAGCCGACGTCGGTCGTGTGATGCCAGCCGAGGCGCGAGACCTCCTCGGTCTCTTTCGGCATCTTGTGATAGCCCTTCATGACCATGGAACTCTGCACAACGATTTCGCCCGGCTCGCCCGGCGGCAGGAGCTTGCCTTCGGGGCTCATGATGGCGACGCGCACGAAGGGCCCGGGCCGGCCGGCCGAGCGCAACGTCGCTTCGTCGAAGCTGCCATCCGGGCGCAGGTAGTCGCTCGGACGTTTCAGGGTGATTGGCAGCAGCGCCTCGGTCTGGCCGTAGCCTTCATAGACGATGGGTCCGAACACGCCGACCGCTTCCTTGAACTTGGCCGGCGCCACCGGCGCGGCGCCGACCACCAGGCAACGCAGCGACGAGAGGTCGGTTTGCTTCAGCCTGGGATGCGCCAGCAAGGCGTAGAGCGCGGTCGGCGGCACATAGAGATGGGTGATGCGTTCGCTCGCGATGGTGCCCAGCACGCGATCCAGGTCGAAGCCGGGCAGGATCACATTGGTGCCGCCGGCGGCGGCGAAGCACAGCGCCATGAAGCCGGCCGCATGGGTCAACGGTGCCACGGCGAGGTGTCGCGACGTGTCGTCTATGGCGATGGCCTGCGCCAGCGACGCGGCGCTGATCTCGGTCGAGCGATGGGTGTGGACCACGGCACGGGGCACGCCGGTGGTGCCACCGGTTGGCACCATGAAGGCGGCGGCAAGCGGGTCCTCCTGGGTGGCAGGAAAGAAGCTGTCGGCGCCCGCGAGCCAGGCATCGAGCGACGGGCCATGCTCGCTGTCGCGATCCAGGCAGACGAATTTCATGGCCGGCGACGTGGCGGCGCGGATTGCGGGTACTGCGGCGGCGAAGCTGCTGTGGAACAGCACCAGCCGGGTGTCGGCGAAGGCGATGGTCGCGGCGTTGGTTTCCACGGAGTTGCGGGTGTGGATCAGCACCCATGTGCGATCGGCGCGGTTGATGCCGAGCTGCAGCATGCAGACGCGCGAATCATTGGGACTGTAGACGGCGATGCCGGCACCCGGCGGCAGGTCCGGGTCGCCATCGATCCGGCGAGCCACCCTGTGCATGAATGCCGCAGCCGTCGCAAAATCGACGCGGGCGTTGTCGTCGACGAACGCCTCCTGTGCCGGGTGACGCTCGGCCGCCATTTCGACGTAGTCCGCAATCCGCATGGGAACCTCCCGGTGCCGGCGCGCTTGGGTGCACGCTCGTATCCTAGCCAGACGGTCGCAGGATCATGCCGGCGTCGAGCCGGTAGGTGCGGCCGTTGTGCATGGGATTGCGCACGATCTCCTCCGCCAGCATGGCGAATTCGTCGGGCTTTCCCATGCGCTTGGGAAACAACGCTTCACGCACAATCGAGTCCTTCAGTGCCGGCGGCGCGCCGTCGTAGATCGGCGTATCGAAGGCGCCCGGGGCGATGGTCACGACGCGAATGCCGAACGGCGCAAGTTCGCGGCACAGTGGCAGCGTCATGCCCACCAGGGCCGCCTTGGAGGCGCTGTAGGCCACCTGTCCGACCTGTCCCTCGAACGCGGCTCCGGAGGACACGTTGATCAGCACGCCACGTTCGCCGTCGGCGTTGGGGACATTGCGCTGCATGGCGATCACGGCGGCTCGCATCATGTGCAGCGCGCCATAGAGATTGATCTTCAGCACGCGATCGAACAGGGCCATCGGCAGCGGCCCCTTGCTTGAAACCAGCTTGGCGGCGCCGCCGATGGCGGCGGCATGGATCGCCAGCTGCAGGCTGCCGAAGCGCGCCAGAGCCGCCGCCACGGCTGCGTCGACCGCCGCTTCGTCGCTGACGTCGGCCGGGCAGAACAGGATCCGATCCGGTGCTTCCGCTGCCAGCGCCTGGCCACGCGTTGCATTGAGATCGAGAACGGCGATGCCACGGGCGCCACCATCGAGCAGTCGGCGTACGGTCGCCTCGCCCAGACCTGAGGCGCCTCCGCTGATGACCGCGACTGTTCCGTTGACGTCCATGCGCCTGTCGTCCTTTGCCGGCCGGCTTCAGTCGCGGGCCATGATGTGAATGGCGGCGGCGCCCATTTCGAGGCCGTTGACGTTGCCGCCGAGCATCTGTGCCAGGCCGATGCGCGCGCCCTCCTTCTGGCGGGGACCGGCCTCGCCGCGCAGCTGCTGCACGACATCGCACACCGTGCGCACGCCCGACGCACTCAGCGGATGACCGAGCGACAGCAGGCCGCCGCTCGGGTTGACGGGCACGCGGCCGCCCAGCGACGTGGCGCCGGAGCGCAGCAGTGCGACGGAATCGCCTGGCCTGCACAGGCCGAGGTCCTCGTAGTGAACCAGCTCCTCCGGCGCGAAGGCGTCATGCAGTTCGACCACGTCGAGGTCTTCCGGGCCGAGGCCCGCCATCTCGTAGGCCCTGGCCGCGGCGCTGCGTCCGGCGTCGAACGAGGTGAGATCGCGCTTCCTGAAGAAGTAGTCGGAGGACTGCAGCACCGAAGCGAGCACCCGGACGGGCCTGCCGCCCAACGTCCTGGCCATATCAAGCGGGCACATCACCACCGCCGCTGCGCCATCGGTGTTGGGGCAGCATTGCAGCAGCGTGATGGGATCGGCGATCAGGCGCGATTCCAGCACCTCGCCGACCGTCAGTGTCTTGCGATACTGCGCCGCCGGGTTGAGCGCGGCCGCCTGATGCGACTTGACCGACACCTGGGCGAAGTCGGCGGCGGTGGCGCCATGCGTCTCCATGAGGCGCTTGGCCATCAGCGCGAAGACGACCGGCATGTTGGAGCCAAGCTTGGCATCGATATCGTCTTCGCCCTGGGCGATCAGCTTGCCGGCGATCGGGCTGGTGGTCATGCTTTCGACCCCGAAGGCCAGTCCGATATCGTAGACGCCGGTGGCGATGTCCTTCCACAGGCAGCGCACGGCCGTAGCGCCGCCGGCACAGGCGTTCTCGACGTTGATCATCTCGATGCCGGCGATACCGACATCGCGCAGCACCACCTGCGCCGTGATCTGGTCGAGGAAAATCCGCGAACCGTAGGCGACCTGGATCCGGGCGGGTGCGATGGCGGCGTCTGACAGTGCCTTGCGCACGGCCTCGGCGCCCAGCGTGTGGAATGGCCGGTCGGGAAACTTGCCGAACTGGCTGGTGCCGATGCCGATGACCGCCACGTCGCGCATCAGGGTTCCCCGTCCTTCCTCATCGCGTTCATGCCGGCACGAAGCAATAGGCCGCGAGCCGCTTCTCGCCGCGTCCGACGGTGCACCGCGCAAGCGTTACGGACGCGCCGACCTTGAGCGCCGCCGTCGCGCCCTGGATCGGCGCGAAGACACGCAAGCCTTCGGGCAATTGCACGTAGCCCACGGTGTAGGGGGCTTCCATGGTGGCGGTCGGCATGTACACCGTGGTGCAGCATTCGAGCCGGCCCCGGCGGCTGAGGTGAATATCCTCAAGGTCGGCGCCGCCACAGTTCAGACAGGTGCTCGTCCGCGGATGGTAGACCTGCGCGCAAGCGCGGCAGCGGCTGCCCAGCAGCACCGGGCCATCGGGCATGCTCTCGAACGCGCCGGCATGGAAGGGTACGTCATCGTTCATGGCGACGGGCTCCACTGCTGCAGCAGGCTGGCCGCGTCCACCGGTCGTGCCGGCGCCGGCCAGCGGACTTCCGGCGCGGTGCGCTCGAAGCGCGGAGCCGGTGCCGGTTGCACGACGCCGGCCAGTTCCACGAACACGCCGCGGGCCCGGTTCTGCGGGTGCATCGGCGCGTCAGCCATGGACAGCACGGGCGTGACGTAGGCGTCGCTGCCTTCAAGCAACGCCAGCCAGTCGGCGCGGTCACGGGTCCTGAACAGCGTCGCCAGTTTCGCCTGCAGCGCCGACCAGGAGCCGGGGTCGAACTGGCGCTGAAACGCAGGGTCGGTGATGCCGCAGCGCGCCAGCAACGTTGCGTAGAAGGCCGGTTCGAGGGCGCCCAGCGCCAGCCATTCGCCGTCGGCGCACTCGTAGACGGCATAAAAGTGCGCGCCACCGTCGAAGGCATTGCGGCCGCGCGGGGCCGGCATCATGCCGGCGGCGCGAAAGCCATGGACCGCGGCCATCAGCAGCGCCGCACCCTCACTCATTGCCGCGTCGATCACTTGCCCCCGACCTGACCTGTCGACCTCCAGCATGGCGCACACCATGGCGAACGCCAGGAGCAGACCGCCGCCGGCGTAGTCGCCGACGAGGTTGAGGGGAAGGGTGGGCGGTCCGTCGGCCGGGCCGATGCTGTGCAGCACGCCCGCCAGCGCGATGTAGTTGATGTCGTGGCCGGCCGCATCCCTGAGGGGACCGCTCTGCCCGAAGCCGCTCATGCGCCCATAGACCAGCCGGGGGTTGGCGGCACGACAGGCGTCGGGGCCAAGGCCGAGCCGCTCCATGACGCCGGGACGGAAACCTTCGATCAGGCCGTCGGCGCCGCGCAGCAGCGCCAGCGCCATGGCGCGATCCGCCTCCGACTTGAGGTCGAGATGCAGCGCCCGTTTGCCCCGGTCGAGCACGTCGCATGGCGTGTTGGCAAGCGGGAAGAGCTTGGCGCCGGCGTGCGGCTGCGGCGCCTCGAGGCGGACCACGTCGGCGCCCATGTCGGCGAGCAGCATGCCGCAGAACGGGCAGGGACCTATCCCGCCGACTTCCACGATGCGTTTTCCAGCCAGGGGCCCGGCCACTGCGGCGCTTCCTCGTTCCCAATAATGTCAGGCTATCCTGACATTATTGGCCCTGTCAATCGCCGCCTACCAGTCCATCGCGAGGATGTTTTTCAGCGCCCGCACGTTGTCGGCGCCGATGCGGCGCGCCAGATCGCGCTCTATCTCGCGGTCGACCTGCAGCACCGTGCGGGACATGCGTTTGCCGGCATCGGTGAAGCGCGCGATGCGGATGCGCTTGTTGCTGGCATCTGCCACCAGTTCGACCAAGCCGTATTCGCAGGCCGCGGTGATGGTTTCGTGCAGGGATTGCCGGCTGATGGCGAGCCGCCGCGCCAGTTCGGAAAGGCTGATCGGGCCCTGGCCGATCTGCACGAAGACCCGCGCCATGGCCGGCGTGACAAAGCCATAGCCATGCGCCGACGCGGCCGCCATGCCGCGCTCGTAGAGCCATTCGTGACGTTGCATCAGCAGCACGCGCAGCGTCGGCTCGCTCGGCATTGAACTGGGATCCTTGTGGTCGGAACTGAAGGAAGATCGCAGGCGTCTATTCATGCGGCGCGCGTCAGGGCCGGTCAATGTCACGAGCGTCGTATTGCGGCTGTGGCGCAGCACATCGCGCTCACGCGCGCGATACGTCGCTTTGCGACGGAAGTCAGAACCCGGACGTGGCGGTCAACTGCGCCCCGGTTTGCGTCTGATCGCGCGACGGACGACCGGTGCTGCGGCATCCCTACGCTGTCAGCCCCAGCACCAGGGTCGGCACGCACAGTGCCCTGTCGCGGATGGTGAAGACCCGCGAGCCGGGGCGCCGGCCGGTGCGGGTTTCGGACACGGCGATGCCGGCTGTCGACAGCCGCGCATGCGCCGCCTCGACATCCGGCACGCGCCACGATAGCCCCCACAGCTCATCTGGCGCGTCGGACACGCCAGCCTTCAGGCCGTGGGCGATCTCGACCACCAGATCGCCGCAGCGGAAGAACAGCAGGCGCGCGTCCCAGGCCGGATTGGCGCGATCGAGCCTCAGGCTCAGCCCCAGCCGGCCGCCATACAGGGCAACCGCGCGCTCCGGGTTGGGGCTGCGCACCACGACATGGTCGAGGCCGGAGATCGCTCCAGCATCGCCCGGCGTCGACCCTTGCGCAGCGGCCGCGTTGGGGCGCTCGACCAGCAGCACGGGTACGCCATGTGTCGCTTCGGTGGCGATCGCAAGTGCGGTGTCGGGCGTGGCCGTCGCGTCGCGGCGCGCCGCGGGCAGGGGGATCGGCGCCCGTGCCGGCAGGCCGCGCCGCTCTACCAGCGCGCCGGCCTTCGGCAGATCGGCGACAGCGAAGGCAAGGGCTGCCAGGCCCGGGCCGGCGGCGCCCAACCGCGATGCGATCAGCTCGCCAGTCGGGCCGGCGCCGGTACGTGTCGCCACGGCCAGCGCCATGTTGGCGAGACGGAACCAGGCATAGGTCGCGCCGCCGCCAGAGGCGCGCGCATCGCAGCGCCGACCCAATGCGGTTTCGTAGGTGGCGACGGCAGCGTCGAGATCATCGACGGCCAGAACGATGTGGTCGAGCGCATGGATCATGCGATGGCGGCCTCGCTGCGTGCTGCTTGCCGGCGCCCGCCCCGCGCGATGCGCGGCGGGCGGACAACCGGCTTCGTGGTCGCGTATCGCGGCGGGGCGTGGCCGTCAACGATGTCGCGGCAGCATTGGCCGGGCCGCCACCACCCTGGCGGCCGTCAGTAGGCTGTGCCGTCCTTGTGGGTGAAGCGCCATTTGCCGTCGCTGCCCATCGACGCCTGGATGTCGTCGGCCGGATAGGACGCTGAATCGCCTGGCAGCCGGTCGCCGATTTCCAGGAAGACGACGTCGCGGTCGCTGCGGTTGACCAGATGATGTGCCGCGCCGCCGGCGGTGAAACCGGCGCACATGCCCGGCCCCAGCCGAGCCTCGCCGGATTCGCTGACCAGCACCGCCTCGCCGTCGAGGATGTAGACGAACTCGTCCTGCACGGTGTGGCGGTGCATGAGTGCCGACTGGCCGCCGGGTGCCAGCCGCGTCAGGTTGACCCCGAAGCTCTTCAGTCCGAACAGGTCGCCCAGCGGCCGCTTGTCGCGCTTGGCCATGCGCGACGCGAACGGCTCGGGATAGTTCGAGGGCCGCGCGCGCGGCGGCGCCGCCGCAGCGGTGATTGCCAAGGGTGCCTTGCTGTCGGTCATGATGCGTCGCTCCGCAATCGGATGGGCGAGCGACTATCTCCAGCGCCGAACGCGGCGGCAATCTTGATTCGCGCGGCGCACATGTGGATGCGGATCGTCAACGTCGGCGCGGCGTCGCGTCGTGCGTGCGCAATTTCGCGGCGCGTGACAGCGTGATGTGCGCATCACGCAGGCGATCGGTGCTGGCGGCGCGGCGGCGATGGAAACCGCCTCGTCATCGACTGTGCGTCGTCACGGCGCCGCCAAGGTGCAGTGCATTCCGCACACTACCGCGCAACATCGAACGCCGGGCTGCAACGCCGCAGTGCAGCATGACAGGTAGCCAGGTGACGACCATGCACATCCGGTTTGCACCCGGCAGCCGGCTGCCGCCTGCGTAGGCAGCGCTTGCGAGGCGGTGTGCGCGGTATACAGTACCGCCCGTTGGATGCCCTGCCGACGTCCCTCGGTCGCGTGCGCCACCGGCCTCCGCGCGGCTGAGTCCTTGGCATCCTTATTGCAGCGGCGTCGGCATCCGTTCGAAGGAGAGCCCATGTCCTTTAGTCGTCGCCGCCTGCTCACCACCACCGCTGCCGGTCTTGGCGCCGCATCCGCAGGACCGTTCTTCATTCGCGATCTGCGGGCCGAGGATTTCATCAAGGTTGCCGGCATCCACGACACGTCTGGAGGCCTCGACATCTACGGCAAACAGATGGTCGCGACCATGGATCTGGCGGTCAACGAGATCAACGCCGCCGGTGGCCTGCTGGGCAAGAAGATCAAGCTGATCAACTACGACCCGCAGTCCAACATCCAATTCTACACGCAGTACGCCACCGAGGCGGCGACCAAGGAGAAGGTCGCGGTCGTGCATGGCGGCATCACGTCGGCATCGCGCGAGGCGATCCGGCCGCTGCTGAAGCGGTTCAACACGCTCTATTTCTACAACACGCCCTATGAGGGCGGCGTGTGCGACCGTAACATCTTCTGCACCGGCTCGACGCCGGCGCAGACGGTCGAGAAGCTCGTGCCCTACGTGATGAAGAAGTGGGGCAAGAAGGTCTACACCATCGCCGCCGACTACAACTACGGCCAGATCACCGCCAAGTGGGTGAAGAAGTACACCCAGGACAACGGCGGCGAGGTGGTGCAGACCGACTTCTTCCCGCTCGACGTCACCGACTTCGGTCCGACGATCAAGAAGATCCAGGCCGCCAAGCCCGATCTCGTGATGTCGGCGCTGGTCGGCGCGGCGCACATTTCGTTCTATCGCCAGTGGGCGGCCGCGGGCATGAACAAGCAGATCCCGCTGGCGTCGACGACGTTCGGCAACGAGGTCGTGATCACGTCGCCCGAGGAGCACAACGGCATCATCGTCGCCTTCGCCTATCTCGAGGGCATCGACACGCCGGTCAACAAGGCCTTTGTCGAGACCATCCACGGCAAGTACGGCATTCCGCACATGACCGAGCTGGCGACCATGACGTACCACGGCGTGCATCTGTGGGCCGATGCGGTCAAGAAGGCGAACTCGATCGACCGGATGAAGGTGATCGGGGCGCTGGAGGCCGGCGCGTCCTACAGCGGGCCGGCGGGCAAGACGACGATCGACGCCAAGACCCACCATACGGTGCTCGACGTCTATATCGGCGAGGCCAAGGACAAGAAGTTCAACGTGCTTGAGTCGTTCTCGCAGCAGGCGCCGGCCGATACTGCCGCCGTTTGCGATCTCAAGAAGAACCCGAACGACAACAAGCAGTACGTCATCGACGTCAAGACCTGACCCTGCACCGTCGCCGTCGCGGCCGGTGCGCAAGGGCCGGCCGCGACGCTCACCGGCCATGAGTTTGCGAGGACGTGTCGATGTCCGGCTTCGCCCGGTCTGACCAGCAGGCAGAGTGCTGTCGCCGCGTTGCCGTGCGGACCGGGGTTCGCGGCAGCGTGCCGGCGTCGGCGTCACAGGAACGGTAGGCGTACGGTTTTCGGCATGGACTATGTCATCATTCTGGCCCTGCAGATCTGCAGTGCCGTCGCCAGTCTGGTGCTGATCAGCCTCGGGCTGGCGGTGATCTTCGGCATGATGCGCGTCATCAACCTCGCGCACGGCGAATTCCTGATGCTCGGCGGTTATGCCGCCATCACCGCCTTCAACAAGGGCGTCAATCTGTGGCTGGCGATGCTGGTGGTGGCGCCGCTGACCGTCGGCCTGTTCGGCGTCGTGGTCGAGCGGCTCGTCATCCGCCACCTCTACGGTCGCCTGATCGACACCATGCTGGCGACCTGGGGGCTCAGCCTGGCGATGATCGGCTTCGTGACGGTGGTGTTCGGCAACACCGTGTCGGGCATCTCCGCGCCGCTCGGCAGCCTGACGATCGGCGCCTACCGGACAGGCGCCTACGAGGTCTTCCTGATCTTCGTGGCGCTGGTGCTGCTGGCGGCAGGCTGGTCAGTCCTGCGCTACACACGGCTGGGCCTGATCGCACGCGGCACGATGCAGAACGCCGGCATGGCGGCGGCGCTGGGCGTCAGCCCGTCGCTGGTCTACGCGGTCACGTTCGGCATCGGCGCCGCGCTCTCCGGGCTGGTGGGGGGCCTGCTGGCGCCGCTCTCCGGCGTCGTGCCCACCATCGGCGCCGCCTACATCGCCAAGGCGTTTATTACCGTGATCAGCGGTGGCGCCGCGATCCTGTCGGGTACCGCCATTGCCTCCGGCCTGCTGGGGACAATCAACACGGCGGCGACGTTCGCGTTCACGCCGGTGATCGGCGAGGTCGCGCTGCTGATTGCGGCGGTGATCCTGCTGCGCATCCTGCCGCAAGGCATCACCGGGCGTTTCTTCCGGAGGGCGTTGTGAGCCGCGTCCTGCCGATGGCGGGCAACCTCGCCGTGCTGCTGGTGGGGCTGGGCGTGCTCTTCGGCCTGCCGGCGTACGCCGAGACCTACCTGATCATCAACGCCACGATCTTCGCCAGCTTCGCCATCCTGGCGGTGTCGCTGGCGCTGATCTGGGGCTACGCCGGCATCCTCTGTTTCGGCCAGGCGGCGTTCTTCGGCCTTGGCGGCTACACCTATGCCGTCGCGGCGATCAATTTCGGCGATACCACCGGCGCGGCCGTGCTGGCGGTGGCGCTGCCGGCGATGTTCGCGGCGCTGCTCGGCTATTTCATGTTCTGGGGCCGCATCAGCGACGTCTATCTCGGCGTCATCACGCTCACCGTGTCGCTGATCCTGTACCGCTTTGTGAACCAGACGGCGGGCGAGGAGTGGAACATCGGCCAGGCGCCGCTGGGCGGCTTCAACGGCATCCCCTCGACGCCGATCCTGAACTGGCCGGGACAGCCGGGCGAACAGCTTGCGCCGGAGAACATCTTCAGCCTCGCCGTCGGCCTGCTGATCCTGGTCTATTTCGGCTGCAAGGCGCTGCTGGCGACCAAGTTCGGCCGGATCGTGGTGGCGATCCGCGAGAACGAGACCCGCGTCGAGCTGCTGGGCTACGACGCGCGGGTCTACAAGTTGACGATCTTCGTCATCGGCGGCGCCCTTGCCGGTCTTTCCGGGCTGATGTTCGCCAACTCGGTATTCGTCAGCCCGACCATGTTCAGCCTGCCGGTCAGCGGCCAGATCATCATCTGGGTGATCATCGGCGGTCTGGGCACCCTGATCGGTCCGGTGATCGGTTGCATCATGATGCAGGTGCTGACCAACTGGCTCGGTACGCTGAACCAGGTGCCGGGTTTCGGCTGGGTCGATCCCAACCTGGTCCTGGGCGTCATCCTCGTTGTCTTCGTGCTGTTGGTGCCCCGAGGCCTGACGGCGCTGGTTTCCGACACCTACGGATGGCTTGCCCAGCGGCTGCGCAGCAGACCGCCGACGGCCGAGCCCGACGCGGCCGCCCAGCCGGAGACGGCGCCGTGACCACGCCGATTCTGGAAACCCGCGGCCTGACAATGCGCTTCGGCGGCGTCCTGGCGGTGAACGGCGTCGACTTCCGGCTGCAGGAAGCCGAGCTGCGCTGCCTGATCGGGCCCAACGGCGCCGGCAAGAGCACGTTCTTCAAGTGCCTGACCGGCCAGCTCAAGCCGACCAGCGGCGAAGTGCTGTTCCGCGACCAAAACATCGCCGGCGCCCTCAGCTACGCCATCGCGCGCCACGGCATGGGCATCAAGACTCAGGTGCCCAGCGTCTTCGACGGCCTCAGCGTGCGCGAGAACGTGTGGCTGGCGGCGGCGCGCGTCCATCCCGGGCGCATGGCCGAGCGCAAGGCCGAGGAGGCGATGCAACGCGTCGGTATCGGTCACATCGGCCATCGCATCGTCGGCCAGCTGGCGCATGGCCAGCGTCAGCTGGTCGAACTGGCGATGGTGGTCGCTCCCGAGCCGGACCTGATCCTGCTCGACGAGCCAGCAGCCGGCATGACCGATGACGAGGTGGATCGGCTGGTCGAGCTGATCAAGGAGCTGAACAAGAGCCACGCCCTGGTCGTGGTCGAGCACGACATGCAGTTCATCCGCCGCGTGGCCAAGACCGTGACCGTGTTCCACCAGGGCGCGATCCTGGTCGAGGGCGATGTCGCCGACATCCTGCGCGATGCCCGCGTACGCGACGTCTATCTCGGCAAGCAGGCGGCCTGAGCCATGCTGCGCGCCTCCGCCCTTGCGTCCGGCTACCAGAAGATTCCGGTCATCATGGGCGTCGACTTCGCGGTTGCCGAGGGCGAATTCGTCGGCGTGCTGGGCCACAACGGCATGGGCAAGAGCACGCTGCTGAAGACGCTAGTGGGCCAGCTTCCCGCCACGGCCGGTCGTATCGAGTTCGCGGGCACCGACATCACGCGTCTGCCGACGCACCAGCGCGCCCGACTGGGCCTGCGCTACGTGCCGCAGGGGCGCCAGATTTTTCCCGGCCTGTCGGTGCTAGACAATCTGCGCATGGGCGCCGCCGGCGCCGGCCTGCCCGACAGCGTGCTCGATGCGGTGATTGAAGACCTGCCGCGCCTGAAGCCGATCCTCGGACGCGCGGGCGGCGTGCTGTCCGGCGGCGAGCAGCAGATCCTGGCGGTGGCGCGCTGCCTGTGCGGCCAGCCGAAGCTCGTGCTGCTCGATGAGCCGACCGAGGGAATCCAGCCGTCGATCATCGAGGAGATCATCGACATCCTGCTGCGCCTGAAGAGCAAGAGCCGGCTGACGATCGTCCTGGTCGAACAGAACCAGGAATTCATTCGCCGACTGTCCGACCGCGTGCTGATCATCCAGAAGGGCCGGATCACCGGCGAGGTGCCGCCCGAGCGGCTGGGAGATCCTGAACTGATCGCCGAATTCGTCGGGATGGCGGCCAACTAGCCGCGCGCCCGTCCACACGTCTCCGCCGGAGAGATACTCGAAGTGAGAGGGACTGCCATGGGAAGCGTCAAGATGCCCACCGCCGCCGAACTTGCCGCCGTTGGCCGGCAGCTCGGCATGAACCTGTCGGACGCCGATATCGCGTTCTTCCTCGAAACCATGAGCGGCAGCGTCGGCGCCTACAACCTGCTGGAGACGCTGCCCGACAATCTGCCGGCGGTGAAATACCCGCGCACGCCCGGCTACCGGCCGGAAGGCGAGGAGAACAAGTACAATCTCTGGTATGTCAAATCGGAGATCAAGGGTGCGCCTGCCGGCAAGCTCGCCGGCAAGCGGGTCGTCTTGAAGGACAACGTCTGCGTCGCAGGTCTGCCGATGATGAACGGCGCCTCGACGCTGGAAGGCTACGTGCCGGACGTCGACGCCACGGTCGTGACGCGCGTGCTGGACGCCGGCGCCACCGTCGTCGGCAAGGTGCATTGCGAGTATTTCTGCTTCTCCGGCGGCAGCCACACCAGTGCCGCCGGACCGGTGCACAACCCGCGCAAGATGGGTTACTCGGCGGGCGGCTCGTCTTCCGGCAGCGGCGCGGCCATCGTGACCGGCGAGGC
>JAHCJT010000210.1 GCA_026126245.1 Alphaproteobacteria bacterium
CAGCTCGTTCATCAGCGCCGCGACGGCGTCGTTCTCGAAGCTCTCGTGCGCCATCACATGGCACCAGTGGCAGGCGGCATAGCCGACCGACAGCAGGATCGGCTGGTCGCGCCGCCGCGCTTCGGCCAGCGCCGCCTCGCCCCACGGCCACCAGTGCACGGGATTCCCGGCGTGCTGCAGCAGGTAGGGGCTGGTTTCGTCGCCCAGACGATTGCGATCGTCGCTGGCGGTCATTGCGGGCTCACTGCATCTGGGGACGTGGCATCGCGGCGGTGGCTTCGGCGACGCTGAGCCCGGTGGCCTGGCGGAACAGGTCTGGCTCGCCGGCGGCGCCTTCGCTGTTGATCAGCATGACGCGCGCAGCCCTATCGAGGTGTAACACCGTGCGCGCCGCCGCGTCGCCGGTGACGCGCAGCAGCGCCGCCATGCCCGCACAACCGGAGGGTCCGGCGACGATCACCGGATCGCCGGGTTGCGGTCGCGCCATCCGTCGCATGGCCGGCGCGACGGCGTCCTCGGCGATCGTCATGAACCAGTCGGCACCCTCGCCGATCACCGGCCAGGTCATGGGAGAAATCTCGCGGCATGCCAGGCCGCCCATCGCCGTTGCCGCATCGCCGCTGGCCAGTGCCGGCCTGCCCGCCAGGTTGCTCTGGAACCAGCAATCGGCGCTGGCCGGTTCGACGACGATGAACTGCGGCCGTGTCGCACCCAGCGTTTCCCAAAGATAGCCGATGACGGCCGCCGCCAGTCCGCCGACGCCGGCCTGCACGAAGACATGGCTTGGCGCTGCGGCGCCGGTAGCTTGGGCAAACTGCCGCAGCGCCTCGAACGCCAGCACGGTATAGCCGCGCATCACCGCTGCCGGGATGGTTTCGTACCCCGGCCACGACGTGTCGGAAATCACCACCCAGCGCTTTTGACGCGCGACTTCGCGGCACATCGCCACAGCCGCGTCGTAGTCGCCATCGACGCGCACCACCTCGGCGCCGCGGGCGCGGATCGCCGCTTCCTTCTCGGCGCTGGTGAAGCCCGGCAGGAAGATGACGCAGCGCTGGCCGAACAGCTTGGCGCCGGCCGCGACCGAGCGGCCGTGGTTGCCGGAACTGGCGGTGGTGAACACGAGGTCGCCGGTGATCGCGCGGCCCTCGCCGGCCATCAGCGCGGCGAAATCAGGTGTCGCACCGGTCCGATCCGCGACGCGGCGTGCCAGATCGCTGTAGATGGCATAGACGCCACCCAGCGCCTTGAAGGCGCCGAAGCCGAAACGCTGCGCCTCGTCCTTGACGTGCAGCGAGGCGATGCTCAGCTGCCTGGCCAGTGCCGGCAGGGCATAGAGCGGCGTCACGCGGTGCGCCGGGCAGCGTTCGAGGTCCGCCGCCATTTTTTCGACACCGGCGGCGGTCACGACATGACGCTGCGCGGCGCCATAGGGCGCGGCGCGGTTGGCGCGGGGATTGCGGGCAAGCCAGGGCAGGGACATCGGACCACGGCGGAGCGTTGCGAGACATTCCGCATAGCACGATGCCGCCGTCCTGCCAGCCATCGCGATGACGGCGGCCAAGGCTGGCGTCGCCAGATGCGGTCGCCTAAGGTGTCGCCGACCGGAGGCCTGACATGAAAGTCAATGTCCAGATCGAATGCACGCCCGAGGAGGCTCGCGCCTTCTTCGGGTTGCCCGACCTGAAGCCGATGCAGGACCGCATCCTGGCCCAGATCGAGGAGCGCCTCAAATCCAGCCTCAACGCGATGGATCCGACGGAGATCTTCAAGACCTGGCTGCCGGCTTCGATGCAGGGCGTCGAGCAGATGCAACAGGTGCAGCAGATGTTCTGGCAGAACCTGGCGGCGATGGCCGGCGGCCAGAAGAAGTGAGCGGCGCCTGACGATGACCGACGCCACGACCGCGGACCCCGCGCCCTACTACCGCGCGCATGTTTTCTGCTGCACCAATCGGCGGCCCGCCGGCCACCCGCGCGGCTGTTGCGCCGAGAAGAACGCCGAGCAGCTGCGCGACTACATGAAGAGCCGGGCCGGTGCGATGGGCCTGAAGAACGTGCGTATCAACATCGCCGGCTGCCTCGACCGCTGCGAACTGGGTCCGACGATGGTGATCTACCCTGAAGGAGTCTGGTACACCTACAGCGACAAGGCCGACATCGACGAAATTCTGGAAACACACGTCAAGCAGGGGGGTCGCGTCGCGCGGCTGTTGCTTCAGCCGAGCGACAAACTACCGTCGGATCGCACGCGTTGATGGGGAGCGCGTCGATCGAGGGAGGACGTCATGAGCCGTATGTTGGGTGCGGTCATCGTCATTCTCGTCCTGATGGGCGGTGCGCTGGCCGTATGGAGTCCGGTTGGCGCACCGAAGGGCGATGCGACGAAGACCGAATTGGCACGTGTTGCGGCGGCACGCGATGCCGCCGAGAAAGCCCTGGCCGACGCCGAGGCGAAGGTCGCTTCTCTGCGCCAGGAGGCCGACAAGGCCGCCGCTGCCGCGCGCGAGGAGGGTGAGCGCAAGCTGGCCGCTGCGCGCACCGAGGCCGAAAAGGCGATGGCGGCGTTGCGCCGCGAAACCGAGGGCTTGATCGCGGCCATTCGTGCCGACGCCGACAAGGCAGTCGCGGCCGCCAAGGCCCAGGCCGACAAGGCTGCCGCCGGCGGCGGTGACAAGTTGGCGGCATTGCGCGACGAGGCGCAGAAGACAGCCGCGGCGTTGCGCTCGCAACTCGAGCAGTGCCAGGCGGCAGCGAGCAAGAAGCCCGAGGGCGAGTCGGCACGTTGCGCCACCGGCAGCAGCGCGCCATCGACTGGCCCGGTCGCCGCCGCCGACATCGCCCGCGAACTCGACAGCAGCGGCAGCATCGCGCTGTACGGCATCCAGTTCGACACCGGCAGCGCCAAGCTGACCGCCGAGTCGCGGGCCTCGATCGACGAGATCGCCAAGCTGATGAAGGACGACACCAAGCTGAAGCTGCTGGTCGTCGGCCACACCGATAACCGCGGCGATTTCAACCTCAATCGAACGATTTCGGAACAGCGGGCGCAGGCCGTGGTAACCGACCTGGTCGGCCGCCTTGGAATCGAGCCGGCGCGCCTGTCGTCAGCCGGCGTGGCTGACCTGGCGCCGGTGTCGACCAACGACACCGAAACCGGCCGTGCCCGCAACCGACGGGTCGAGTTCGTCAAGCGCTGAGGGCTGTTGGGGGCTGAACTGCGGGCTCCGGCCGGGCGGAGCCCGCCAGCAACGGCCAGAGGCGTGCGCGCTGCCGACGCTATTCAAGGATCTCTGACAGGCGGGCCAGGATGCGGTCGGGCCGTACGGGCGAGTCCGGCGGCAGGCCGATGCCATGCGGGTCGTACCAGATGCCGCACATGCCCAGGCGCTGCGGCACGATCACTTCCCACTCGATGTTGTCGCCGATCATCCAGCTTTCGTCGGCGCGCACGCCCAGGCGATCGAGCACATGGTGATAAACCTCGGGCTCGGGCTTGCCTTTGCCGAACTCGCCTTCGATCTGGACGTGCTCGAAGCGCCGCTCGAGGTCGAAGCGTACCACCTTGGCGCGCTGGGTTTCGGCCTGGCCGTTGGTCACCAACGCCAGGCGAACGCCATGGCCGCGCAACCGGTCGATCGTGGCCAGGGCGTCGGGGAACAGCCGGTATTCCTGGCGCCGCATCTCGGTGAAGGCATCGCCGATGCGGTCGGCCAGCGCTTCGTCGGGGCGGTTCAGCCGCGCCAGCGCCCGGCGTACCACCAGACGCCGCGCGCCGCCGATATCGAGGCGCCAGCGTGCCGCCCGTGCCGGATCGCCCCAGAAGTCACGGGCTTCTTCCAGGATCGTCCGCCGCGTCGTGTCGAGGGCGCCGGGGTCGGCCGGATCGCCCAGGTGATCGGCGAACTGCGCCAGCAGCCGCGACCACGCTTCCTCCGGCTTGGCGTAGGCCTGGATGATGGTGTCGTCGAGATCGAACAGGATGGCGGTCGGCAGGCTGGGCATGGTGCGGATGGCAGGTATTGCCCATCAGGTACCAGAAACACACCCGCAGCCGGTACCGAAAACGCGCTGCCCCCGCCGAGCCGCTGCCCGATGCCTGAGCCCGCCCCTTCAGGCTTCCGGCTGACGGCTGGCCTTTTCGGCGATGCCAGAGACGCCTTCACGGCGGGCCAGTTCGGCCCAGACCTCGTCCGGCGTGACGCCCAGCGTCGCCCAGACGGCCAGCAGGTGGTACAGCAGGTCGGCGCTTTCGAGGACCAGCTTGTCGGCGTCGCCCTTGATGGCCTCGATCACCACCTCGGTGGCCTCCTCGCCCAGCTTCTGGGCCAGCTTTTCCTGGCCGCGCGCCATCAGCCGGGCGGTGTAGGACGTCGTCGGATCGGCACCCTTGCGGCTCTCGATCGTGGCGTACAGGCGGTCAAGCATGTGCCGGGCTTCGTCCGGTGCCTGCTCCTGCGCGGCCTTTTTCGAGAGTTTCCGGGCTTTGGCGGCTTTCTTCTTCTGTCTACGCTTGGCCATGGTCCGCAAATCCGCGTCGGGGAGACGCGCCGGCCTTGCTCAGCCGGTTCTCTGGCGGTTGCCTTCCCAAAAACCAATCTTACGCGATTTTCGCGGTTTGTCGAACAGGAACGCCGTGCCGCGCCAGATGCGCCTTGGCCTGCGCGATGGTGAAGATGCCGAAATGAAAGATCGACGCGGCGAGCACGGCGCTGGCGTGGCCCAGTACGACGCCGTCGACAAGGTCATCAAGCGCGCCGACGCCGCCTGACGCGACCACCGGCACCGGCACCGCGTCGCTGACGGCCCGCGTCAGCGCCAGATCGAAGCCGGCCTTGGTGCCGTCGCGATCCATCGAGGTCAGCAGGATCTCGCCAGCGCCGCTGTCGGTCATGCGCCGGGCCCAGGCGACGGCATCCAGGCCGGTCGGCCGCCGTCCGCCGTGGGTGAACACCTCCCACTTGCCCGGCGCGGTCTGCTTGGCGTCGATGGCGACCACGATGCACTGGTCGCCGTATTTTTCGGCCGCTTCCTTGACGAACTCAGGCCGCGCCACGGCGGCGGAGTTGATCGACACCTTGTCGGCGCCGGCAAGCAGCAGCTTGCGGATATCGGCGACCGTGCGCACGCCGCCACCGACGGTGAGCGGCATGAAGCAGTGATCGGCGGTTCGCGCCACGACGTCGAAGATCGTGTCGCGGTTGTCGGAGGAGGCGGTGATGTCGAGGAAGCAGAGCTCGTCGGCACCGGCCGCATCATAGGCCTTGGCCGATTCGACGGGATCGCCGGCATCGACCAGGTTGACGAAGCTGACGCCCTTGACGACGCGGCCGTCCTTCACGTCGAGGCAGGGAATGACGCGGGCTTTCAGAGTCATGCTGCTTCTCCTCGTGCCGCACGGATAACCGTGAGCGCTTCCGCGGGATCGATGCGCCCGTCATAGAGCGCCCGGCCGGAAATCGCGCCTTCCAGCTTGCGGGCATCGGGCGCGACGAGGCGGCGGATATCGTCCATCGAGGCGAGGCCGCCCGAGGCGATGACGGGGATGGAGACGGCGTCGGCGAGCTCCAGCGTGGAGGCCCAGTTGATGCCGGCGAGAATGCCGTCGCGGTCGATGTCGGTGTAGATGATCGCGGCAACGCCCGCGCCCTCGAACTTCTTCGCCAGCTCGATCACGCCGAGCTCGGAGGCTTCCGCCCAGCCCTCGACGGCCACCTTGCCGCCCTTGGCGTCGATGCCGACGGCGACCTTGCCGGGGAATTTTTTGCAGGCCTCGATGACCAGCGCCGGATCGCGCACGGCGACCGTGCCGAGGATGACGCGGGAAAGCCCGCGCGACAGCCAGCTTTCGATATGGTCGAGCGTGCGGATGCCGCCGCCGAGCTGCACCGGGTTCTTCGTCGCCTTGAGAATGGCATCGACGGCAGAACCGTTGACGCTCTCACCGGCAAAGGCGCCGTTGAGGTCGACGACGTGCAGCCATTCGAAACCCTGGTCCTCGAAGGCTTTCGCCTGGGCGGCCGGGTCGAGGTTGTAAACGGTGGCCTGGTCCATGTCGCCGAGTTTCAGGCGAACGCACTGGCCGTCCTTCAGATCGATGGCGGGAAAGAGAATCATATCAGGGCTTCCAGCGCAGGAAATTGGTGATGAGGGCGAGGCCGAGCGTCTGGCTCTTTTCCGGGTGGAACTGCGCGCCGGCCTTGTTGCCGCTGGCGACGAAGGCGGTCATCGGGCCGCCGTAATCGACGGTCGCGACCACATCGTCCGGGTTCTCGGCGGCGAGATGGTAGGAGTGCACGAAATAGGCGTGCAGCGTCTCCGGGATGACCTCGAAGAGCGGGTGCGCGTATCGGCGGGTGAGCGTGTTCCAGCCGATCTGCGGGATCTTCAGGCCGGGATCGCTGGGCTCCATCTTGACGACGTCGCCCTTGATCCAACCAAGGCCTTGCGTCGTGGTCTTTTCGAGACCGCGTGAGGACATGAGCTGCATGCCGACGCAGATGCCGAGGAAGGGGAGGGCTTTCGCCTCAACCGTCTCGCGCAGCGCCTCCACCATGCCCGGCACGGCATCGAGGCCGCGGCGGCAATCGGCATAGGCGCCGACACCGGGCAGCACGATACGGTCGGCGGTCGCGACGCGCTCGGCCTTGTCCGTCAGGTCGATCTCGGCGGAAATGCCGGCCTCGCGGGCGGCGCGTTCGAAAGCCTTGGTGGCCGAGCGCAGATTGCCCGAGCCGTAATCGATGATTGCAACGCGCATTCTAGCGTCCTTCCTTGAAACCGACGAGGCCGAGCATGGGAGCGTGCCGGCGCTGGGAGGTTTCGGAAGCCGGCAGGAGCGTGCGCGCGCTTTCTAGCGGCGCCGCCTCACCGGCAGGGGTTTCCATGTAGTAGATCTCTTCCGCCGTTTCGCGGTCGCCGGCGGTGATCACGGCATCGACCGTCCAGCCCTTCCGTTCGAGGCCGGAGACGATCATCGACGGGCCTTCGAGCGCCACCAGCAGACCGGTCGCCAGACAAAGACCGAGGCCGGCGAGGCCGAAGACGGGATGGTCGGCGATGGCCGAACCGAGCGACTGGACGGCGAAGGCGAGTGCGGCGGCAAGCCAGGCACGATGCCAGAGCAGCCAGAATACCGGCAGGAAGAGCGCGATCCACGAAAAGCGGTCGCGGACGATACGGGCTTTTTCATCCCGGGACTGGGTGCCCGGCGGTATCAGAACGAGGAACGTGGCCATAAGCGGCCTCCAGCTGTTTGTTTCCTACGCAATTCCGGACGCAAAACCGCTTCACACTTTTGCTGGAACTGCTTTAGGCCAGCGTGCCCTTCGTCGAGGGAACGCGGCCCGCCTGGCGGGGATCGATCTCGGTCGCGGTGCGCAGCACGCGCGCGACGGCCTTGAAGCACGTCTCCGAGATATGATGGTTGTTCGCGCCGTAGATGTTCTGGATATGCAGCGTGATGCCGGCGTGCTGGGCGAGCGCCTGGAAGAACTCGCGCACCAGTTCGGTATCGAAGGTGCCGATCTTCGGGGCGGAGAAGGCGACGTTCCAGACGAGGAAGGGCCGGCCCGACACGTCCACGGCGGCGCGGGTCATCGTCTCGTCCATGGCAAGGTCGAGCGAGGCGTAGCGCGTGATGCCGCGCCGGTCGCCGAGCGCCTTGGCGATGGCCTGGCCGATGGCGATGCCGGTGTCCTCGACCGTGTGGTGATCGTCGATGTGAAGATCGCCCTCGGCCTTGATGTCCATGTCGATGAGCGAATGTCGCGACAGCTGCTCGAGCATATGATCGAAGAAGCCAACGCCCGTCGAAATGCTCGACGTGCCGGTGCCGTCGATATCGACGGTGACCGAAATGTTGGTCTCGTTCGTCTTGCGCGAAACGCTGGCGGTACGGCTCATGAGTTTCTCCGGTAATTTTACCGCCGCTCCTTAACAGGGCTCTTCACAAAAGACCAGTCTTTCGAGGGGTTTCAGGTGCATGCGGGTACGGCCCGGCACCTTCATGCCGGGTTGCGGGAATGGTCCGGAGAACCGCGCGAAAGCGTTGCCTCTGGAATGCGTGTTTGGGTGGCTTCGCTTTCGCGCGGCCCAGGCGTTCTTCGGAGGCGGTCTCATCCTCCTTCAGGCATGGCAAGGCTTCGCTGCGCATCGTCCTCGCAAGAACCTAGTCCGAGAAACGCCATCGCAGGTTTCGCGGGC
>JAHCJT010000211.1 GCA_026126245.1 Alphaproteobacteria bacterium
TGGCATTCACCAACCTGCTCGACGGGTGACCGCTGCGAGACGGGGCGGCCGAGGCCCACGAGAGCGCCCGCGGCTAGCGGCCGCGCCCCGTGGGGATTCGTCCGAACATGCGGCGGGGCGGCAGTTTCGTGGGCACCAGCCCGCCGGGGAACTTGCTCGGGTCTGCCGCGGCGGGGATCTCGGGGTTGACGGCGGCCGCGATGCGGTTGACGGGCGCCGCGGCGGGGGGCGCTTCTTCGCCCGGCGCCGGCGCGTTGGCCAGTTGCAGGCCCTGGTCGCGCCGCTCGCCGGCGTCTCGCCAGCCCGGGGGGCGTTCGCTGGGCACGAAGTCGTTGTAATCCATCTTGGGGATTTCTTTGTTGATGTAGATCTCGGTGTCTGTGAGCAGTTCGCCCTGGTCGGGCGTGACCAGCGACCACGCGACGCCGTGGCGGCCCGCGCGCGCCGTGCGGCCGATGCGGTGCACGTAGCTCTCCGGCTCGTTGGGTAGGTCGAAGTTGAAGACGTGCGTCACGTCGTCGATGTCGATGCCGCGGGCCGCGATGTCGGTGGCGACCAGAACCCGCAACTTACCGCCCTTAAAGAGCGAGAGGGCAGTCTGCCGGGCGCCCTGCGACTTGTTGCCATGGATCGCCGACGCTGAAATGCCGGCCCGCTCCAGCGCCTCGCAGACCTTGTTGGCGTTGCTCTTGGTGCGGGTGAAGACCAGTGCGCGACGGATATTCTGGTCGCCCAGCAAATGGATCAGGAGCTCGCGCTTCTTCGCCGTATCGACGAACATGACCTGCTGGGTGACGCGCTCCACGGTGGTGGCGGGCGGCGTGACGGCGACCTTCACAGGCGTATGCAACAGGTCGCGCGCCAGGGAGGCGATGTCGGCCGGCATGGTGGCCGACAGCAGCGCCGTCTGGCGCGCCGCCGGCAGCAGGCGCACGATGCGGCGCACGTCGTGGATGAACCCCATGTCGAGCATGCGGTCGGCCTCGTCGAGCACAAAGGTCTCGAGGTTCGACAGGGCCACGGCGCCCTGGCCGATCAGGTCGAGCAGGCGGCCGGGCGTGGCGACCAGGATGTCGACGCCGGGCTGCAGCGCCCGGATCTGCGGCCGCTCGCCGACGCCGCCGAAGACGCAGGTGACGCGCAGTGGCAGGAAGCGGCCGTAGCGGCCGAAGCTCTCGGCGATCTGCAACGCCAGCTCGCGGGTCGGCGCCAGCACCAGCACGCGACAGGTGCGCGGTGCCGGCCGGCGCCGCTCGGCCGCCAGCCGGTGCAGGATCGGCAGCGCGAAAGCGGCCGTCTTGCCGGTGCCGGTCTGGGCGATGCCCAGCAGGTCGCGGCCCTCGAGCAGCGGCGGGATCGCCTGCAGCTGGATCGGGGTCGGGGTTTCGTAACCGTCGGCGGCCAGCGCGCGCGTCAGGGGCTCGGCCAGCCGCAGGTCGGTAAACAACGTCATGGGGAGGGAACTCTTCTTTCAAACAGGCGTCGCCCGCGGCGATTTCAGGCACGCGGGCGTCGGCGGACATGACGCGCACGCCCGGCATGGCCGGGTGCGCGGCGCGATCCGCACATCAAACCCTTGGCTCGCGACGGCGGGTTCCGGGGAAATCTCAGCAGCGCGCTGGTGGCCGGCACGAGGCGGGCAGCGGCGCGTCACCGCGAGAGAGAGCGATCGCACACGCGTTCGCTGCGGGGCAAGAACGACGTTCGGCCGCGAAAGTCAAGCGAAGGTGCTTTGCTGCCAGGAGCCGCGGCGAAACGAACGAACCGGACAACGCTGACAGTCGGCGCGCACGTTCCTGACCCGTTGCCCGGTCGCGCCCGCCTCAGTTCAGGGTTGCCAGCGCCCGCAACACCGCCTCGGGCTTCTCGTGGCCGACAAGGTGACCGGCCGCCGGGATGGTCACGACGCGGGCGTCGGCGATCGCGCTCCGGAACGCCTCGGCATAGGGCAGGGGGATCAGGCGGTCGTTCTCGCCCCACACGATGAGCGTGCGGGCCTTGATGCGGTAGAGCCGGTCCGACAGCCCGCGGTCGGGGATCGGGAACAGCATCTTGCCGGCCATGCCGAGCCGGCGCGCGTTCATCACCATGAACTCGGCGAGGAAGTTGATGTCGTTCATATCGCCGCCCGGCGCCATCAGCTTGCTGCCACGCTCGACGTCGTGGAACAGGTAGCCGGGAAACTCCTGCGGCAGCAGCGCGAACAGGTCGGGCATCGGGTGCTTGTCCAGCCACAGGCCGGCCGAGGACACCAGACACAGCCGCTCGATCTCGTTGGGCGCCAGCGCCGCCATCTCGGCCGCGATCATGCCGCCCATCGACAGGCCACAGACCAGCGGCTTGGAGAGGCCCAGCGCGTCCCACACGTCGTAGGCATGCAGCGCGATGTCGAGCATGGTGCGCAGCCTTTCCTCGCCGGTGGAGTCCTCGTAGCCGGGCAGCAGCGGCGCATGAACGCGATAGCGGGTCGCCAGCGCCGCCACGAACGGATCGTCGCGCATCAGGCCGCCGGCACCGTGCAGGAACAGCAGCGGCGGGCCGTCGCCGCCTTCATACACGCGGACCTTGGCGCGGCCGCCGGCAACGTCGATCAGGCGGGATGTCAGGGACATGGTGGGCTCGGAAGGTTTCTAGAGATCGTTGCGGATTGACTGGCAGAGGCGATCAGCCGCGGCGGGCGGGTCAGTCCTGCCGACCGCCATGACCTGTCACGGCATGCGCGGCGCGGCACATGCCGCGTTTGCCGACGGACACGTTCCTCGCCGCGCGCGGCCTCACTCCGCCGCCAGGCGACGCTCGGCAGGCTGCATCGGCTTGATCCAGAAGCGGTCCTCGTTGCGCCACTCCGGGAACAGATCGGCCTTGAGCCGCGGCATCACCTTCTCGGCGAACAGCTGCGTCGAGTGGCGCACCTTGTCGCCCGGCATGTCGCCGACCTGGAACAGGCAGAAGAGGTTGCCCACCCGCAGCCGCTTGGAGAGGTCGACCATGCGGTCGTAGACCGTCTGCGGCGAGCCGGCGATGACGTAGCCCTTTTCGACCAGGTCGCCCCAGGTGAGGGTCGGGTAGTTGCGCAGCTGCGCCTGGGTGAGCTGCGTGATCATGTTGGCCTGCAGCGTCTTGACCGTGCGGTAGCCCGGCGCGTCGGCGAAGCCGGGATAGACGTGCAGGCAGCGGTTATAGAAGTAGTGCACGTGCTCGGCATAGAGCCGCTCGGCGTCGGCGTCGGTATCGGCGACGCAGATCACCTGCGCGAAGCCGCCGCGGTAGGGGCTGTCGTCCTTGCCGCTCTTGGCGACGCGCTCCCAGTAGCCGTCCATCAGCTGCTGGGCGCGCAAATAGCCTGAGTAGCTGAGGTAGCAGTACGTGTAGTCGAACTCGAGACAGAAATCGTAGGTCTCCAGCGAGCCGCCGCCGGGGATGAAGATCGGCGGTCGCGGCCGCTGCACCGGCTTGGGCCAGCAGTTGACGTAGCGCAGCTGGGTGTAGCGGCCGTTGAAGGCGAACGGCTCGTCCTCGCGCCATGCCTTCATGATCAGCTCGTGCGCTTCGGCGTATTTCTCGCGCGTCAGCGCCGGGATCTGGCCGTAGGCGTAGTTGGTGTCCATCGACGTGCCGACCGGGAAGCCGGCCGCCAGCCGGCCGCCGGTGATCACGTCGAGCATGGCGAACTCCTCGGCGACGCGGATCGGCGGATTGTAGAGCGCGATCGAATCGCCCAGCACCATGATCGCCGCTTTGCTGGTGCGCCGCGCCAGCGCCGCCGCCATCAAATTGGGCGAGGGCATCAGGCCGTAGGCGTTGGCGTGGTGCTCGTTCACGCCCAGCGCGTCGAAGCCCATCTCCTCGGCGAATTCGAGCTGGTCGAAATAGTCGTGATAGACGTGATGGCCGCGCTTGGCGTCGTACAGCGTCGTCGGGATGTCGACCCACACCGAGCGATGCTTCTCGCGGAAATCGTCCGGCAGATGCGGCCAGGGCATCAGGTGGAACCAGGTGAATTTCATCGCGGCCTACGGCGACGCCTGCAGGGTGGCGCCAGCCTAACGGCTGGCAGCGTCGGTGAACAACGGTTCATATCAGGCTGCTCGCGCTGCGGAACGATACCGCCGCCGGCGCCACTCAGCGGCGTCCCGTCGAGCCGTGATTGACGCCGGCCACTTTCAGGAACGTGTTGCTCTCGCCGGTGCCCCACAGTGCGACGCCCTGGGCCAGCAGGCCACCGTCGACCTTCACCGTCTCGCCGGTGATGAAGCGCGCATCGTCGGAGCACAGGAAGGCGGCGACGGCGGCGATGTGCTGTGGATCGCCGCGCTCCGGCCAGGGTTGGCGCGAGAACTGCGCTTCGAACCGCTCGGGTTTGCCGCGATGCAGCAGCGGCGTCGAGATCACGCCGGGCGCGATGGCGTTGACCCGGATGCGGTGCGGCCCCAGTTCGGCGGCGACATTCTCGGTCAGGCTGATCACAGCGGCCTTGGCGGCCGAGTAGGCGTGCGAGCCGGCGCCGCCGACCATGCCGGCGATCGACGCCGTGCTCAGCAGCGCGCCACCGCGGCCGTGCCGCTTGATGGCCTGCGAGGCGTGCTTCATGCCGAGGAAGACGCTGCGTACCAGCACGGCGAAGGTGTAGTCCCAGCCCTCGACCGTGGTCTCGGCGATCGGCCCGAAGGCGCCACCGACACCGGCGTTGAGATAGGCGATGTCCAGCGTGCCGAAGGTGCGCTCGGCCTCGGCTACCATGGCAGCCACGTCGGCTTCCTCGGCGACGTCGCAGCGCACGAAGGCGGCACGATCGCCGTGGCCGCGCGCCTTGGCCAGCGCCACGGTCTCACGCCCGTTTGCCTCGTTGATGTCGGCGACCAGCACGCGCGCGCCCTCATCGAGGAAGCGCAGGACGCTTTCGCGGCCCATGCCGCTGCCCCCGCCGGTGATGATCGCAACCTTGTCCTGCAAGCGGCCCGCCATGGTTCCTCCGCGTTCTGGTCAGCCGCGTATGAACGGCCGTTCACGGCAAGCGTCGCGCAGGCCAGATCGTGGTGCAAGTGTTTGCTAGGGGCGCATCACGCCAGTGACGCGTCATGGGGGTGCTGAAAGCGAAGACGCGCGACATGAGTCGCGCGCCCCCAGCACATGGCGCGTCACTGGAATGACGCGCCCCGGGCTTGTCAGACGGTGTTGCGGCGAAGCGCGCCGGCGAGCGCCTGCTCCAGGTCGGCGAGCAAGTCCTCCTTGGCTTCGATGCCGACGCTGAGCCGCAGCAGGTCTGCCGGCGCCGGTGTGCCCTGGCCTTCGATGCTGGCGCGGTGCTCGATCAGGCTTTCGACCCCGCCCAGCGACGTGGCGCGCTTCCATAGCTCGGTGCGGGCCGCGACGGCGATCGCAGCCTGCTCGCCGTCCAGGCCGGCGCCGCCCTTGACGCGGATCGACATCATGGCGCCGAAACCGTCCTGCATCTGGCGCGCCGCGACGGCATGGCCGGGAAAGCCCGGCAGCCCGGGATAGAGCACGGCCTCGATCTGCGGATGGGCCGCCAGGCGCTCGGCCAGCCACAGGGCATTGGCGGCGGCGGTGCGCACGCGCGGGAACAGGGTCCGCATGCCGCGCAGCAGCAGGTACGACTCCAGCGCCCCCAGCACGGTACCGAGCTGGGCGCGGATGCTGCGGATGCGCTGCCAATAGTCGTCATCGCGGGCCGTTACCAGGGCGCCGGCGATGACGTCGCTGTGGCCGTTGAGATACTTGGTGGCGGCATGCATCACGATGTCGGCGCCCAGTTCCACTGGCCGGCTGAACACCGGCGTGGCGCAGGTCGAGTCGACGGCCAGCCGCGCGCCGGCGCCGTGCGCCAGCTCGGCCAGTGCCGCGATGTCGCTGACAGTCCACAGCGGGTTGGCCGGCGTCTCGATCCAGATCAGCTTGGTTTGACCGGGTTGGATGGCGGCGCGAACCGCGTCGATCCGGTCGGTGTCGAGAAACGCGACCTTCAGGCCCCAGTGCGTCGCGAAGTTCATCAGCCAGTTGCGCAGCGACCAGTACATGACCTTGGGCGCGATCACATGGTCGCCCGGCGCCAGGGCGAGAAAGCAGGCTGTGGCTGAGCTCATGCCCGAGGCGAACACCAGCGCCGCAGCACCATTCTCCAGCCTGGCCAGCAGCTCCTCGGGCTGGTTGTAGTTGGGCGAGTCGGCGCGGCTGTAGATGCGACCAGTGCGGTACTGGTTGTCGGGGTCGCGCAGGTAGGTGGTCGACAGGTGGATCGGCGGCACGACGGCGCGCGTCGTCTCGTCGATCCAGCCCAGCGCCTGGGCGGCCAGCGATTCAGGAGAGAGGGGCTTGTCGGTCATCACGTGCTTTCCATCATGCCCGGCGACGCGCGAGATCCGGGCGACGGCCGAACGGATCGCACCCGTGCAGGTCGGTGCTCCAGCAGGCCGCTGCCTCCCGCGCCGTGCTCGGGATGATACAAGCCGGCAGTCGGAAGAACTGGACGGAGTCCCGGCCCGGAGCCTACGCGGCGCGCTTCTGCTGACTGGGGTGATCGCCACAGATCTTGAGGAAGTTCTCGAGGATCTTGTGGCCGTGCTGCGAGGCGATGCTTTCGGGGTGGAACTGAACGCCATGAATGGGCAGCGACGTGTGCCGCATGCCCATGATCAGGCCGTCGGCGAGCTGGGCAGTGACCTCCAGGCAGTCGGGCAGTCCGTCGCGGGCCACGATCAGCGAGTGATAGCGCGTGGCCGAGAAGGGCGAGGGCACGTCCTCGAAGACGCCTTTGCCGGTGTTGGTGATCTCCGACAGCTTGCCGTGCATCGGTGCCGGCGCGCGCACCACCTTGCCGCCGAACGCCTGGCCGATAGCCTGGTGGCCCAGGCAGACGCCGAACAGCGGCATCTGCACCTTGGCACACGCGGGCACCAGATCGAGGCAGATGCCGGCTTCATTGGGCGTGCAGGGACCAGGCGACATCACGATGCCGGCCGGTTTCATCGCCAGCGCTTCGTCGACGCTGATCTGGTCGTTGCGCCGCACCACGCAGCGGCCGCCGACGTCGCCGAGGAAGTGCACGAGGTTGTAGGTGAAGCTGTCGTAGTTATCGATCACAAGCAACATGGCCGGACTCCTGTAGCGGCAGCCTAGACGCTGATGACCGGATTGTCACGAATCGGCCGCCGTCCGGTCGGGCCGGACGAGGCCTTGCCGTGCTGGCGCCAGTGGCCTGGCGGCGACCGGGACAACAGCTTCTGGGGCGGTGCTCGCCCTTCGGCGGGCTGCACAGGCGGAGCACCTGTTGCTCATGACGCTGGCCGCGGCGACGGGTAAGTTGGCGGGACAAACAGAAGCAATCGCCGCACCTGCCCCTCGATGTCCACCGTTCTCGATCCGCTGGTGATCGGCCTGCTGCTGGCGGCCGGCCTGATGCACGCGACGTGGAACGCGATCCTGAAAGGGGATGCCGCCGACCGGTTGACCACCTTCGGCGTCATCATGATGAGCGGCATGGCCATGGGCGTGGTGCTGGTGCCGTTCCTGCCGCGGATCGAGCCGGCAGCGTGGAAGTGGCTGGTCGGCTCGACCGTGATCCATGTCTTCTACTATTTCTTCCTGCTGCGCGCCTATGCGCTGGGCGACCTCAGCCACACCTACCCGATCGCGCGCGGGTTGGGGCCGCTGCTGGTCGCGTTGTTCTCGGGCCGGCTGCTGGGCGAGGCGCTGCGGACGCAGGACGTGGCCGGGGTGGTGCTGTTGAGCGCCGGCCTGATTGCGCTGGCGCTGCCGGCGGGGCGGAGCGGACGGGCCACGGCGGCGTCGACCGACGCCAGTCGCCGCCATCGCCTGGCAACGCTGTTCGCCGTGCTGACCGGCCTGACCATTGCCGGTTACATCGTTGTCGATGGACTGGGCGTGCGGTCAGCCGGGCCGACACTGGGGCACAAGGTCGCCTACGTCGCTTGGCTCAACGTCATCGAAGGCCCGTGGCTGCTGCTGTTCGCCCTGGCACGGCGGCCACGGGCGGTGATCCGCTATCTGCGGCACGGCTGGGTACGCGGCGCCGCCGGCGGCGCCGTCGCCACGTTGGGCTACGGCATTGCCATCTGGGCGCTCTCGCAGGGGCCGATGGCGCACGTGGCCGCGCTGCGCGAAACCTCGGTGCTGTTCGGCGCACTGATGGGCACCTTTCTGCTGGGTGAGCGCTTCGGACCG
>JAHCJT010000212.1 GCA_026126245.1 Alphaproteobacteria bacterium
GGCGCATGCCCTGGCCAAGCGACTGGCGCGCGGCATGCTCTGGGTCTATCGCCGGCGCGACGCGCGCGAGATCTGACCGCACCGGGCGATGCCGAGCGCCAGCGCCGGCTCGGGCTAGAGCCAGCGGCGCACGCGCGCCTTGTAGGCGGTGTACTGGGCACCGAAGCGGCGCTCGAGATAGGCCTCCTCGCGCGCGATGACGCCATAGCGCAGGATCAGCAGGACGGGCACCAGCACGATCGGCAGCCAAGCGTTGTCGTCGGCCACCGCGACACCGAGATGGATTGTGGCGAGCCCGAGGTAGATCGGGTTGCGCGAGTAGCGATAGAGCCCGCTCTCGACGATGGCGGTGGTCGGCCGCAGCGGGTCAACCTGCGTGCCGGCGCGCCGGAAGCGGCGCACGCAATCGACCACCGCGGCCATGCTGGCGACGATCATGGCACCGCCGATCCATTGCCGGGTCCACCAGCGCAGGCCGAAAGCCAGATCCAGCGGCATCAGCCAGCGATCGGCCAACAATCCGACGGCCAGGGCGAGCAGAAACAGGACCGGCGGCCGGATGATGACCTGGCTGGTGTCGGCGGACGGTGTCATGTCGTGAATCTAGCGGGCCTTCCGGTCACGTCCAGCCTGCCATGAGCGGTGCGGCGGGTGGGCGCGACTGGGCATCGTCCGGGCATGGCGTATAGTCCGGCGACGACGATTTGCCGACCGGAGGACAGCATGCCCTACATCGAGGGCCGCACGGTGCACGACGCCGACGCGCACATCATGGAGACACCGGAGCTGCTCGAGACCTATGTCGAGGGCCGCTACAAGGAGGCGGTGCGGCGCTTCGACGTGTTCTGTTCGATCCCCGACTACGAGCACAAGTTCGCCGAGGTGCGCCGGCGCCATGACGATGCCGCGTGGCGCGCCGACGATGCCAGCCAGATCCTGCTGCGCAAGAACTGGGACGGGCTGGGCTCGTGGCGGGCCGAGGACCGGCCGGCGGCACTGGATCATCTCGGCGTCGCCAGCCAGCTGGTCTTCAACACCATGCTCAGCGGTTTCCTGAGCGACCTGGAGCACGGTGACGACCTCGATCTCGCCTATGCCGCCGCCCGCGCCCACAACCGCGCCATGGTCGCCTTCTGCAGTGTCGACCGTCGCCTGCTGGCCACCGGTTACGTGCCGCTGGCCGACACCGCGCGCGCCGTCGCGATGGCGCACGAGGCAATCGAGATGGGCTGCAAGGCGCTGCTGATCCCGTCGCGCTGCCCCAGGGACCATTCGCCCAGCCACATCCGGCTGGACGGCGTCTGGGCGCAGGCGCAGGACGCTGGCCTGCCAATCGTCTTCCACGTCGGGGGCGGCGGCCCGTTGCTGTCGCCCGCCTACTTCGAGAACGGTTTGCCGCCGGTGCCCGACTTCCATGGCGGGGCGGAGAATTTCCGCTCGGTCGACTACATGGCCATTCCCAATCCGCCGATGCAGACGCTGGCGGCCTTGATTCTCGACCGCGTGCTCGACCGGTTTCCCCGCCTGAAATTCGGCGTCATCGAACAGGGCGCGTTGTGGCTGCCGGGCTGGATGCGGTCGCTCGACTCGGCCTGGGCCGCCTTCCGCAAGAACGAGGAGCGACTGCAGAAGATGTCGCTGAAGCCCAGCGAATTCGTGCGCCGCCAGATCCGGGTCACGCCCTACCCGCATGAAGACACCGGCTGGATCGTCGCCAACGCCGGGCCGGAGGTCTGCCTGTTCTCATCCGACTTCCCGCACGTCGAGGGTGGCCGCAATCCGATCAAGCGCTTCGAAGCGGCGTTGACGGATACACCCGAGCTGGCCAAGCGGCGCTTCTATTGCGACAACTTCATTGATCTGATGGGCGCCGGCTTGGCGCCTGATTTGCGGCGACCGGCGCCGGTCGCCGCCTGAGCGCGTCCGCTCAGCGCGGGACCTCGCCGCAGGTCGGGCGGCGGACGTGCATGTACTGGTCGACACCGTCGCTCCAGGCGATGTAGCTGACGATGTCGAACTGGTGCTTCGACGTCATCTCGCGACGCTGCAGGAACAGGCGGTCCAGGAACACGGCCCGCCCCTGCGTCGTGCGCTGTTGCGGTCGCACGCTCGTCCAGTCGCCGACACCATCGTCGGTCGCCTGCCACGGCACGTCGCGGCGAACGATCGTGGCGGCCGATCCGATGCCGCGGCCGCGGAACGTCACGCCACTGGCCCGTTCGTCGGCGCTGGGCGAGGTTTCTTCCAGGGTCCACGTCACATCGTCGAGCCGGACGTAGATGGTGCGTGGCTTGACGGCCCGACGTGCAAAGGCCCCGGCATTGGCCGGCAGGATGATATCGGCGGCGGCGAACCATGCCGTTCCGCACTGAGTGTAGGCTCCCTGAATCTGATTCAGGAAGTGGCCTCGCGCGTCGTCGCGCGGCACGGCCAGACTGACCGTCCCGCTCAGCACGCACGCCAAGGCAATCGGCAGCACGATCCGACGGCGCATGGAATTCTCGCGATGACGCAAATTTCCCCGGCGAGTCTTTTGCCATTACTTGGCCGCCGGGAAAAGCGCCAAGAATCGGAAGCCGCAGCAGTCCGGGTGCAACGACCTTCAGCCGGGCCGGCCATCGGCTCGGGGCAGCAGAACGATCGGGGCGATGACACCGGCAAACAAGCCGAACGCAGCTGTCCATAAGATGCCTGCTGCCAGAAGCAGATGCGTCGCAAGGTTCGGATCGAGGATGAGGCCTGCGACCCGGGCAAAGACGGCCGCCGCCAGCAACACATAGGCCATCACCATGGCTGGCGGCGCCCACATGTCGCGGCCGCCATGGCCCAGGGTGGCGCGCGACATGACGCCCATGACCATGGTGCCGATGGCGCCCATCGTCAGGACGTGCAGCGCCGCCGTCGGCGGCACCAGGCCGAAGCTGAGCGCCAGGCCGCGGGCCAGCAAGCCCAGAACCAGCCACAGGACGCCGGCATGCAAGATCAACAGGATCGGCGTGCCCAACGTGGCGGCGGTGCGCCAGCGCCCCAACCGCACGCCCAGCAGGGCCGCCGCCGCCAGGCAGGCATAGCCGACGCGGTCGTCTGACTCGCGCAGCGTCAGGTCGGCCAGCGCCACCACCGCCATCGCGGCCAGGCACAGGCGATCCAGCACCGGACTGGGCGCGATGGCCGCCGCCTGCGGCCGATGCTGGCGCAGGAATGTGCCGGTGAACGCCGGCACGATGCGGCCGCTGATCACGGTGATCATCAGCAGAAACGTGTCGAGCGCCAGGAACAGGCCGCGGCGCGCCTCGTGCAGCACGCCGCCGGCCTGCCAATGGACCAGACCATTGGCCGCGACGAGCAGCGCGATCAGGACAAAGAACAAGTAGTTGCGCCGGTTGTTGGCGCCGATCAGCGCCGGGGCGACGGCAACGGCCAATGCCGGCAGAAAGACCAGGTCGGCGACGGCGACTACGCCCCACGGCAGCGCATCGACCAGGGCCATCGCCACCCGGCCGAGGAGCCAAAACAGCACCAGCACGCCCAGCCGGCCACCGGCGATCGGGCGCGTTCCTGTCCAGTTCGGTACCGCCGTCAGCAAGAAGCCGGCCAGCGCCGCGGCGGCGAAGCCGAACAGCATCTCGTGCACATGCCAGACGATCACCGAAAGGTGCTGCGGCGCATGGCCGAAGCCGCTCAGCCAGGCCAGGTAGGCTGGGATCGCCCCGGCGGCGTACAGTGCCGCTGCCAGGAAGAACGGCCGGAAGCCGTGCGCCAACGGCGCGAAGCCGGACGGCCGCGGTCCGGGTTCGGCGACATCCACGATGATGTTTGGCATGACCTACCCCCTGCGGGGTTGTCAGCCGCTATTGCACCAGCGGCGACGTCGCGGCCTGCAGGTCGACGCCCTCGATGGCCACGGCACCGGCCAGGATGCGGATGTACTGCGACACCGCGGTGCGCCACGCGCGATCCTGCAGATAGTCGGCGACGCGGCTCTTGACGGCGTCATACGGCAACTCGCGGCCGGCGACTTTCTGATCGATCGACAGCACGTGGAAGCCGTAGCGCGTCGCCAGCGGAGTCGGACACAGGCCGGGGTCGAGATTGAACAGGAAGGTGTCGAACTCCGGCACCGTCTGGCCGCGCACGAGCTGGCCGAGATGGCCACCCTCGCTTTTCGACGGGCAGGCCGAGAACTGCTGCGCCAGGGCGGCGAACGCGGCAGGTTCGCGCTGCACGTCGCCGATCAGCTCGGCCGCCTTCTGTCTGGCGGCCTCACGCGCCGCCGTATCGTCCGGCGCGGCGGCGATCAGGATGTGGCGCGCCTCGACGAGGTCGGGACTGCGGAAGCGCTGCCGGTTGTTGCGCCAGTAGCGTTCGCAGGTTTCCGCGTCGGCCGCCGGCACGCTGACCTCGCGCGCCAGCAACTCGGCGATCGTCTCCTCCTCGGAGTCGGCGTCGGCCGGATCTTGCGGCACGATGCCCAGCTCGGCCGCCCGGCGCAGCAGCAGCTGCCGGATCACCAGGGCGCGCGCGGCCGACGCCCTGGCCTGCTCCAGCGTCGCGGCGGGATGGTATTGCACCTCGCGCGCGATCGCCTGCTCGGGGATCGCCACGCCGTCGACCGCGACGCTCATGCCTGCGCCTCCCGGCCCGGCCCGCGCGCGCCGCGCTTGCGCACGACCTGATACGGCCGGAACACGTACCACACCGGGGCACTCCAGATGTGCACCAGGCGGCTGAACGGGAACAGCAGGAAGACCGTCAGGCCCAGGAACATGTGCGTCTTGAAGATCCAGTCGACGTCGGCGATCACCTCGGCGGCACCGCCGCGGAAGGTGACGATGCGCTGCGCCCACTCGGACAGGATCAGCATGACGCTGCCATCAAGATGCGAAGCCGAGAACGGGATCGTGCCCAGCCCGAGCACCAGCTGAACCCACAGGATGACAAGGATCGCGATGTCCATGCGCGAGCTGGTGGCGCGGATGCGCGGATCCGACAGCCGGCGATGCAGCAGCATCGACAGGCCGATGAAGCACAGCACGCCCGCGATCCCGCCCGACACCATGGCCAGAAGCTGCTTGGCGCCGGCGTCGATGAAATGCTCGTAGATAACGTGCGGTGTCAGCATGCCCACGAAGTGACCGAGAAACAGGAACAGGATGCCGACATGGAACAGATTCGAGCCCCAGCGCAGCTGGCTGGCGCGCAGCATCTGACTGGATCCCGAGCGCCACGTGTACTGCTCGCGGTCGAAGCGCACCAGGCTGCCGAGCAGGAACACCGACAGGCAGATGTACGGGTAGATGCCGAACACGAAGAGATGCAGATAGTCCTTCATGACCGGCGCGCCTCCGCCGCAGGCTTGACGTTCATACGCGCAACCATGGCGGCAGCCCGGCCGCAGCCTGGCTCCTGTCCCTGATCGCGAAGTTGCGCGGCCGGCGTGCTGTCCGGGCCGAAAGCGACGGCCGCCTCTTCCCATGCCTTGTCGATCGCCGCCGGCGACTCGTCGTCCGGCTCCGCCGCGGCGGCGCGATCGATGGTCGTGCCGGCCAGCTCGGCCAGCACGTCGAAGACGCCGGCATAGGCGCTGCCGCGCTGCGCCAGCCGGCCGCCGACGGCGGCAATGATGTGTGCCGCCTCACGCAGCAGTGCCCGCGCCTCGGCCGGCGGCACGATCGACAGGAATTCCAGGAACAGCGGCAGATAGTCCGGCAGTTCCCTGGCCGTCACGTCCAGCCCGTGGCGGCGGTAGAGCTGCACCAGATCGACCATGGCCTGGCCGCGGTCACGCGACTCGCCGTGCACGTGCTCGAAGAGATGCAGCGAGAGGGTGCGCACCCGGTCGAACAGGCCGACATAGACGGCCTGCAGGTCGAGCAGGTCGCGCTGTTCGAGCTCGCCCAACAGCGGCTCAAGGCCCTTGCGCGCCCGAGGCGACAGCAGGCTGCAGCCGGCCAACGCCTGGCGCATCTCGGGCACCGACGCCACCAGCGCCTCGTCGGGGTAGCTGAGCAGACGGGACAGCACGCGCCACGTGATCATCGTGCACCTCCCGCCGTCCGCGCCGGCCGTTTGGCGCCGAACAACCCGCGCTCGTCGGTGCCGTCGGCGCAGCCATTGCCGAACGAGAAGCCGCAGCCGCCGCGCAGATCGAACGCCTGCTCGGCGTATTCGCGATGCGTGGTGGGAATCACGTAGCGGTCCTCGTAGTTGGCAATCGCCATGTAGCGGTACATCTCCTCGACCTGACGCGCGTCGAGGCCGACCCTGCGCAGCACGTCGATGCGCTCGACGCCGTCGACATGCCGCGCGCGCATGAACACCCGCATCGCCGCCATGCGCTCCAGTGCCTGCACCACCGGCGTCTCGTCGCCGGCGGTCAGCAGGTTGGCGAGGTAGCGCACGGGAATGCGCAGCGAGCGCACGTCGGGGATCTGGTTGTCCATGGCGATCTTGCCGGCGTCGGCCGCCGCCGTGATCGGCGACAGCGGCGGCACGTACCAGACCATCGGCAAGGTGCGATACTCGGGGTGCAGCGGAAACGCGACCTTCCAGTCGATCGCCATCTTGTAGGTCGGCGAATTGCGCGCCGCCGTCAGCCAAGCCTCCGGCACGCCGTCCTTGCGCGCCTGCTCGATGACCGCCGGATCGGCCGGATCGAGGAAGATCGAGAGCTGCGCCGGATAGAGGCCGTGCTCGCCCGGCACCGATGCGGCTTCCTCGATGCGGTCGGCGTCGTACAGCAGCACGCCGAGATAGCGGATGCGGCCGACACAGGTCTCCGAGCACACGGTCGGCTCGCCGACCTCGATGCGCGGGTAGCAGAAGATGCACTTCTCGGCCTTGCCCGACTGCCAGTTGTAGTAGATCTTCTTGTACGGGCAGGCCGATACGCACATGCGCCAGCCGCGGCACTTGTCCTGGTCGATGAGGACGATGCCGTCCTCTTCGCGCTTGTAGATCGAGCCGGAGGGACAGGCGGCCACGCATGCCGGATTGAGGCAGTGTTCGCACAGTCGCGGCAGGTACATCATGAAGGTGTTCTCGAACTGCCCGTAGATGTCCTTCTGCACTGCCTCGAAGTTGGCATCCCTGGAGCGCTTGGCGAACTCGCCGCCCAGGATCTCTTCCCAGTTCGGACCCCATTCGATCTTCTCCATGCGCTGCCCGCTGATCAGGCTGCGCGGGCGTGCCACCGGTGCGGCCTTCATCTCCGGCGCCTGCTGCAGATGCTCGTAGTCGAAGGTGAATGGCTCGTAGTAGTCGTCGATCTCCGGCAGGTGCGGGTTGGCGAAGAGCTTCATCAGCACCTGCAGCTTGCCGCCGATCTTCGGCTCGATGCGGCCGCTGGCCTTGCGCCGCCAGCCGCCTTTCCAGCGTTCCTGGTTCTCCCATTCCCTGGGATAGCCCACACCAGGCTTGGTCTCGACGTTGTTGAACCAGGCGTACTCCATGCCTTCCCGCGACGTCCACACGTTCTTGCACGTCACCGAACAGGTGTGGCAGCCGATGCACTTGTCCAGGTTGAGGACCATGCCGATCTGCGCGCGAATCTTCATCTGATCTACCCTCTGTGGTTCATGCGCTTTCAGGCGCCGCTCGTGACATTTGCAGGTGTGTCCATCCAGTCCACCGTCTTCATCTTGCGCACCACCACGAATTCGTCGCGATTGGTGCCGATGGTGCCGTAGTAGTTGAAGCCGTAGGACAGCTGCGCGTAGCCGCCGATCATGTGCGTGGGCTTGACCACGCAGCGCGTCACCGAGTTGTGGATGCCGCCGCGGGTGCCGGTGATCTCGGAGCCGGGGACGTTCACGATCTTCTCCTGCGCGTGGTACATCATGCACATGCCGTTCTGCACGCGCTGCGAGACCACCGCACGGGCGGTGATCGCACCGTTGACGTTGAACAGCTCGATCCAGTCGTTGTCCTCGATGCCGACCTTTCGCGCGTCCTCCTCCGACAGCCACACGATCGGTCCGCCGCGCGACAGGGTCAGCATCAGCAGGTTGTCGGTGTAGGTGCTGTGGATGCCCCACTTCTGGTGCGGGGTAATGAAGTTCAGCACGATCTCCGGGTTGCCGTTCGGTTTCTGGCCGATGATCGGTTCCACGGTCTTCATGTCCACCGGCGGGCGG
>JAHCJT010000213.1 GCA_026126245.1 Alphaproteobacteria bacterium
GTGGACGGCCCCAGTCCGGCCACGTTGCGTTTCATCCACTCCGCCGCCCACGGATCGGCCGTCGTCGCATGCGCCTTGACCTCCTCCGGATCAATCAGCGCGTTGTTGCCGATCGACATGATGTCGAGCGTCATCGGATTGGCCGACGGCATCTCGATGGCGAACGTCATGTCGTCGCGCACCACAAACTGCTCCGGCTTGGAGATGTCGAGCAGCGTCGGAAACAGCAGCCGCATGTAACCCGGCGATTGCAGGCCGCGATCGAACAGGTATTTGAAACTGTGGGCGTTGACCGGCCTGCCGCTGGGGAACTTCATGCCCGGGCGGACCTTCAGCACCAGGGTGGCGCCGTTGTTTTCGAACGACCACGATTCGGCGGCGGAGCCGACGAACTCGTTGGGACGTGAGCGGAACAGGCCGGCCTTGCCCGGTTCGGGCTCGACCTTCCACATCAGCGGACTGTCGTAGACGTTGGCCTGCACGACGTACGCCGCGATCGATTTGAAGACCGCCGGATCGGTCGAATCGATGTCCGAATCCCAGGCGATCGTCAGGGTGCGCATGTCCTGCGCGGCGGCGCCGCCCGACCATCCCGTCTGGGCGGCACCCAGCGAGGCCAGACCACCGGCCAGCCTCATCACATCTCTTCGGCCCAATCCCTCTGCCATTCGTCACCCCCTACGCAGCAAGTACCTTGATTTAATCGCGCGAGTTCCGCTAGTGTCAACCCGCGTTCCATCTGATGCAACTTTTTTGACCATGGCGTCGCTTTCGAATGCAGTCTCCGTGCTTCGGTTGTTCTCGCCCGAGCGAACGGAACTTTCGGTCACCGAGGTGGCGCGCCTGCTCGGCATGCCCAAGAGTTCGGTTTCGCGCCTGCTGCGGGCGATGCTGGCCGACAACCTTCTGGCGAATGTCGAGGGCACGCCGCGCTATCGCATCGGCCACCTGTTCTTCGAGGTGGCGCGCATGTACGAGCGCAGCACGACGCTGATGGATGTGACCAACACGGCACTGGCCGCGATGTGCGAGCAGACCCGCCACGGCGGCTACATCTCGATCCTCGACGGCGCCGACGTGCTGCCGCTGCGCGTCTTCTTCGGCACCGAAACGCTGCGCGTCGTGACACCGCTGGGCAAACGCATGTCGGCCTTCGCGACGGCGACGGGACGCAACCTGCTGGCACGGTTGAGCGACAGCGCCGTGCGCGCGCTGCATCCCGATCCGCTGGTCCCGCCGTCGGCCACTGCGCCGCAGGACATGGACGACTTGCTGCGCCGTCTCGAGCAGGTGCGACGGTGCGGCTGGTGCGATGCCATCGACGAAGGCGTCTCGGGCGTCGGCTCGGTGGCGGTTGCCGTCAGCGATCCGAGCAACAGCGAAACGCTGGCGTTCTGCCTGTCGTTTCCCGCCCATCTCGTCTCCGAGCTGGAACGGCACCGGCTGGCCGGCATGCTGACCGACGCGGCGCGCCGCATCGCGACACGGTTCAACGACACGTTCTGGACCACCCTGCCACGCGTGGCGGCGGCATGATGACGCCGTCCGACGTCACTAGGGTGATTGCCTGTTGGCCGGCCCGCGCCGCCTGGCCTAACGCGAAGATCGCGCACTAGATTGTCGAGACATCCAGGGGAGCACCATCGATGCCCGTGAAGATCGTCATCAGCACGCTCAAGCCCGGCGTCAACCCGGACGACTACGAACGATGGGTCCGCGAGCGCGACTACGCCTATACCCGCAGCCATTCGAATTTCATCAGTTACCAGGTTCACCGCATCCGCGGCCCGGTCGAGGGCATGGCGAACGCCGGCTGGTCGTATGTCGAGCGCATCGAGGTCAAGGACCTGGACCAGCATCGCCGCGATCTCGCTTCGCCCGACGGCAAGGCGCTGCTGGACGAACTGTACGACAAGTTCCTCGATCGCTCGAAGGGCATCTTCATCACCGCCGACGTCATCGAGTAGCGAGGCGCCGCGATGTCGATCGAGCTGCTGGTTCTGGGTGACTCCTCGATCGCCGGCATGGTCGAGCGGGTCAAGCTCGCCGAGGCGAACGGCTACGACAAGGTCTGGCTCGCCGATGAGCGGTTCTACCGCGAGGTCTACTCCTGCCTCGCGATCTTCGCCGCCCACACCAGCCAGGTGAAGCTCGGCCCCTGCGTCACTGATCCGTTTGCACGCCATCCGGCACTGACCGCGATGGCGATCGCCACGCTGGACGAGATTTCCAACCAGCGCGCCATTCTCGGTCTGGGCGCCGGCATCTCCGGCTTCGGCGAACTGGGGCTGGTCCACAACAAGCCGCCGCGCGCCATCCGCGAGTCCATCGACCTGATCCGCCGGCTGCTGACTGGCGAGCAGGTCGACTTCCACGGCGAGGTCATCCAGTTCAACGACGGCCACCTCAGCTTCAAGCCGCCGCGTGTCGACATTCCCGTCTACGTCGCCAGCAACGGCCCGCTGGGTCAGCGCAGCGCCGGCGCCTCGGCGGACGCGGCGATCATGGAGGCCTGCGGTTCGGTGCCGGAGGTGACGGCGTTCAGGGCCGAGGTCGAACGCGGCGCCAGCCGCGCCGGCCGCGATCCGCGCAGCGTCAAGCTGATCGCCCGGCTCAACGCCTGCGTCGCCAAAGACGGCCGCGCCGCGCGCGATATCGTGCGCCCCTCGGTCGCGCGGCTGCTGGGACGCCGGTCGCTGAAGCTGGCGACCGCCGAAGCGCAGGGACTGACCCTGCCGGAAGACGCCATCGCGACTGTCGGTCCGGCGCCCTACGCCGAAGGCGTCAAACCCTATCTCAAGCTGCTGCCGCTGGTCAGCGACCGGCATGTCGATGCCTTCACGCTGGCCGGCACTGTCGACGAGATCGTCGAACACATCGTGGCGCTGCGTAGCGCCGGCATCGACGACATCATCATCCGGCCGTTCGCCGCTGACGGCGGCACGGTCGAGGACACGATCGTGACGTTCGGTCGCGACATCTGGCCCGCCGTGGAACGCAGCGCGCGATGAGCTTCACGGTGCACCATCCGGCCTCGGTATCGGATGCCGTGGCGCTTGCCGAACGGTACGGCGCCGACGGCCGGTTCCTTGCCGGCGGCACCGATCTCATCATCCAGATCCATCGCAAGCGGCTGGCGTCGCAGCACCTGATCGACCTGACGGGGCTCGCCGAGCTGCGCGCCATCGAGGATGCGGGCGACGAGATCCGCATCGGCGCGCTGGCGACCCACAAGGCGATCGAACGCAATCCGCTATTCCAAGGCGCGCTGGTCGCGCTGGCCGAAGCCGCGCGCGTCGTGGGCGGCCATCAGGTGCGCAACGTCGGCACGGTCGGCGGCAACATCGCCAACGCCTCGCCCGCGGCCGATGTCGTCGCGCCGCTGCTGGCGCTGGAGGCCGAGGTCGTGCTGCAGGGCGCGGCGGCGACGCGTCGCGTGCGGTTGCGGGACTTTCTGGCCGGCCCGGGACGCACGATGCGCGGCGACGGCGAGCTGGTGCGCGAGGTCCATGTGGCCAAGCCGCCACCGCGCAGCGCCACCGCTTTCCTCAAGGCGGGCCGCCGCAAGGCCATGGAAATTTCCGTGGTCTGCGTCGCGGCCCGCCTGACGCTCGACGACGCCGGTCGCTGCGCTGCCGCGCGCATTGCGCTGGGCGCGGTCAGCGCCACGACGATGCGCGCCGAAGCGGCAGAGCGGGCCCTCGAGGGCGCTCTGCTGACTGACGACGTGCTGCGCGACGCCGGCCGGCTTGCCGCCGGGGCGTGCCATCCCATCGACGACGTGCGGGCGTCGGCGCGGTACCGCAGGCTGCTGGTCGAAGCGCTGGTCCCGCGCGCGCTGGCACGCTGCGTCGAGCGTATTTCAGGCCGACGCTCATGACGCGCGTTCCGCTGACGCTGAGCATCAACGGCGAGATGCACGAGCTGCTGGTCGCGCCGCACTGGACGCTGCTCTACGTGCTGCGCACCGTGATCGGCCTGAGCGGCGCCAAGGAGAACTGCCTGGAGGCGGAATGCGGCGTGTGCACCGTCCTGCTCGACGGCAAGGCGGTCAATTCCTGCATCCTGCTGGCCGAGCAGTGTCGTGGCAGGAGCATCGTGACGATCGAGGGGTTGGGGACGTCCGGACAACTTCATCCGCTGCAGGAAGCCTTCATCCGGCACGGCGCCGTGCAGTGCGGCTATTGCATTCCCGGCATGATCCTGACCGCGAAATCATTCCTCGACGAGACGTCCGGCCGCGTGCCGACCCGCGACGAGATCCGCGAAGCGATTTCCGGAACGTTGTGCCGCTGCACCGGCTACCAGAAGATTATCGATGCCATCGCCGCCGTCGCGGCCGAGACGAAGGGCGGGACCTGAGGCGATGCGCGCCAATCGCAACCTTGTGGCCGGCCAGCGCCTGCCGCGCCTGGATGGTGCTCCCAAGGTCACCGGCCGCTTCGTCTACGGCGCCGACTTCGCGCTGCCGGGCACGCTCTACGGCAAGGTGCTGCGCAGCCAGGTGCCGCACGCCCGCATCGTGCGCATCGATACCGGACGGGCACGGGCGATGCCCGGCGTCAGGGCGGTGATCACCGCCGCCGACATCCCCGCGACGCGCTTCGGCAATGCGATCAAGGACCAGACGGTGTTCGCCACCGACACCATCCGCTTTCTCGGGCATCCGCTGGCGGCGATCGCCGCGACCAGCGTCGAAGCGGCAGAGCAGGCGCTGGCGGCAATCGAGGTCGAGGTCGAGGCGTTGCCGGCGCTGTACGACCCGGAGGCGGCACTGGCATCCGGCGCGCCGCTGCTGCATCGCGACTGGCACGACTATGTGGCGCTGCCGTTCATTTCGCGCGACGGCAATGTCGCCGGGCGGACGCGCATGCACGGCGGCGACGTCGCGGCGGCTTTCGCCCAGGCCCACCGCGTGTATGAGAACCGCTTCACCACTGCCCTGCAGCACGCCGGCTACACCGAGCCGCGTGCCGCCAGCGCCGCGTGGGACGGCGGCGACACGCTGACGGTGTGGACCAACGCGCAACTGCCGTTCGAGGTGCAGACGACGTTGGCCGACATTCTGGGTATGCCGACGTCGCGAATCCGCGTGATCGTCCCCGGCGTCGGCGGCGGTTTCGGCGGCAAGCTGCGCATCGGTGTCGAGCACTTCGCCGCCCTGCTGGCGCGCCAGTGCGGCCGGCCGGTCAAGATGGTCACCACCAGCGAGGAAGAGCTGATCGCTGCCCACCCGCGACAGGCGGCTATCATCACGCTCAAGACCGGTGTCGACCGCGACGGCCGCATCCTGGCGCGCCAGGGTCGGGTCATCGTCGATTGCGGCGCGTATTCCGGGTCCGGGCCGGGCACCGGCGCGGTCGCGCTGCAATGCCTCGTCGGCCCCTATCGGACGCCCAACCTCGAGATGGAGAGCCTGGCCGTCTACACCAACAAGGTGCCCAGCGGCTCGTTCCGCGCGCCCTCCGGCCCGATGGCGAACTTCGCGGTCGAATCGCAGATGGACATGATCGCCGATGATCTGGGCATCGACCCGCTCGAATTGCGGCTGCGCAACATCGTGCGCGACGGCGACACCGGCCCGGCCGGCGAGGTGTTGCGCGCGGTCAGCATCGAGGAATGCCTGCGCCGGGCCGCCGACGCGATCGGCTGGCACGATCGCCGGCCGGCCCCGGGACGCGGCAAGGGCATCGCCTGCAGCTGGTGGATGACGACCGGCGGCTCGTCCGGCGTCTACCTGAAGCTCAACACGGACGGCTCGGTGAACCTTGCCAGCGGCGCCGTTGAGCTGGGCACCGCCGCACTGACCGGCGCGGCCCAGGTTCTCGCCGAGCAGCTGACGCTCGATCTGGAGGACATCCGCATCGCGCCGGTCGATACCCAGAGCACGCCTTACGACTATGGCGCCCAGGGCAGCCGCACCGCGTTTTCCGTCGGCAACGCCTGCATCGCGGCGGCCGAGGATCTCAGGCGCCAGGCATTCGCAGTGGTCGCCAGGCACCTGGGGCTGCCCGCCGACGAGATGCGGCTGCAGGGCAAGTGCGTGGTTGCCGGCGAGCACCGCGTGCCGCTGTCGGAAGTCGCGCGCCTCTCGCAACTGGGTGGCGGCGGCCTGATCGCGCACGGCACCGCCATCAACCCGCCACCGGCCTACGATGCGGCGCGCGTCGAAAACCATCCGCTGCCGGTCTGGAATACGCCGAGCTTCCACGCTCACGCCGCCGATCTGAGCGTCGATCGCGACACCGGCGAGATCACGATCCACCGCTACGTCGTGGTGCAGGACGTCGGCTACGCGATCAATCCGACCTATATCGAGGGGCAGATCGAAGGCGGCGTCAGCCAGGGCTTGGGCCAGGCGCTGTCGGAGGAAATCGTCTACAGCGACGGACGGGTGCTGAACGCCAACCTGACCGACTACAAGATGCCGACGTCGCTCGACGTGCCGCCGATTGAATCGATCCTGGTCGAATGCCCGAGCCAGGCCGGCCCCTATGGCGCCAAGGGCGTCGGCGAGCCGCCCTGCATCGAGCCGCCGGCCACCGTGGCCAACGCCATCGCCGCCGCCACCGGCCTGTGGGTGACCTCGCTGCCGATCACCGCGGAAAAGGTGCTGCTGTCGCTGCGCAAGGAGTATCCGCAGGCCGTCGACCATCGCGACTCGGCGCGCGATTAGCCCTCGCTGCAGTCAGAGGCCGCTGCGGCGCACCTCGATCGGCGGCGCGGTTTGCCTGCTCAGGCGATATGCCGTTTCATGCGTGGCGCCTTCTGCAACTCGGCGCCCTCCTTCGCCAGGATCTTGCTGACCCGCTCCGGCGCGAACCCCAGCGCCACGAATGCCGGACCGACGTTGGCGACCTCGCGATATTCGGTGATCAGCCCGTCGCGCAGCGTCATCATCGCCACGCCCTCGAAACCGACCCGCCGGCCCTGCGCTTCGGGCAGGGTCGAGACATAGCTGAAGGTGTAGTAGGCGTAGAGCCTGTGGCCGTCGCTGACCGGATCATGCATGTCCCAGCGGAAGTCGCGCGCCGTGCGATGGAACCAGTCGTCGATCATCTCGGCGATCCTGGTCCGGCCCTGAAAGGCGCCATAGAACAGGTCGTGATAGACGCCATCCTCGGCAAACAGGGTCGCGAAACGCTTACCGTCGCGCTTCTCCACGGCCTCGCAGAACTGCTTCAACATCGCCGTCACGTCCATCGCCATCCCTCCCCTGCCGGGCGGACACCCGTCGCCCGTCGCCCCTGCCTACTTTATCATGATTACATGATAGGCAGGCGCGGCACTGCGGAAATGGCACACCTGCGCCGAGGAGCTATGCCAATGGGGTCTACCCTCCGACGCACGCTGCTGATTGTGGCACTGACGGCCGGCAGCTTGCAGGCGCGGGCGCAAGACTTCGACCTGCAAGGTCATCGCGGCACCCGCGGACTGGCGCCGGAGAACACGCTGGCCGCTTTCCGTAAGGCGCTGCAGATCGGCGTCAGCACCCTGGAAACCGACCTGGCGGTCCTCAGCGACGGCACGTTGGTGCTCTCGCACGAGCCACTGCTGAACCCCGATCTGACCCGCGGTCCCGACGGCAAGTGGCTGACCGCGCCCGGCCCGGCGATCCGCTCGCTGGGCCTGGCGCAGCTGAAGACCTACGACGTGGGCCGCCTCAACCCCGACAGCCGCTATGCGCGACAGTGGCCGGAGCAGGTCGCAGTCGACGGCGAGCGGATTCCCACCCTGAGCGAACTGGTGGCGCTGACGGCGTCGATGGGCAAGCCGCAGGTGCGCTTCAACATCGAGACCAAGCTGACACCGGACCGGCCGCAGGACGCACCCGATCCGACAACCTTCGTCACGCGCGTGATCGACACCGTGCGCCAGCAGGGGATCGCCAGCCGCACGACGGTCCAGTCCTTCGATTGGCGCACGCTGACCATGATCGGGCGCAGGGCGCCGGAATTGCCGACCGCCTGTCTGACGATCGAGTCGTCGGGCATGAATACGGTACGCCCCGGCCCGGACGGCGCCTCGCCATGGCACGACGGCCTGAAGCCGGCCGACCATGGCGGCTCGCTGCCGCGGCTGGTGCAGGCGGCGGGGTG
>JAHCJT010000214.1 GCA_026126245.1 Alphaproteobacteria bacterium
CCCGATGCGCTGATGCACCGCGTGCTCGACCGCGTGGGCGCGGGCGACGTGCTGGTGATCGACGCGATGGGGTACGAGGATGGCGGCATTCTGGGCGACGTGATCTGCGCGCGGCTGAAGGTGCTGGGGGTGGCCGGCGTGGTCTGCCACGGCGCGATGCGCGACGTGGCGGAGATTTCTGCCCTTGGCCTGAAACTGTTCTGCCGCACCCCCAGCCCGCCGCCCTCGTTCGTCTCGCTGATGCTGCAGGAGATGGACGTGCCGGTCGCCTGCGGCGGCGTCACCGTGTTCCCCGGCGATGCGATCGTCGCCGACACCGACGGCGTCGCCGTCTGCCCCGCGCACCTGGCCGATGCGGTGCTGCCGGCGGCCGCCGAGCAGGACGAGGTGGAAGCCTATATCCGCGGCCGCGTGCTGGCCGGCGAGAAGCTGAAGGGCCTCTATCCACCCAATCCCGAGACGATCGCGGCCTTCCGCGCCGCGCGCGGCCGATGAACCGCTTCGACCTTTCCGGCCGGCGCGCGCTGGTGACGGGCAGCACCGACGGCATCGGCAAGGCCATCGCGGAAGCCCTGGCCGAGGCCGGCGCCGCCGTCGCGGTCAACTACGTCAGCCACGCCGCCGCCGCCCGGCAGGTCGTCGAGGCGATCGGCGCCGCCGGCGGTCGCGCCATCGCCTGCGGCGCCGACGTCTCGGACACCGCCGCGGTCAACGCCATGGTGCGGCAGATCGAGTCCGAGCTGGGGCCCATCGACGTGCTGGTCAACAACGCCGGCATCGCCATCGCCCGCGGGCTGGACGATCTGAGCGAGGCCGACTTCGACCGCACCATCGCGGTCAACCTGAAATCCGCCTTCCTCTGCTGCCAGGCCGTGCTGCCCGGCATGCGCGCCCGGCGCTGGGGCCGCATTGTCAACATCACGTCCGGCGCGGCGCGCGGCAGCGGCATCGTCGGCGTGCACTACAACGCCTCGAAAGCCGGCATGGAGGGGCTGACCCGCGGCTACAGCACGCGCGTCGTGAAGGACGGCGTCACCGTCAATGCCGTGGCGCCGTCGCTGATCGAGACCGACATGATCGGCGCCAACCGCGCCGAGCGCGCGGCGCGCGTGCCGCTGGGCCGGCTCGGCACACCCGAAGAGGTCGCGCAGGCGACGCTGATGGTGATCGGCAATGCCTACATGACCGGCCAGACCATCCAGGTGAATGGCGGCATGCATTTCATCTGAGCGCCGCCGCGCATGAGTGCCTGGAAGATCTCCGCCATCGTGCCAGCATCGGCCGCCGCCGCCTTCGATGCGGCCCTGTCGGCGGCTCTGGTCGACGACACGCTGATCGTCTCGAGCGTCGAGACGTCGCGCGACGGACCGTGGCGCAGCGAGGTGTTCGGCACCAGCGACGATGCCGGCGGACCCGATCCGGCGACGCGCCAGCGATTGGCCGCCGCCATGGCGGCCGCGGCCGGCGCCGCCGGCATCGCGCCGCCGGCCTGGACAGTGGAGGTCCTGCCCGACACCGACTGGGTGGCCGAGAACCAGCGATCGTTCCGGCCTTTTGCCGTCGGGCCGTTCTGGGTGCATCCGTCGCACGATCCGGGCACGCCGCCGCCCGGCGTGATTGCGTTGCGCATCGACGCCGGACTGGCGTTCGGCACCGGCACGCATGCCACGACGCGCGGCTGCCTGGAGGCGATCGCGCAGCTGGCGCCGCCGGTGCCGGCACGCGCCATCGACGTCGGATGCGGCAGCGGCATTCTGGCGATCGCCATGGCCAGGCTGTGGCAGCGGCCAGTGCTGGGCTGCGACAACGATCCGGACGCCATCGAGGTGGCGCGCGACAATGCGGCGCTCAACGGCGTGGCCGACCTGTGCGCGTTTCACCTCGCGCACGGTCTTGACGCGCCGGCGCTGGCGGCCGCCGCGCCCTACGACCTGATCGTCGCCAACATCCTGGCGCTGCCGCTGATCGAGCTGGCGCCCTCCTTCGCGCAGGCCACGCGCCCGGGCGCCGCCGTGATCCTCGCTGGCTTGCTGGCCGAGCAGGTCGACGACGTTCTTGCCGCCTACGCCCGGCACGGCTTCCGCGAGATCGGGCGCCGCCATCACGAGACCGGCGGCGCGGCGTGGCCGACCCTGACACTGCGCCGCACCGCCTGAGGCTTCGGCGCGCCAGCGGGACAAAGAAAACGGCCGGCGGTTGGTGCCGCCGGCCGGTGACAGTCGAGGGAGAAAAAACCGATCGCTTACGCGGCGTGGCTGAGCGCGTCGTCGTTGAGCGAAGACGCCGCGGCCGGCGTGCGCACCGTGCGCGGCGTGTAGCCGCTGGCACTGGCGACAACGCCGCTGATTTCGCTGCGGCTGATGCCGATGTCGGCCAGCATCCGGTTGTCGAGCGCGTTCAGCTCGGCCATCGCGACCCGGCGACGGTGCGCCGCGCGCAGCGAGGCAATCGCGCGGGCGAGGCGCTCGCGGATCCAGCCGCCGACAATCGCGGCACGCTCCTGCCGCGCCTTGCGCTCCATGGCGAACAGATCGGTGGTGTTGAGGGTGGACCCGAAGCCCGCACCGGCCATCGCGGCCGTGCCGGCGCCAGCCTGGTTCACGCTGTGCTTCTGGGACTGCATTGCTAGGTACTCCTGATAACCCACACTGCCGGCAGCCCCTTGCCACCGGTCAGTGCTTCATGTTGCAGTGCACATATGGCCGTTTCGGTGGATCGGATAAGGGGGGAAAACTCCCATCCAGCCATGCATTGACATCATGCCTCTGCCGTTTTCGGGACGCAATCCGTCGAACGAGACCAAATTGACCAAATTTGCCCTACTAGACGTAAGTTTATGTCTGTGCCCTCGGCGCGTCGGACATCAAGCAACAAACCGCCTCCCGGCCACAGCCGGACCCGGCATAGCGCAATGGGATCATTTTGGACCAGATCACCCGGTTGACGGCCACCGCCGGCGGCGGGAGGAATACGCAGGTCGACAGCGCCAATCCAAACGACGGCTCCAACCCCGCGGGACCCCACCATGACCACGCCCGACGACGGTTCCCGCGCCCTGTTGCAGGCGGTGGCCACGCGCGTCTCGGCCGGCGCCTCGGCGGACGATCTGGCGCACCTCATGGAAGGCATCGCCGCTGCGCCCGAGAGTCTGGCCGGGCCGGAATGGCTCGAGCTGGTGGCGCCGTTCGTCGGCGAACAGATCGCCGTGAGAGAGACTGCGTCCACCGATCCCGCCGCCAGCGAACTGGTGGCGACACTGACGCATTTGCGCGCGCAACTCGCGGCGCGGCCCGACGGCATCGAAGACGCCGTCCCGCCCCGGGCGCGGCTGGACGCGCTGCGCGCCGAGCTGCGGCGACGCAACCTCGATGGCTTCATCGTGCCGCGGGCCGACGAGCACCAGGGCGAATACGTGCCGCGCGCCGCGCGACGGCTGGCGTGGCTGACCGGCTTTTCCGGGTCGGCCGGATCGGCCGTTGTGCTGGCCGGCAAGGCCGCGATCTTCGTCGATGGTCGCTATACGCTGCAGGTGCGCGACCAGGTCGACACCAGCCTGTTCGAGCCGCAGCGCTATCCCGACACGAGCCCGGACGCCTGGCTTACCGCGACGCTCGCCAAGGGCGCGCGTTTCGGTTTCGATCCCTGGCTGCACGCCCTGGCCGAGGCCGAACGCCTGGCCAATGCCTGCGCCAAAGCCGGCGCTGAACTGGTTGCCGTCGACGACAATCCGATCGACGCCATCTGGACCGACCGGCCGCCGCCGCCGCTGGCGCCGGTCATCCCGCACCCGCTCGAGCTGGCCGGCGAGGCGGCCGAAAGCAAACGCGCGCGCATCGCCAAGCTGGTGGCCGACCGCGGCGCGACGGCGGCGCTGCTGACGCAGCCGGATTCGATCGCCTGGCTGCTCAACATCCGCGGCGGCGACGTGCCGCGCACGCCGTTTCCGCTCAGCTTCGCGCTGCTGCGCAAGGACGGCGCCGTCGATCTGTTCATCGATCCGCGCAAGCTGACGGCCGCGACCCGCGCCCACCTCGGCAACGGCGTTGCGCTCCATCCGCCGGCGGCGCTGGCCGACGCGTTGACGTCGCTGGGCGAGGCTGGGGCGGGCGTGTGGCTCGATCCGGCCAGCGCGCCGCGCTGGGCGCTCGACCGTCTGGGACCGCGCGCCAGGCTGGTGCGCGACACCGATCCCGTGGCGTTGCCCAAGGCGTGCAAGAACACCGTCGAGCTGCAGGGCGTACGCGCCGCCCACAAACGCGATGGCGCGGCGGTGACGCGGTATCTGGCATGGCTGGCGGCGACGGCGCCGTCGGGCAAGCTCGACGAGATCGAAGCCGCCGATCACTTGCAGCAGCTGCGCCAGCAGACCGGCGCGCTGCGCGACCTCAGCTTCGATACCATCAGCGGCGCCGGCGCCAACGGCGCCATCGTGCACTATCACGCCACGCCGCGCACGGCGCGCAAACTGACGCCGGGCGAGCTGTACCTAGTCGATTCGGGCGCGCAGTACCGCGACGGCACCACCGACATCACACGCACCGTGGCCATCGGTGCGCCCAGTGCCGAGATGCGCGACCGCTTCACCCGCGTGCTGAAGGGTCACATCGCGCTGGGAATGGCGCGCTTCCCGGCCGGCACCACGGGCAGCCAGCTCGACGCGCTGGCGCGTTATCATTTGTGGCAGGCCGGTCTCGACTACGACCACGGCACCGGCCATGGCGTCGGTGCCTACCTTTCGGTGCACGAAGGTCCTCACCGTATCTCCAAGCTGCACAACAGCGTGGCGCTGCGGCCCGGCATGATCGTCAGCAACGAGCCGGGCTACTACAAGGCCGGCGCCTACGGCATCCGCATCGAGAACCTGATCGCGGTGCGCGAGGCGACGATCGAGGGCGCCGACAGGACCTATCTCGACTTCGAGACCCTGACCCTGGCGCCGATCGACCTGGCTTGTGTCGAGCCGGCGCTACTCAGTACGCCGGAGCGCGACTGGCTGAACGCCTATCATGCCCGCGTGCGCGCTGAGATCGGCCCGCAACTCGACGCCGCGACGCGCGCCTGGCTCGACCACGCCACGCGCCCCGTCTGACGCCCCACCGTACCGTCCCGCACCATGCCCCGCTCCGCCGCCCCCCAGCCGCCATCCGATGGCGACACAGCACCGCGCAAGCTGAAGGACCGCCGCATCACGCGGCCGGCGTTCGACGGCGTGGCCTTGCGCGCCATGGCGCTGGGCGATCTGGCAAACATCCTGCGCTGGCTGGCCAGCCCGCACGTCGCCGCGCACTGGGGCGCGCACGCGGCGCTGCCGGAGATCGCCGGTCATCTCGATGCCGCCGACGTCTCCCCGTTCATCATCGTCGCCGCCGGCAAGCCCGTGGGCTACCTGCAGGTCTGCGCCGCCAACGACGATCCCTATTGGGCCGTGCACGATCTGCCGCGCGTCACGTTCGGTCTCGACCTGTTCGTCGGCGAGCGTGAGGCGCTGCGCCGCGGCCTGGGCAGCCGGGCGCTCGCCCTGGCGGCGGCGCACCTGCTCGACCTGCCCGGCGTGGCACGGGTGCATGGCGATCCCGGCCCCGACAACAAGGCGGCGCTGCGCACTTTCACCAAGGCTGGCTTCGAGGCGCGCGGCGAGATGCCACGCCGGACGGTCCGGCGCGATGTACATGGCCATGGACCAGCGGTAAGGCAGATCCAGCCGGCGGCAACTGCCGCGCCCGCCGCGGTCCGCCGGCAACTACGCGCCAGCGCCGCTCATCTGCAGCCACTCGTCTTCGCTCAGCGTCCTGACACCGAGTTCGGCCGCCTTCCTGGCCTTGGAGCCGGCATCGGCGCCGACCACGACGTAGTCGGTCTTCTTGGAGACCGAGCCGGTCACCTTGGCGCCCAGCGCTTCCGCCCTGGCCTCGGCCTCGTCGCGGCCCATCGCCGACAGCGTGCCCGTAAACACCATGGTCTTACCGGCGAACGGCGAATCAGCGGCGACGCGGGCGCTGCGGAAGGGCGGCACCTGGACCTCGGCGATCAGCTTGCGGATGATCTCGACGTTGTGGCCTTCGGTGAAGAACGCCACGATTCTGTCGGCCGTGGTGACGCCGATGTCGGTGACGTTGCACAGCCGGCCGTAGGCCGGGCCGATCTCGGCCTCGGCTTTCTCCTTCTTGGTCGGCGCATCGTTGGCCTGGCGCTCGCGGCGCGCCTGCAACATCTGTTCCAGCCAGCTGTCGACGTCGCCGTACTCGCGCGCCAGCGCCTTGGCGGTGGCTTCGCCAATCGTCGGAATGCCCAGCGCGTTGATGAAGCGGTCGAGCGCGATGGTGCGGCGCGCCTCGATGGCGTCGAGCAGGGTGCGCACCGACTGCTCGCCCCAGCCTTCGCGCTGGCGCAGCGCGTCGGCGTGGTCCTTGAGGCGGAACAGGTCAGCCGGTGTCTTGAGCAGCCCGTCGTTCCAGAAATTCTCGATATGCGTGCCGCCGAGGCCCTCGATGTCGAAGGCCTGGCGCGATACGAAATAGCGCAGCCGCTCGACCTGCTGGAACGGGCACTCCAAGCCGCCCGAGCACCGCCGCACCACGCCGTCCTCTTCGCGCACCACCGGCGTCTTCAGCTTGCACGGACAGCGCGTCGGAAAATGGAACGGCTTGGCGTCTTTCGGCCGTTCCGATTCGATGACGCGCAACACTTGCGGGATCACGTCGCCGGCGCGCTGGATCTCGACGGTGTCGCCGATGCGCACGTCCAGCCGTTCGATCTCGTCGGCGTTATGCAAGGTGGCGCGCGACACGACGACGCCGCCGACGGTGATCGGTTCCAGATCGGCGACCGGCGTCAGCGCGCCGGTACGGCCGACCTGGATGATGATGTCGCGCAGCAGGGTTTGCGCCCGCTCGGCCGGGAACTTGTGCGCGATCGCCCAGCGCGGCGCGCGGCTCACCATGCCGAGCCGCTGCTGCCAGTCGAGGCGGTTCACCTTGTAGACGACTCCGTCGATCTGGTAGGGCAGCGAGGCCCGCGCGGCAGCGAGGCGGCGATAGTAGTCGAGGCAAGCTTCGGGTCCACGCACGGTCGTCGCGAGCGGGCTGGTCGCGAAGCCGAGCGAGTGCAACCACCCGAGCAGCTCGCTCTGCCGATCCGGTGTCGCCGCCGGCTCCGCCTCGCCGAGACCGTAGACGAACAGCTCGAGCGGTCGCGCGCGGGTCACTTCGGGATCGAGCTGGCGCACGCTTCCGGCCGCAGCGTTACGCGGATTCACGAAGGCCTTCTCGCCGCGTGCCGTCAACTCCTCATTCAGCTGGCGAAACCCCTCGAGCGGCATGAAGATCTCGCCGCGCACCTCGAGCAGCGCGGGTGCCGCGCCGGCAAGGCGCTTCGGCAAGCCGCGAATCTGCGCGACGGTCGCCGTGACATTCTCGCCGCGACTGCCATCGCCGCGCGTGGCCGCCTGGGTGAAGCGTCCGTCGCGGTAGACAACCGCAATGGCAAGACCGTCGAGCTTCGGCTCAGCCGCATATTCGACAGGTGCATCGCTGCCGAGCAGCTTGCGCACGCGCCGGTCGAATTCGTACACATCATCGTCGGTGAAGCCGTTGCCGAGCGACAGCATCGGCACGCGGTGCGCGACCGCTGCGAAGTGCGTGGCCGGGCTCGCGCCGACTAGCTGTGTCGGTGAATCGGGCGTGACGAGTTCGGGATGCCCGGCTTCGAGCGCCCGCAGCTCGCGCACCAGCAGGTCGTAGTCGGCGTCGGAGATCTCGGGCTCGGCCTCTTCGTAGTAGAGCCGGTTGTGCCGCTCGATCTCGGCGGCGAGCCTCGCCATCTCCGCCCTGGCCTCTTCGGATTCCATGCGATCCTTGCGCTTGTGCCCGAGTCCGCTGGCCCCGTCAATCCCTCCCCTGATCGGAGGACCGCCCGTTCTGCTTGGAGACCTCCTCCTCGAGCCGCTCGCTCAGCCACTGCTTGATCATGCTCTGGTAGTTCAGATAGCGCTCCCGGGCGAGGCGCTTGATCCGGCCCAGCATGCGGGGGTCCATGCGAAGCGTGATCGTCACCGA
>JAHCJT010000215.1 GCA_026126245.1 Alphaproteobacteria bacterium
GGGGCGCCCGCCCGGCGCATGGAAGCCGAGGGCGTCGATGCCGTGGTGGCGTCCGGCACCGAGGCCGGCGGCCATGTCGGCACCGTGGCCACCCTGCCGCTGGTGCCGCAGGTGGTCGATGCCGTGCGCATCCCGGTGCTGGCGGCCGGCGGCATCGCCGACGCGCGCGGTTTCCTCGCCGCCTTCGCGCTGGGCGCGGTCGGCATCCAGATGGGCACGCGCTTCATGGCGACCAGCGAGTCGGACCTCAACGACTGGGGCCGCGACCGGCTGCTGGCGATGCGCGAGACCGACACCATCGTCACCCGCGCCATGACCGGCGCCACGGTGCGTTGCATCGCCACGCCGGAGATCGCCGCCTACGAGGACGCGCTGGCGCGCCATGTCGGCGACGACGAGCTGGTCGAGCTCAAGCGACGGGTGCGCAAGTCGCGCTACGACGAGGGCAAGGAGCAGCGCCGCCAGTCGGCCGCCGGCCAGGTCGGCGGCATGATCCACGACGTGGTGTCGGTGCGCGAACTGCTCGACCGCCTGCTGCGCGACGCTGCCGCGCTGGCCGAGCGCATGCCGGCCATGGCCCGCACCTGAACGCCGGCGTCCGATAACGGCGCGCCGCGCCGCCAGACGACACCAGCCATCGACACCACGCGCAGACCGCGCCGGGCAGCGACGGAGAGCAAAGCGATGGGCGAGGAAATCCGCATCACGGCCGCCGACGGCGGCAGCTTCGCAGCCTGGCTGGCGCTGCCGGCGCGCACGCCGGCGCCGGGCCTGGTGCTGCTGCCCGAGGTGTTCAACACCAACCCGCACATCCGCTCGGTGGCCGACGGCTATGCCGCCGAGGGCTTCGTGGTGCTGGCGCCCGACGTCTACTGGCGGCAGGAGCCCGGCGCCTACCAGGCCTACACCGACGAGGGCCGCGCCAAGTCGCAGGCGCTGCGCGCCCGGCTCGACACCGACCAGTTCGCGCGCGATCTGGGCGACGTGGTGGCGGCGCTGCGGGCACGGCAGGACTGCACCGGCAAGGTCGGCATGATGGGCTTCTGCCTTGGCGGCAAGTTCGCCTGGCTGGCCGCCACGCGCCTGCCGATCGATGCCGCCGTCAGCTACTACGGCGTGCAGATCGACCAGCACCTCGACGAGGCCGAGCGCCTCGGTTGCCCGATCCTGATGCACTTCGCCGAGAACGATCCGCACGTGCCGGCCGCCACCGTGGCGGCGATCCGCGCCCGCGTCGGCACATGGCCGAACGTGACGATCCACGTCTATGGCGGCGCCGAGCACGGCTTCAACCGCATCGGCTACCCGCCCTATCACGAGGCCTCGGCGCGGCTGGCGCGCGAGCGCACGCTGGCGCATCTGCGCAAACTGCTGGCGTAGCGGCGCCGGGTGCCGCGCACTAGGACAAGGACCTTTGCACTGCCGTGCGCCGGCAGTGCCGCCAGGCCGCCCAGAACAGCGCGGCGCTGGCCAGTGGCAGGATCTGAATGCCGGTGTTGCCGGCGAGGTCCGGCGCGATGATGGGCGCCAGCCACGCCAGGATCAGGATCGCGAGTGTCGCCCGCGGCCAGCCGTGCCGCAGGCCGTCGCTCAGCAACACGCCGATGGGCAGCGCCAGAATCGCGTAGTCGTAGTCGAACAGGTAGGGCGTCACGAGCGGCACGGCGGCCACGGCCAACGCCGCCTTGGCGCCCTCGTCCGCCGGCCCGCGCCACACAAGCACGGCGAGCAGCAACACGAGCGCCGCCACGAGACCCTGCAGGACGTAGGCGGCCACGGCCGCAACGCCCAGCAGCCGCGCCGACGAAAAGACCGTGCCCAGCTTCTTCAGCGGCAGCTCCGGCGACTCGAGCAGCGCCCGGGTCGAGGCGCCGTTGTGCAGGAAGGCGTCCCACACCTCGCTGCCCAGCACCAGCAGCGAGGCGCCACCCAGCGTCGCCACCGACAGCGCCGCGCCCAGCACCGCCGGCCAGCGCCCGGCCGACAGCAGCAGGATGCCGATCGGCAGGCCCAGATGCGGCTTGTAGCACAGCGCCCCGATGGCGATGCCGGCGAGCACCGGCCGGGCGCGCAGGACCACCAGACCGGCGGCCATCAGCGCGGCACTCAGCAAGCCGTTCTGGCCGTGCAGGACGTTGATGTAGACGTTGGCCGACGCCATCGCCGACCAGAACGCCGGCCCGCTGCCGCCAAACGCGCGCTGCATGGCGAGCACGTAGGCGACCAGGGAGATCGCGGCCCACACGACATAGGCCCAGACATAGGGCAGTGCCGCCAGCGCCCGGGCCACGAGCTGGAACACCGGCGGATAGGGCCACGCCAGGAAATAGTCGGCCTGCGGCAGCACCCGGCGTTCGACCGCGGCGATCGCGTGGTGATCATACGCCCGGGCGGGCTGGCCCTCGCGCGCCAGCACGCCGGCCGCGTAGACGCCGAGGAAGTCGGCGCCGATGGCGCGATCGGACGACACCATCATGTCGCGCATGAGCAGGAAGGTCGCGAGGCCGGCCAGCAGGAAGGCAACGGCCACGGCCTGCGCCGCGCGCGTCAGGCGGATGGGCGTCAGCCAGCCCGGCGGCGCGGTCGTCGCACCGATGGCGGCATCGCGGACGACCGTCACGGTACCGGCGCGCGGCGGCAAGGGGTCGGGTGGCAACCTGGAGTTCCGGCACTACGACGTGCTGCCCCGGCCGGCGCAGCACCGCCGGACGAGGCCGCGTCACTCTAGCCGGGCGCCCGCACCTATCAATGCATTTCTTATCAACTATACAACTAATACGACTCACTTTTTGGCAGAGCCATCAGATCGATGATCTCTACATATGCTCAGCATTTATGCGCCCTTTCAACGTTGCCACCACCAAAAACAGGATGTTTATGCCAAGCGCCTTTCTCGTCTTTATGACCATTCGGTTTCGGCCGCATGAAGACCGGTTGTCGCCAGAGCCTGGAATCACGACGGCATGCAGTACGACGCCATTGCCGGCAGCGCCGCGCGCCTGCACCTGCCGCCGGCACGCTGCCGCGACGCGCGCAGCACACAGCGTCGGGCACGACGGCATCGCAAACTGACGGCAGACTGACTGCATTGCGCACGCATTAGCGACGGAATCAGGTGGCGCGCGGCGCGGCGTCTGCTACACGCACGGCCGGCAAATCGGCGCGCGACCACCGGATGGCGCGTCCGGGAGGAATCGGCGTGAAGCTGTTGCTGCGTTTCAGCGCGTCCATCGACCTGCTCAACGAACGAATCGGCAAGATCTGCGACTGGCTCATCCTGCTGTCCTGCGCCGTCAGCGCCGGCAATGCGATGGTGCGCTACGCCTACGACACCAGCTCGAACGCCTGGCTCGAGATCCAGTGGTACATGTTCGCCGTGGTGGTGATGTTCGGCGCCTCCTACGCGCTGAAGAAGAACGAGCATGTGCGCGTCGACGTGGTCTACATGGTGCTGTCGGAGCGCCAGCAGATCTGGGTCGACATCATCGGCACGCTGCTCTTCCTGCTGCCGGCCTGCGTCCTGCTGGCGTGGCTGTCGTGGCCGTTCTTCATGCAGTCGTTCGAGGTGCTCGAAGGCTCGAGCAATGCCGGCGGGCTGGCCCGCTGGCCGATCAAGATCGTGATGCCGGTCGGCTTCGTGATGGTGGCGCTGCAGGGCATCTCCGAACTGATCAAGCGCGTCGCCGCGCTGGAGGGTCTCAGGGTGGCCGAGCTGGAAAGCCGCTACGAGAGGCCCGTGCAATGACCCTGCTGGAGCTGATGCCGCCGCTGATGTTCGGCGGCCTCGTGGTGTTCATGCTGTTCGGCTATCCGGTCAGCTTCTCGCTGGCCGCCGTCGGGCTGTTCTTCGGCTTCATCTCGATCAACATCGGCTATTTCGACCTCAGCTTCCTGCAGGCGATCCCCGGCCGCATCTTCGGCAGCATCCTGTCGAACGAGCTGCTGCTGGCCATCCCGTTCTTCACCTTCATGGGCGCGATCCTGGAGAAATGCGGCCTGGCCGAGGACATGCTCGAATCGATGGGTCAGCTGTTCGGGCCGATTCCCGGCGGCCTGGGCTATTCGACCATCATCGTCGGCTTCATCCTGGGCGCCATCACCGGCACCGTCGCCGCGCAGGTGATCGCGATGGCGATGATCTCGCTGCCGGTGATGATGCGCTACAAATACGACATGCGCTACGCGACCGGCGTGCTGGCCGCGTCGGGCACCATCACCCAGCTGGTGCCGCCGTCGCTGGTGCTGGTGGTGCTGGCCGACCAGATGGGCAAGTCGGTCGGCGACATGTATCTCGGCGCCTGGGGGCCGTCGCTGCTGCAGATCGCCCTGTTCGCCGCCTACACGTTCTATCTCGCCGTGGTCAATCCGTCGGCCGTGCCGCCGGTGCCGCGCACCCTGTACGGCCGGGCGCTGGCCGTGAAGTGCCTGTGGGGCATCATTCCCTCGGCCGTGCTGATCTTCCTGGTGCTCGGCACCATCATGATGGGCCTGGCGACGCCGACCGAGGCCGGCGCCATGGGCGCCATCGGCTCGATCGTGCTGGCGGTGGTGCGCAACGCGCCGCTGACAAGGGCGGACCGCTGGATCTTCGGCGCCGGCGTCGCGGCGGCGCTGGCCGGCTGCGCCATCGGCGCCGTCGCCTTCAAGTCGCCTTCCTTCAAGGCGGCGTTCACGGTCGTGTTCGCGGCGGTGATCTGGCTGTGCTGGCGCGCCTGGCAGACGACCGAGCTGCGCGACCTGATCGTGCAGGCCGGCCAGATCACCATGCGCATCACGGCGATGGTCGCCTTCATCCTGGTCGGCGCCACCTGCTTCTCGATCACCTTCCAGGGCGTCGACGGCAACCGCTGGGTCGAGCACATGCTGACGTCGCTGCCAGGCGGCGTCTGGGGCTTCCTGATCGCCGTCAACCTGTTCGTCTTTTTCCTCGCCTTCTTCCTCGATTTCTTCGAGATCGCCTTCATCATCGTGCCGATGCTGACGCCGGTGGCGCAGAAGATCCTGGCGCCGGTGGTCGGCCCCGACGCGGCGCTGATCTGGTTCGGCGTCATCCTGTGCGTCAACATGCAGACGTCGTTCATGCACCCGCCGTTCGGCTTCGCGCTGTTCTACCTGCGCAGCGTGGCGCCCAAGGAGGTCAAGAGCTCCGACATCTACTGGGGCTCCATCCCCTGGGTCGCGCTGCAGCTCATCATGGTCGCCGGCGTCATCGCCCTGCCGGAATCGGTGACCTACTTCCTCGACGCGCCCTCGACCGTCGACCCGAACAAGATCCGGATCGACATCGAGGCGCCGCTGGACGCGGGCGCGCCGCCACCGCTTTCCATGCCGCCGCCGGAGAAATAGCCGCCGGCGCGCCGCCCTACTCGCCCTCGGTCGGAATCTTCAGCAGGCGGCCGCAGTGCTTGCAGTGCACGGCGTCTGTCTCGTGGCGCTGCAGGCCGCAGGCGGGGCAGGGGAAGTTGAGCTTGGCCGGCCGGAAGATGGTCTGGATCAGGCGCAGGAACAGGCTGACGCCGAACACCATGATGACGACCGCCAGGATGCGGCCGGCGGTGTCAGTCATGGTGATGTCGCCGAAGCCGGTGGTGGTCAGCGTCGTGACGGTGAAGTACAGCGCGTCGAAGTAGTTGTTGATGTTGGGATTGCGGTTGCCCTCGACGACGAACACCACGGCGGTGACGACGAACACGAAGATGGTCAGGTTGACCGCCGAGGTGATGATCTCCTCGTTGCGCCGGAACCAGCGCCAGCGTTTCCGCAGGTCGGCGGCGACGTGGTAGGAGCGCAGCAGCCGCAGCATGCGCGCCACGCGCAGGAAGGCGAGGTTGTCGATCAGGAACGGCGCCATCAGCGAGAAGATGACGATGCCGTCGACCACCGAGGTGAAGCGCAGCGGGAAGATCCACGGCCGGTTGGCCAGTGACATGCGCGCGCCGTAGTCGAGCGCCAGCACGGCGGCGATGGCGATGTCGGCGACGATGATGGCCGCCACCGGCTCGATCATCGAGGAGACGATGAAGAACACGACGGTGGCGACATCGAAGGCCAGCAGCGCGAAGCGGAAGCGCCGCGCCGCGTCGCTCTGGCCGTAGTACAGTTCGCGCAGCCGGGAACGCAGGCCACCGGTCTCGGCGTGTGCCGTCACTGCCGATCTCTCCCCAACCATTCATGCCCGGCCGTCGCGACGTTCTGTGCGCCGCGCACACCCGGCCGACAGCCACGCTATGACCGTCGGCCCGTCAAGGCAATGGCCGCGGTCCTGCTGTGGCCGTCAGGAGAATCGCCTCGGGACTGGCGGCGCCGAACGCGCCTGCCGCGCCCGGCGCTGACGCGACTGGCACTGATGCGACTGGCACTGATGCGATTGGCGCCGCGGATGGCCGCCGCAAACCGGCGGCGGAGATTCCGCAGAGATGGCAGGCGGCGTTGTCCGTCGTCACACGACCGCGCCGCGTCGCGCGCGGCCGCCTACGATGCCGCCCTGACCGACAGCTCGCGGCGTATCTCGTCGGCAAGCTTCAGGCCCAGCGCGACCATCACCGTGCCCGCAACCAGATCGAGCCAGCGCGCCAGCCGCAGATAGTGCTGGCGCGCAACGCCGGTCGACAGCAGCACCGCAATGGCGCCGTACCACAGCGCGGACTGCACGGCGATGACGGCCACGATCGCGCCATAGACCCAAAGCGGTGCATGCGGCGGCACTGCCACGAGAAACGCGCTGGTCCAGAACACGGCCGACTTGGGATTGCTCAGCGTCGTCAGCAGCCCGGCCACAAACGGACGCCGGCCGCCCAGCGGCGGGCGAGTCGCCGTCGCCGGCGGTACCGTCCGCCGCCAACCGGCGCGCAACATGCGGACGCCGACATAGATGAGGTAGGCCGCGCCGAGCAGCCGCAGGCCGCGATAGAGCCAGCCCGCCTCGAGCAGCAGCGTGCCGACGCCGAACATGCTCAACACGACCCAGACCAGCGAGGCGACCACGACGCCAGCCATCGCGCGCAGGCCGGCGCCGCGCGATGCCGTCGCCGACAGCCAGCTCACCACCACCGTGTTGGGACCGGGCAACATCGCCATCAGAAGGTGCATGGCCGCGAGCGTCAACAGACTGGGCAGAAACTCCATCGCCGCGGACTCCTCCATGACGGCGCCAGCCGCCGGCACCCGGACCGAAGACGGCACCGGGCAGCCGCGCGCGCAAGAATGGCCGCTTCCGACCGTGCAATGCGCGTGCCGCGCCGCAAACGGCGCCGCCGCGCGTGCCTAGCATCGCGACGCACGCCGCGAACGAGGCGACGTCGAACAAGCAGGTGAATCGGGGCGGAAAATGGTGGGCGCTGTAGGGATTGAACCTGCGACCTGTACCGTTTCAGGGGCGAGGAAGATGCGTACATTGCAGTAGTTGGGAGGTACCTCGCCGCCGATTTTCACGCCTGCGACTTCGTCGCCTACCGCAGTGTCACGTCCGATTCGACGAGCGGGCTCACTTTACTCACGCGGCGCTCTTCCAACTGACTGCCTTCATGCACCATCAAACATTGTTGTGCCTCCGCGGGTCGCGCAGGCTCGTGCGACACTTGTTGGGTCCCGCTTGCGCTCCACGACTCGGCGCAGCGCAAGCATTTCCCACTGTTCTGGCTAGCCACCGCCATCTGCGGGATGAGGCGCCCTGCCGAGAAACTTTGGCCCCCTCCTGATGCCATGCGCGCGCAGTCTCCTGGCAGGCAGCGGCGTCGGTCCTACCCGCCCCGTCTGATGATTTGCCGGAGACGAAAATCGATTCATCTGGAAAGCGTCCAAAGATTGTATATAATAAACACCAATTCAATCTACAGATTTATGCATATTCTACTTTTGGGAACATTTCTGCTCTCAGGAAATTGTTGTCCTGAGAAACTATGAATTCGGAAAAACAGAGATTGATATGACAAACACAATCGAAATTGGACGTCCTGAAATAGCCATACAAGACGATAAATGCGTATATGAAGTAGCCATTGACAACTCTTTATTGTGGTACTCGATTCCTAAGCAGTATCAAGACACAAT
>JAHCJT010000216.1 GCA_026126245.1 Alphaproteobacteria bacterium
TCGAGCGTGTACTTGGGATTTTGCGTGACGGGATAGAGTTTGGCCGACGGATCGGCGTCCTGGCCGAACGCGGCCGTCAGCGGCAGCGAGCCGCCGATCGCCGCCATCCCCAGGCCGCCCAGCAGGGCGCGGCGGTTGAGATAGACGGATTCCGGCGTCGCGGCGCTCTCGGGCAATTCCCAACCGCGTCTGCGCTTGATCAACATGGTCGACGCTCCTCGTCAGTCCTGGCCGGTCGTGCCCCTCGCGCCCTACCTGTCGCGAAAACTCCCGGCTCCTTCAAGTCACCTCAAGTCACCTCGGCGTGACTCGGACGCCGGCCGGCGACCCGGCGGCACGCAAGACGTCGGCCAGATCGCGGCGCCAGCCGGCCCGTACCATGACCTCGACGACCAGGAACATGGGGCCGATAAAGGCCTGGAACAGGTTGTCGAGCAGTGCCGGCCGCCGGCCTTCATAGTGGTGGCCGAGGAACTGCAGGATCCAGCCGCCGACGAACAGGCCGGCGAACGCCGTCCAGGTGCCGCTGGTCTCGAGCGCCCCGGCCAATCCTTCGGCCGCCAGCCATAGCGGCAGCAGCACCCCCGCTATGACGAGGCCGATGCCGATGTCCAGCGCCACCCAGCCCAACACGGCCAGCACGCCGAGTGCCAGCGCGCCGCTCACCGTCGCGGCGCCGAGCGGAATGCGCCAGAGCGTGAGCACCAGCAGCAGCGAAAAGACGATGGTCGGGATGCCGACAAAATGCGTCGCCTTGTTGCGCGCATCGCGATGCGCGGCGGCGTAGCTGGCAAGTTGGCGGACAAAAAGGTTGGAGGCTGACATTTCGGCGCTCGAACGGCGGCAAATCGCGACCGTCGAGGGCCAGCGTAGCGCCGCGGCCGGCGTTACGCCACCGCGCAACGCGCCGGCAGCCGCCGGCGGCGGGTCTCAGCCGGCGGTCCCCGTCAGTTCCTGGATTCTCGGCCAGGCCTTGTCCTTCCAGCCGCCGTTGCCGGTGGCGGTGAGCAGGATCTTCTGGTCGCGGGCAATGATGAATCGCGGCGTGATGTTGCCGCGTTGGGCGCCCTCATCGCTCATCAGGAAGTCGGTGAGGATCCACTGTGCCTCCTTGGGCCAGTATTCCTCCTTGAGGATCAGCGAGCCGTTGGCGGGGTGGACGACGTAGTAGTCCAGCTTCTTGAAGGCCGCCGAGGCCTTGAAACCGGGTTCGGACTGGGCACGCCAGATCTTGCAGCCGCCTCAAAGCTCGTGGCCGACAAAGACGACCGCAAGCCTCGGTACCTGTGCCCGGGCCGGCACCGCCGCCGGCATCAGGGGCAACAAAAGGCCGCTCGCCACGAGCGACCGCCGGTTCAACATGCGACCTCCTCATGCGCCGGATGGCGCCGCGCCGACGATGTTGCACAGGTTGTGCCGGACCAGAAGTCACACACCGCGGCATTCACCGCTTCGTGACTAGGGCGGCAGCGACAGGGTGACGGTCCGTCGCGCCGGATGCGCCTGGCCGGCCTGCCACAGCGCGAGCAGCGCCCCGTCGGCGCCGGCGACGGGGTCGCTGGCGGGGAACGGCACGCCGGCGATACGGGCCGTCATCTCGGCCGTCGCCGCCGCCCGTTGCAGATCCGGGTCTTGGCCCGGCGGGTAGCCGCCGACGACAAGAAGATCGGGGCTGGCATCCAGTCGGCAATGGCCGGTTCCGGCGGGCAGCAGCGCCACGTCGCCGGCGGCGACCTGAATTTCCACGCCGCCCGGCCCGCCGAGCAGCAGGCGCGCCCTGCCCGCCGCGAAGCCCAGCACTTCGTGGGCATTAGTATGGTAGTGATGAAAGGCATAGACGCCGTTGCGCCATTGTGCCGGCCAGCCGTTGCGCTCGAACAGCGCCTCGAAGTCGGCGGCGAGATCGCGCCCGGTGTCCGCCGCCAGCACGCCGCGATACAGCAGCACGGGCAGCCGCGGGTTGTTGGGCATCCAGCCGTCGGCCTGCAGCTGCAGGATCTCGGGGCGGGCGCTGTTCAGGGTTGCCTCCTGCAGGCGCCTGTCGCGGCGTCCGCCGCGACAGGTATCCGGCACCGGTCGGGTGCCAAGCGGTTCAGCGGGCGCCGGCCGCCCGCCGCTTGCCCTCGTCGACGACCTTCTCGGCGGCGCGGCCGGCCATCTCCTGCAGATGGTCGAACTCGGCGTGATAGGTACCGACGCCCTGGGTGGCCGAGCGGATCTCGATGATCAGATCGCCGATCTCCGATTCCGGCATCAGGGCGGCGACCTCGTCCCAGCCCGGCCAGCCGGGCCGGGCGTCGAACCCCAGCAGCTGGCCGCGGCGCCCCGATACCAGCCGCTGGATGCGCGACGTCGCCTCGCTGGGCGCTGCGATGGTCACCTTCAGGATCGGCTCGAGCAGGACGGGATCGCACTTGGGCATGGCTTCGCTCATGGCAACACGAGCCGCCTGCTTGAACGACATCTCGGAGCTGTCAACCGTGTGGTACTGGCCGTCGAACAACGTCACCGACAGGTCGACCACCGGCTGGCCCAACGGGCCCTGCTTGAGGTAGTCGACCACGCCCATCTCGACGGCCGGGATGAAGTTGCGTGGCACGACGCCGCCGACGATCTTGTCGATGAACTTGAAGCCTTCGCCGCGACCCAGCGGCTGGATCTCGATCTTCACGTCACCGAACTGGCCATGACCGCCGGTCTGCCGCTTGTAGCGGCCGTGCTGCTGGACACCCTTGCGGATGGTCTCCTTGTAGGCGACGCGGGGCGGGCTACTGTCCACGGGCACGTTGTACCGGCCGGCTAGCTTCTCCAGCGCGACGCGCAAATGCATCTCGCCCTGGCCGCGGATCACGAACTCGCCGGTGTCGTCGCGATGGCCGGCCGACAGCGAGGGGTCTTCCTCGATGATCTTGTGCAGTGCCGACGACAGCTTGACCTCATCGCTGCGGTTCTTGGGCACGATGGCCAGGCCATAGACCGGCGACTCGGTCGCCAGACGGTCGGGCGAGTCGACGATACCGCCGGCCGTCATGATCTGGCCGGCGGACAATCCCTCGATCTTGGCCAGGGCCACCAGATCACCGGCTGCGGCCTGATGCAGCTTGTCGTGTCGCTGGCCGAACAGGCGCATGACGCCGCCGACGCGGGTCGAGGCCAGGGTCTGCCCTTCAGCGACGCTGCCCGACCAGATGCGGCACAGCGACAGCTTGCCGGCATGCGCCTGGTGCGAAACCTTGAAGCACTCCGCCACCGCCGCGCCGTTGACCTCAAGACCGCGCCGCTTGGCGCTCTCCGGCGAAAACGGCGTGTCGTGGCGCAGCGCCTTGAGCAGCCGGCGCACGCCGTGCTCGTGCTCGCCGGCGCCCAGCAGCACCGGCGTGATCTGGTCGGCGCCGAACTCGTCGTGCAGGTCGCGGTAGATCAGCGATTTCTCGGGCGCGACGTCCTCGATGAGCTGCTCCAGCAGCGTGTCGTCGAACTCGGCCAGCGTCTCCATCATCTCGCGCCGCGCCTCGGTCTCGGTGGGCAGCAGCTCGGCCGGCATCTCGATCAGGTCGGAGGCGCCACCCTGCTTGTAACGATAGGCCCGCTCGCTCACGAGGTCGACGTAGCCCTGGGTCTCCTCGCCACCGTCGGCCGTCGTCTTGCGGATCGGCACCTGGCGCAGAACCAGCTTGCGCTCGGAGACGGATTGCAGGGCGGCCATCATGTCGCTGACGCGCGCGTGCGCGGCGTCCATCTTGTTGACGAAGAACAGGTGCGGGACGTGACGCGCCTCCAGGGCGCGCAACAGCGGCGTCAGCGCCGCCACCCGGTCGGGCACCGGCTCGCAGACGATCACCGCCGCGTCGCAGACCGACAGCGCCGACATCGTGTCGTGCAGGAACTCGATCGATCCCGGGCAGTCGAGGAAGGTCCACGAATCGCCAAGGTACGTACAGGTGGCGACGTTGAGCTCGGTGCCCATGCCGAGCTTGCGCGCCTCGGGCGCGCCGTCGCCGGTCGAGCTGCCGTCGCGCGGCCGGCCGCGCCGGTTGATCGCGCCGGTGGCGTAGAGCAGCGTTTCCAGCAGTGTCGTTTTTCCGGAGAGGTAGGGACCGCACAGGGCAACGACGCGGTTGGCGCCGCCGCCCGGACGTTCCGAGCCCGATGAAACGATCGTGTTGTCAGCCATGGCTACGCCCTCCCGCCGCGCGCGAACCGCCGGTTCATCGTGTCCCCCGGTCGGCAACCGGGCGGGGAGCCGTGATGGCCCGTCTACGTCGCCCCGCATCCGAGAATGCCGGCGTCGACGGCCTGTGTGCCGTCACCGCCGGCGCCCTGAAAACGCGGGGCAACACCCCAAACGCCGACCCCAGGGCGACTGTTGCGTCAAGCGTTCCCCGGTTCGGCTGATCGAGTCAATGGCGGTCTCGCACGAAATCGGTTGGCAAGCGAATGCCTCGCAGTGGCCGACCGGTGGCCGCGGCCTGCCGTCTCGGGTAACGTGGCGCCGGGGGCGACAACCGGCGCAGGGAGGTGCTCGTGGTCTTGCGGCTGACGGCATCGGCGATTCTGTTTGTGGCCGCGACCGCGGCTTGGGGCCAGCCAACGGGCACCACCACGGTACGGGATTGTCCGACCTGTCCGGAGATGGTGCTGCTGCGCGGCGGCGTCTTCACCATGGGCGCGCAGGCCGGCGAAGAGGAACGCGAAGGCGTGCCGGCCAATATGCGCGGCCGCGCGCAACCGCAGCGGCAGGTGATCGTGCCGCCCTTCCTGATCGGCCGCTTCGAGGTAACGCGCGACGAGTTCACCGAATATTTTCGCGCCACCCGCCAGCGGACCGACAACGCTTGCTGGGCCGAGGGCAGCGACGGCAAGCGCTACGAGTACCGTGGGCTCACCTGGCGCAAGCCGGGCTTTCCGCAGACCGGCCGCGATCCGATCGTCTGCATCAACTGGTTCGAGGCCAGGGCATTCACCGGCTGGCTCACCAAGATCACCGGCCGGCGCTATCGGCTGCCGAGCGAGGCGGAATGGGAATATGCCGCCCGCGCCGGCAGCACGGGGCCACGTCCGTTCGCGGCCGACGCCACGACGTTCTGCGGCCGCGCCAATGTCGGCGACCAGTCGCTGGCCGACGCCTACAAGCACCGCCGCGACACGGCGCGCTACGGCGTCTGCTCCGACGGCTTTCCGTTCACGGCGCCAGTCGGGTCGTTCCCGCCCAACGCCTTCGGTCTTCACGACATGCTGGGCAATGTCTGGGAATGGACCGAGGACTGCTGGAATCCGACCCACGACGGGGCGGCGCCCGATCACCGGCCGCGCTATGCCGGTGAATGCGACAAGCGCGTGGTGCGCGGCGGCGGCTGGTTCAACGAACCCTGGCGCTCCACGTCGACGTTTCGCTTCCGCGACTCGTCGGGCCACAACGGCAACATGCTCGGGTTCCGGGTGGTTCGCGATCCCTGAGGATTTGCTGCGGCGAGCGGCTGCACCGGAAAGACCGGACGGAAAAGCGGCGCCGGAGATCATCCGGCGCCGCATTGCGGTGTGGCTTGTGCCGCGGGGCTAGCTGCCGCGGCCGGCCATGACGGTCGGACTACGCCAGCGCCGCGCAGGCGCGCTGGATGCGACGGCCGGCCTCTTCCAGCAGGTCGGTCGCCGTGGCGTACGAGATGCGGAAATTGGGTCCCATGCCGAAGGCCGAACCCTGCACCACCGACAAGCCCTCGGACTCCAGCAGGTAGCCCACGAAGTCGGTGTCGTTGGCGATCGTCTTGCCGTCGGGCGTCTTCTTGCCGATCACGCCGGCGCACGATGGATAGACGTAGAAGGCGCCTTGCGGCCGCGGGCATTTGAGGCCCTTGGCCTGGTTGAGCATCGACACGATCAGATCGCGCCGCTGCTTGAAGATGGCGTTGTGCTTGGGAATGAAGTCGGTCGGCCCGTTGAGCGCCGCCACCGAGGCCGCCTGGCTGATCGAGCTGGCGTTGGACGTGCTCTGCGACTGCACGGTAACCATGGCCGAAACCAGCTGCTGCGGGCCGGCACCATAGCCGATGCGCCAGCCGGTCATGCAGTAGGCCTTCGACACGCCGTTCAGCGTCAGCGTGCGCTCGTAGAGCTTCGGCTCGATCTCGGCCGGCGTGTGGAACTCGAAGTCGTCGTAGACGAGCTTCTCGTACATGTCGTCGGTCAGCACCCAGACATGCGGGTGCTTGAGCAGCACGTCGCAGATCGCCCGCAGTTCGTCACGGCTGTAGGCGGCGCCGGTTGGATTGCTCGGCGAGTTCAGGATCAGCCACTTGGTGCGCGGCGTGATGGCGCGGTCGAGGTCCTGCGGCTGCAGCTTGAAGCCGTTGGACTCGGGGCAGTTCACGATGACCGGCGTGCCGTCGGCGACCAGCACCATTTCCGGGTACGACACCCAGTAGGGTGCCGGCACGATCACCTCGTCACCGGCGTTGAGCGTCGCGAGCATGGCGTTGAAGATCACCTGCTTGCCGCCGCTGCTGACCACCACCTGGTTGGGCGCGTACTCGAGGCCGTGGTCGCGCTTGAGCTTGGCGCAGATGGCCTGGCGCAGCGCCGGTGTGCCGGCGATGGCGGTGTACCTGGTGTCGTTGTCGCGGATCGCCTTGATGGCGGCATCCTTGATGTGATCGGGCGTCGGAAAATCGGGCTCACCCGCCGCCAGGCCGATCACGTCTTTGCCCGCCGCCTTCATCTCCAGGAATTTGCCCTGTGCGGCATTGGTCGGAGACGGCTTGATGCGGCTGAGGCGGTCGGCGATGAAGGCCATGTTGCGGGTCCGTTGGAAGGCGTCCGGCCGTGAGCCGGACAGAACGCCCCTGAGGGCGGCGCAACCTAACGTTCGCACTTGCGAGATGCAAGGCGCGCCCGGGCGCAAAGTTGTATGGCAACAATCACCGGGAACGCGGCGTGGCGCGGTGGCGTTCGGCGCTGCGGAATGCCGGCGGCGTCCCAATCTAGAAGCGGTGCTTCACGCCGACGACGACGAAATCCGATGGCGTGCCGCCATGCCGGATGAGGTCGAAAATCGGCGAGCGGTGGTCCAGGCGCAGCGCGAAGGCCCAGTCCGGCCGTCGCGGCGGCGCCAGGGTCAGCTCGAACAGCACGCCGTTGGTCAGGTGCCGGGAATGCTGGCCGCCCTCCGACTCATAGCGTGACCGGCGGGTGATGAAGGACGGTCCGATGCCGAGGGCGAACGTGCTGTAGACGATGTGGTTCCACGGAAACTCGGTCCAGCGTGCGATCAGGTTGGCCCGCAGGTCGACCAGGCTCTCGGAACCGACATGGACCGCGCCAACCACTTCCCATTCCAGGCGCATGACATTCCACAGCGCACCGACCTCGCGGCCCACGCCGGCGCTCAGCCGGTAGGTACGACCAAGGTCCGACTGCCCGCGCGCGATCTCGCTGTCCTCCTTCTTGTCGACCACGCCGACGCCGGCGGTCCACCACCAGCGGCCATCGTTCCAGTCGACGGCGAAGGGCGCAAAGTAGTCGGCCACCGGTTCCGTCCATTGCCTCGCCGTGCGCGGCGGCGCGGCAGGCCGCTCCGCCGCCGGTGCTGCCACGGCGACGCAGCATGACGGACTGGCGATCGCCGCGGGGTCGCCGATGTGGCTAGCGTCGCCGGCCGACGCAGGGCCGCGTGGCTGGAGTTGCGCGCTGGCCGGCGACGACAGGGCGCACAGCAGCGCAATGGCGGCACTCGGATGGCACATGCGGCTCATGGTCGTCCACGCAGGTCAGGCCACACAGGCCGGGTCAATATCCTGCACATGCAGTCCGGCTCGCCAGCGTCGTGCGCGTCGCCCGGCGCGGAGGTGTGCGAACGGAACCGTAGGTCACCTGCCCATTGGCGAGGGCCGTCAGCCCGCCATGCCCATCGTCTATAGTGCCGCTGCTCGACATCCAGCTGACTCTCCATAGCGCATATCCGGTGTCGAGCGCGCGGCCACGGCTGGCGCTCAAGGCCGGATCGCTGCGGGATG
>JAHCJT010000217.1 GCA_026126245.1 Alphaproteobacteria bacterium
GAAGATGCCGTTGGGTCCGTCCAGCGGGTGGAACATGACGCCGGAGTTGGCGCCGGGTCCGCCGCCTTCGGAGGTGATGATGTGCGCTGTGCGGTCGCAGATGATCTCTTCGCCCGGCCGGCAATGCACCCGGATGGCGATCTGGTTGCACATCGTGCCCGACGGCAGGAACACCGCATCCTCTTTGCCCAGCAGCCCGCAGACCTTCTCGCGCAGGCGGTTGACCGTGGGGTCCTCGAATTTCTGCTCGTCGCCGACCTCGGCCTCGGCCATCGCCTTGCGCATGCCCGGCGTCGGCTTGCTCTTGGTGTCGCTGTAGAGATCGATAAAACGGTTCTGCATGGTGGACCCGGGCCTCGCAGGAATATGGCGGCGGCATTGAACGCAGCCGGCGGCGGGCGAACAATAGACGCAACCGCCCCGGTTCCCTAGGAGTTCCGCATGGCCCCGCCCGATACCCTTGCCGTGCCTGCCGCGCAGGCGGCTGCTGCCGGCGAGGTGCTTTATGCCGCCGCCGACGCCATCGCGACCATCACGCTGAACGCGCCGCAGCGCATGAACACCATCTCGCGGCCCATGCTGGACGCCCTGTCGGCGGCGCTGGTGCGGGCCGGCGACGATCCCGAGGTCCGGGTCATCATCCTGACCGGGGCGGGCGATCGCGCGTTCTGTGCTGGCCTCAATCTCGAGGCCCAGCAAGCGGGCACCGACAGCATCGGCCTCGGGCAGGGCTTCATGCGCACCACCATCGACCTGCGCAATACCCCGCCGACGGTTCTGCACCAGCTCGACAAGCCGGTGATCTGCGCGCTCAACGGCGCGGCGGCGGGCTACGGCCTCGACATCGCGCTGGGTGCCGACATCCGCGTCATGGCACGCTCCACCAAGCTGGCGGCGAGCTACGCACGGCGCGGCGTGCTGCCGGAATCGGGTGGCACCTGGTACCTGCCGCGCCTGCTGGGCTGGTCCAAGGCGGCGGAGTTGATCTTCACGGGCCGCACGCTGTCGGCCGACGAGAGCCTGTCGCTGGGGCTGGTGTCGCGCGTGGTCGATGACGGCACGGCGCTGACGGCGGCGCGCCAACTGGCGGCCGAGATCGCGGCCAATGCGCCGCTCGCCATCCAAGCGGCCAAGCGGATGATGCGCATGGCGTGGAACGAACCCTTCACCGAGCACGTCCATCATGTCTTCCTGCAGTTGCTGCCGCTGCTCGGCACCGAGGACATGAAGGAAGGCGTGGCGGCCTTCATGGAAAAGCGGCCGCCGCGCTTCAAGGGGCGCTGAGGCCGCACGCCGCGGCACTCGGGGTTGAACGCGACGGAGCGATTTGGGAGATTGGCTGAAAAGCGGGGGGATGCGATCGGGGAGAGGCGATGAGGAGCAGGGCGATATGGCGCACTCTCGGCAATCCGCTTGGCCTGACCTGACGATTTTCCTTGCCGCGGCGTGCGCCGCCGCCTTGACGATCTTGCCGGCCGGCGCGGCGCCGGACCGGCCCGCCAGCGAGGTGGCGCAGGCGGCCAATGCGCAGCTCGACGCGCTGGTCAAACGCCTCAACGATTTGGGCATCAAGAACGGCACGCAGCCGTTCACGATCGAGAACGCGGCGCGGGCCACCAGCCTCAACATGGACCGCCGCGTCTGGCAGGAGCTTACCGATCACGACATGGCCGCGCTGGTCCTGCTGCCAAAGCTGGCGACCGTTGACGTCCATCCCGGCAAGGTGACCAACGCCGGTCTGGCACATCTGGCGAAACTGCCGGAACTGACCAACCTCAGCCTCTACGGCATCGTCATCGACGACCAGCTGCTGGAAGCCCTGTCGACGGCGCCCAAGCTGTCGCTGCTCAACCTCGGCAGCACCAAGGGCTGGACCGATGCCGGCATGGCGCACATCGTCAAGCTGCGCAGCCTGAAGTGGCTGACGCTGGACCGCACGGAAATCACCGACGCGGCGCTGGCCACGCTGTCGGTGTCGAAGACGCTGGAGCTGCTGTCGCTGCAGCAGATGCCGAAGATCTCCGACGAAGGTCTGAAATATGTCGCGGCGCTGCCCAACCTGCGCACGCTCGGTCTCAACTTCACCCGCATCAACGACGGGCTGGCCTATCTCGCGGAGAGCAAGACGCTGCAGCAGCTCAGCCTGATGAATACCCATGTCGATGACAAAGGCGCAGCGCATCTGGCCCGCATGACCTCGCTGCGCCGGCTGTACATCTGGGGCACGGCAATCACTGACGACTCGATGACCGCGATCGGCCAGCTGACGAACCTCGAGACGCTCTACCTCAACCGCACCAGGATCACAGACAAGGGCCTCGAGGCCCTGAAGGACCTCAAGCTGCTGCGCACGCTGTGGCTGAGCGAGACGGCAGTGACCGATGCCGGCATGGCGGCCGTGGTCGACCTGCCGCTGCGCAACATCACGCTCGACGACACGCAGGTCGGCGACGCCGGCCTGGCGACGCTCAGCCGGATCGCGACGCTGACCTCGATCAGCGCCCGCAAGAGCAAGATCACCGACGCCGGGGTGGCGGCGGCAAAGGCGGCGCTGCCCAAGCTGCGTATTTCGAAGTAGGCGCGCCGCGCTCAGATGATCTCGAAGTAGCGGTCGAGTTCCCAGTCGCTGATGTGCTTGCGGAACTCGCGCTCCTCCCACTCGCGGCTGGCGGCGTAGTGCTCGACGAACGCGTCGCCGAACAGGGCGCGTGCCGCCGTCGAGGCCTTCAGCCGGCCGGCCGCCTCCATCAGGGTGCGCGGCAGGTCGCGTTCGGCCGGATGGCTGAGCGCATAGGAGTTGCCCCGCACCGGTTCGCCGGGGTCAAGCTTGTTCTCGATGCCCCACAGGCCGGCGCCCACGGCGGCGGCCAGCGCCAGGTACGGATTGGCGTCGGCCGCCGCGACGCGATACTCCACGCGGGTCGACTTGGCGGAGCCGGGAATGACGCGCAGCGCCGTCGTGCGGTTCTCGACGCCCCACGTCGCCGAAGTCGGCGCCCAGAAACCCGGGATCAGCCGCCGGTAGGAATTGACCGTCGGCGCGATCATCGCCAGCAGCTCGGGCATCAGCGCCTGCTGGCCGGCCACGAACTGCCGCATGGTCGGGCTCATCCGGTGCGCCGCCGCCGCGTCGTGGAACACCGGCTCGGAGGCCTCGCCGGCCCGCCACAGCGAGACGTGGATGTGACCGCCGCAACCCGGCCAGTCCTTGGACCACTTGGCCATGAAGGTGACGAGCCAGTCGCGGCGCTGCGCCAGCACCTTGATGAAGGTCTTGAACAGCGCCGCCTTGTCGGCCGCCGCCAGTCCGTCGGAGACGCGCAGTGCCGCCTCGAGCACGCCGGCGCCGGTCTCGGTATGCAGGCCCTCGAGGCCGAAATCCATGCGCTCGCACAGGTCCAGCATCTCGCGGTACCACTCGGCGTAGACCGAATTGCGCAGCACCGAATAGCCGAAGAAGCCGGGCGAGATCGGCTTGAGGTTGCGGTAGCCCTTGTCGCGGATCGACTGCGGGGTCTCGGCGAACACGAAGAACTCGTACTCGAAGCCGCAGCGCACCTCGAAGCCCAGGCGCCGTGCGCGCTCGAGCACGCGCTTGAGCGTGCCGCGCGGGCAGAGCTCGGCTGCCTTGTCGCCGAATTCGCAAAGGAAGAACAGGCCGCCCGGTTCGGTCGGCAGTTCGCGGCAGCTGTCGGGGACGACGCGCGCCGGCGCGTCGGGATAGGCGGTGTGCCAGCCGGTGTAGGTGACGTTGTCGTAGAGCTGATCGTTGCTGTCCCAGCCCAGCACGACGTCGCAGAAGCCGAAGCCGCCGTCGAGCGCAGAGAAGAACTTGTCGACGTGCAGGTACTTGCCGCGCAGGACGCCGTCGACGTCGTGCAGGCCGACCTTGACGTGCGAGAGGCCGCGCTCCTGGACGATGCGCCGGGCGTCATCGGCCGATTTCACGTGGCGCGGATCCATGGTTCCCCCTGTCGTCGTTCGGGTCGGCCGCCGTATCCTACGGAGGTGGCGGCGCGCCTGTCACCCGCGGCCGCGGTCCGGGCTCCGTTTCAGACGCCGCGGGTTCGTGCCACCGGCAGCCCCACGGCGTTCCAGCTGTCCATGCCGCCGCGTAGCACCAGCAGATGCTCGAACCCGGCGGCGCCCAGGCTGGCGGCGGCGCGGGCGGAGCGCCGGTCGGTGCGGCACACCAGCACGATCTCGCGGCCGCGCAGGCCGGCGAGGTCGGCCTTGCCCGCGGCAATGGCATCGAGTGGAACGTTGACGGCGCCCTCGATATGGCCCAGCGGCCCGTCGAATTCGTCGGGCCCGCGCACATCGACGATCGCCAGGGTTTCGCAGGTCAGCCGCGCCGCCAGATCGGCACACTCGATCCAGCGGGGCGGGCCGGCGGGCGGGGCCGGTGGCCGCAGCAAACGCTTGAGCCTCGACAGCATGACGTGGTCGCGTCCGTTTCAGGCGCGGGCGGCGGACGCCGTCGCCGGCGCCACGATCTCGTGCTCGCGGTTAAGCCAGAGCGGCGAGCGCGGCAGGTCGATGAAGGTCTGCTCGTCGGCAAGCAGGATCTTGCCGGCGGCGCGGGCGACGGGATCGCGCATCGAGCGCTCGAACGTTGCGTCGTCGGTCCACCACAGCTCGGCGATGCCGTCGAACGGTTCCGGCGCCTGGCGCGAGCCGCGCAGGCCGGCGTTGAACGAGGTCTCGATGGCATGGGTTTGCACGTAGCGGCAGATGCCCAGCGCGGCGGCGTGGCTGCGGACCAGCGGGCCGTGCTTGTTGAGCCAATAGTCGTGGAACTGCGGCGGGCTCAGACCGGGCAGCCGGTGCAGGCAGAAAGTCAGCTTGATCATCGCCATGGCGTCTTTCCTCTGGCGGAACGATGCCACCGCCCGGGATGGTGTCATAGTGCCAATGCGCTAGGCTGGCGCACCGGACAGAGGGGTGGACCGCATGCGGCTGGTGAGCTACCGGGCGGACGGGCAGGCGCGCTACGGCGCCGTGGTCGAGGGCGGCGTGGTCGATCTCGTGGCGCGGGTCGGCGACCGCTGGCCGACATTGCGGACCGCCATCGCGGCCGGGGCGCTGCCGGCCGTGGCCGCCATCGTCGCCGCGGCGCGGCCGGACCGCCGCCTGGACGATATCGAGCTGGCGCCAGTCGTGCCGGATCCCGACAAGATCCTGTGCGTCGGCTTGAACTACCGCAGCCACGCCAGTGAAGTCGGCCGCGAGCTGCCGCCGCACCCCAGCGTCTTTTCGCGGCTGCACAACACGCTGTTGCCGCATGGCGGGGCCATCATGCGGCCGCGTGTCTCGACGAATCTCGATTTCGAGGGCGAATTGGCGGTCATCATCGGTCGCCGCTGCCGGCACGTGCCGGAGGCGCAGGCCCTGTCGGTGGTCGCCGGCTACACCTGCTTCAACGACGCCAGCGTGCGTGACTTCCAGAAGCATTCGGTGACCGCCGGCAAGAACTTCCCGACCACCGGCCCGCTGGGGCCGTGGATGGTGACGGCCGATGAAATTCCTGATCCGCAGGCCCTTCGGCTGACCACCCGGCTCAGCGGCACCACGGTGCAGGACGACACCACCGACCACATGATCTATCCGGTGGCGCGGATTATTGCCTACCTTTCGAGCTTCACTGTCCTGGAGGCGGGCGACGTGATCGCCACCGGCACCCCGGCCGGCGTCGGTCTGGGGCGCGATCCGCCGCTGTGGATGAAAGCCGGCGATACCATCGAAGTCGAGATTTCCGGCATCGGGACTCTGCGCAACCGCATCGTCGACGAATAGCGCGACGGATCGCCGGCAGGGCGGCTATGCAGCTAACGGCCGTTGACTTGCGCCGGGGTCGACCGGACCGTGCCGCCGACCAACAAGAAGCCGGCGTCGGCCGGCTGCAGGGGGAGAGATACCCATGACGTCTTCCGGCCGTATTGCTGGGATTGCCCCGGTGCGCCATCGCTTGCCGCGGCGCGCCGCGCTGGGGGTGCTGGGCGGCGCGATTGCGGCACCCATGGTGGCGCGGGCCCAGGACGCCTGGCCCAGCCGCGTGGTGCGCTACATCAATCCGTTTCCCGCCGGCGGTGCCACCGACACCCTCTCGCGCATCTTCTGCCAGAAGATGACCGAGCTGACCGGCCAGCAGTTCGTGGTCGAGAACCGCGGCGGCTCGGGCGGCGACGTCGGCGTCGACATCGTCGCCAAGTCGGCGCCGGACGGCTACACGATCGGCCTGGGCGGCATCGCCTCGCATGCCATCGCGCCGACCCTGAAGAAGGGCCAGCTGCCGTTCGATCCCGAGAAGGATTTCACGTTCGTCACCAACCTGTGGTGGCTGCCCAATATGCTGGTCGCCAACCTGGACGTGCCGGCCAAGACGGTGCCGGAGCTGATCGCGCTGCTGAGGAAGAATCCCGGCAAGTATTCCTACGCCTCGGCCGGCAACGGCACGACGCTGCATCTGTCGGGCGAGCTGTTCAAGCAGCTGGCCCAGGTCGACATGCTGCACGTGCCCTACCGCGGCGCAGCGCCGGCCATGGTCGATCTGCTGGCCGGGCAGGTGCACATGATCTTCGACAACATCCCCGGATCGCTGGCGCAATACCGGCCCGGCAAGGTGCGCGGTTTTGCCGTCACCAGCGCGCAGCGTAGCGCCGTCGTGCCCGACATCCCGGCTCTGTCGGAGTTCCTGCCCGGCTTCGACATCCGCTCGTGGACGGCGCTGGTCGGGCCGGCGAAGCTGCCCGCGCCGGTGGTGGAACGCATGTCGATGTTCAGCAAGAAGGCGTTGGAAAGCCCCGACGTGGTCAAGGCCTACCTCGATCTCGGCGCCACCGCGTGGTGGTCGACGCAGCAGGAGGTCTCCGCCTACCGCGCCAGCGAGGAAAAGCGCCTGGCGGAAATCATCAAGAAGGCCGGCGCCAAGGTCGACTGAACCGCGATATCGCGCCGATGGACGTGGCCACCCGGCCATCGCCGCGCTAGCGTGCACGCCGACGACGGGGGGAAAGCGTACGTGCGGGCCATCATCATCGGCGCCGGTCGCGGGCAACGTCTGATGCCGAGCACGGCCGATGCGCCCAAGTGCTTCGCCGAAGTACAGGGCGCGCGCATCATCGACTGGATCGTGCGCGCCCTGACCCAGGGCGGAGTGAGCGAGATCTGCTTCATCGGCGGCTATCGCATCGACAGCGTGCGCGCCGCCTATCCCGGCTTCGTCTTCCGGGAGAATGCCGACTGGCCGAACAACAACATCCTGGCGTCGCTAATGTGCGCCGAGGACCTCATGGACCAGCCGTTCCTGACCTCCTACGCCGACATTCTGTACACGCCCGAGGTGGTGCGCGGCCTCGTCGATGCGCCGGCCGACATCGCCCTGGGGATCGATACCGACTGGGTCGAGCACTACCGGCCGCGTACCTGCCATCCGCCGCACGATGCCGAGAAGGTGACCGTCGCCGACGGCAAGGTGACGCGCGTGCATCGCGGCATCGGGGCGGCCGACGCCTACGGCGAATTCATCGGCGTCGCGAAGTTCTCGGCGGCGGGCGCGCAGGCGCTGCGCGAGGTCTTTCACCGGCGGCGCGCCGAGTGCGCCGGGCGTCCCTACCGCGAGGCGGCCCTCTTCGAGAAGGCCTACCTGATCCACATGCTGCAGGACATGATCGAGCAGGGCGTCGCGATGACGCATGTCGACACGCCGGGTCGATATCGCGAAATCGACACCCAGGAAGATCTCGATCTGGCACAGCGCCTGTGGCGGGGCTGATGGCATGGGCACGCCGTTGTTTCCCGCCGCCGTCGTCGGCTCGCTGCCGCGGCCGGCCTTCGTGCTCGACCGGCTGGAGCGGCCGGCCGGCGGCGCGGCGATGGACGCGGCAGTGCGGTATGCCGTGGCGATGCAGGAGCAGGCCTGCCTTGACGTCGTCACCGACGGCGAATGGCGCCGCAGATCCTATATCGGCGTG
>JAHCJT010000218.1 GCA_026126245.1 Alphaproteobacteria bacterium
CCGCCGCGTCGAGATCGTGCTCAACTAAGCGCTGCCGCTCAGGCGGCCACACGACAAGGGCGGCCCATCGGGCCGCCCTTTTTGCTGGGAAGCCTGGTCCCCGCGCCCGGTCAGCGACCGAGCTGGGCGATGCGCAGCTGGCGCGCCCGGGTCAGGATCTGGTTTTCCAGCTCCACGCCGGTACGCGGGTCGACATTGGCGTCGATCCAGCCGCGGTTGCCGCTCATGGTCTGACGGAACACCGAGGCGCGCACGCCGTCGGCGCGCAGGTCGCGGTCGAGAATGGTGATCTGCACCTTGACCCGCTCGTTGGGGCTCTCCGGCGGGGTGTACCAGTCGGTGATGATGGTGCCGCCGAACGGATCGGCCGAGGCCAGCGGCATGAAGGCCACGGTATCAAGCGAGGCGCGCCACAGGAAAGCGTTGACCGCGATGCCCGGCTCCTCCAGGCCCTTCTTTTTGTCGTCCCGCGACCCGAACAGACCGCCGGGGCCGAACAGCCCCTCGTCGCGGGGCTGGGTGCGCCCGGCGATCCCGCGCTGGATGTCGGTCCGGCGGCGGTCGACGCTGCCGGTATCGGCACCCTGGTTCTGGGCGCAGCCGGCAAGGCTGCCCGCCGCGAACGCCAAGAACAGGCCGGCCATGGCCGCGGTGCCCGGGCGAACAAATCGTCTCATCTGGTCCTTGCTCCCGCGCCGGCGAATCTCCCCAGGATTGCGCCGGCTGACTTGGTGGACAGGTCTCGGTCCCTGCCTCCGGACCGGGGTTATAGGGGGACTCCCGATCGGCCGGCAAGGGCCGCGCCGGCAAGTTGATGGCCGACGGCGTCGCAGCGGCCGATTCTGCGGTCGGCCGGCGTGCCTGCCGACCAGGCCTTTCGGGTTGCCGATATGGATTGGTCGTCTCAAGAAACTAACTAAATCTGCGAACTGAACATTCGCTTATTTCGACCTAGGTCCACTGCCGCCAAGTCCTTGGCGGAGCGAGAAATTTTGTCGCCGCCATCTGTTGCCCAATAGACACACCTTTCGAAAGAATCACAGCAAAGCCCTTTGGTTTCTTGACCCTGGCAACAGGCCGGTGGTTACATGCTGCGTCGTCCGTTCGTGGCGGGGGCGGTTTGTTGGCCGGCTCAGGCTAGACCCCTCGAACCGGCCAGGACACGGTCCGACGTGCGTAGCGTAATTCAGACCCACGAGAGAGGGAGAACATGAAGAAAACACTGCTGGGCACGACCGCGCTGGTCGCCGGTGGTCTGCTCGCCGCACCGGCGATGGCCGCCGATCCGATCAAGCTCGAGTTGCGTGGCTACTTCCAGTGGATGGTCGTCGTCGGTCACATCGATCGTGATCTGGTGACGGCGACACAGGGCCAGAGCTATCGCCCCGAGAACCTGAAGTACGAAGGCGAAATCTGGTTCACCGGCACGACCAAGCTGGACAACGGCACCTCGATCGGTGTGCGTATCGAGCTGGAAGGCTGGTCGCAGGGCGGCGGCAACACCGCGACCAACGACCAGCTCGACGAAGAGTACATGTTCGCGTTCGGCGACTGGGGTCGTATCGAGTTCGGCTCGACCGACTCGGCGTCGTTCAAGATGCAGTACTCCTCGCCGTCGGCGCTGATCGGTTGGGGTTTCAACGACCACAACTTCAACTACTTCGGCAACGGCTTTGCGGCGGCCAACGGCGCCGGCCGCGGCGGCACCATCCTGGGCACCGGCGCGGCGCACAACGCCGGCTTCAGCGGTGACGCCAACAAGTTCACCTACTTCACGCCGCGCTTCGCCGGCTTCCAGATCGGCTTCTCGTACACCCCGAACTTCTCGGGCGGTGCGAGCTTGGCGACCTGCGGCTCGCGTGGTGGCGGTGCGAACTTCAGCAACTGCCCGCGCAACGCCAACAACTACGTCAATGGCGTCGACATTTCGGGGAACTACCTGAACAAGTTCGGCGACGTGTCGGTGGCGCTGTATGCCGCTTATGCCACGGCGGCGTTCGACCGCGGCATCTCCAGCAACAACATCGCGGCCAACCCGGTCGCGGCGGTGAACACTGGTGGTCGCTACAAGACCTGGGCGGTCGGTGCCCAGCTCGGCTTCGCCGGCTTCACGCTGGGCGGCGGCCTGGGCATGGACAACAACGGCAGCATCAACTCGACCAACCGTACCCGTTGGTACACGGCGTCGTTGATGTACGAAACCGGTCCGTGGCAGATGTCGGCTGGCTGGTGGGGCGGTCGCAACCGCGACGCCTTCGCCGTGGCCGGCACGCAGAACGCGCCGGGCAAGGACAAGCTCGACTACTTCGAAGTCGGCGCCAACTACGCGCTGTCGCCGGGCATCAAGCTCACCGGTGGCTTCCTGTACTATATGGGTTCGGGTCAGAGCCGGAACGAGAAGGCGGACGCCTGGGCGGTCGTCTTCGGTACGGCGCTCACGTTCTGATACCGGTCTATCGGGTCTGGATTACGGAAGAGCGGGCTTCGGCCCGCTCTTCTTTTTTTGCTCCTAACGCGGCGAGCGGGTAGGGTCGCTGCCCGCATGCCTAGTGCGGCAGCAGCCGCCCCAGCACGGCATTCAGACGCTGCCGTCCTGTATCGGTGGCCCGCAGCACTTGGTCATCGACGTGGAGAAAGCCGCCCCGTACGAGGCGTTGCAGCACCGCAGGATCGCAGGCGCCGACCGCGTCGACCCCGGTGACGCGCCGGAAGATCGTCCGGTCGATTCCGTCCACCAGCCGCAGCCCCATCATCATGGCTTCGACAATGAGATCGCCGCCCGCAACCTGTGTGTCGGCGGCCGTACCGTGGCCCTGTCGCTCGACCGCGTCCAGCCAGGCGTCCGGCCCGCTGATTTGCCGCGTGGCATGCTTGAGTACCGCATCGCCGTCGCGAGCCGACAGGCGACCATGGGCGCCCGGACCGACACCGACGTAGTCTTCGTAGCGCCAGTAGGTGAGATTGTGCCGGCAGGCGCCGCCGGGCGCCGCATGGTTGGAGATCTCGTAGGCCGGCAACCCGGCCGCCGCCAGCCGCACCTGAGTGGCTTCGAACAGTGCCGCCTGGGTGTCGTCGTCGGGCAACGCGAACAGGCCGCGGGCTTGGTCCTGCCAGAAGCGCGTGCCGCGCTCGACCGTGAGCTGATAGACCGACAGATGATCGCGCGCCAACGCCAGCGCGCGATCTAGCTCGGCCTGCCAGCCGGCGACGGTTTGGCCGGGGCGGGCGTAGATCAGATCGAACGAATGGCGCGGGAAGAGCTCGCGCGCCAGCTGTACCGCCGCCACCGCTTCGTCGACGTCATGGCCCCGCCCGAGAAAGTGCAGCGCCTCGCGGTCGAACGACTGGACACCCAGCGATACGCGATTGACGCCCGCCGCGCGTAAAGCACCGAACGCCGCCGCCTCGACCGAGGTGGGATTGGCTTCCAGCGTGATTTCCACGTCGGTGGCGACCGGCCACGCCTGGCGGATCATCTCGATGACGGCGCCGACGGTCTCGGGCGGCATCAGGGAGGGTGTGCCGCCGCCAAAGAAAATACTGGTGACGGTGCGCCCGCTGCTGCGTGCCGCGTAGTGGCGCAACTCGGCCAGCAGCGCGCGCTGCCAGCGTGCCTGATCCACCGCGTCGCGCACGTGGCTGTTGAAGTCGCAATAGGGGCACTTCGACTTGCAGAACGGCCAGTGGACATAGACGCCGAACAACGGCGTGGTTGTCTCCTCAGCCTGCCCTTGTCCGATCGTCATTGAAAACACGCCGCCAGCAGCTTGCGCAATGCCGCGCCGCGGTGGCTGATCGCGTTCTTCGCGTCGGGTGCCATTTCGGCGCAGGTCAAGGCCGAGCCGTCGGGCTGGAAGGTGGGATCGTAGCCGTGACCCTGGCTGCCGCGCGGCGGCCAGACGATATGCCCCGGCATCTCGCCGCGCACGATCTCGCAATGACCGTCCGGCCAGGCCAGCACCAGCACGCACACGAACGTGGCGCGACGCGCCTCGGCCGACTCGACGATGCCGCGCGTGGCAAGCTCCTGCTGAATGCGGCGCATGCCCACCATGGCGTCGCGTGTCGGCCCCTCCCAGTCGGCTGTCGCAACGCCGGGTTGCCCGTCCAGCGCCAGTACGCAGAGACCCGAATCGTCGGCCAGGGCCGGCAGACCGGACGCGGCCGATGCTGCCCGCGCCTTCAGTTTCGCGTTGGCCTCGAAGGTGGCGCCGGTTTCCTCGGGCGCCGTCAGACCGAGATCGGCGGCCGAGACGACCTCGACGCCGGTGCCGTGCAGCATCTGGCGGATTTCTTCCGCCTTGCCGCGATTGTGGGTCGCGACCAGCAGCTGGGCTCCGGTGAAGCGTCGCGCCATGGTCCTTGCCGCGAGGTATGCCTCCGCCTTGCGGGCCTCAGCCGGCAAGGCCCAGCGCGGCGCGCTGGGCGGCGCAAAGCTCGTTGATGCCCTTGCGCGCCAGCGTGAGCAGGGCGAGGAACTCGGCTTCGCTGAACGGCGCCTTCTCGGCGGTACCCTGGATCTCGACGATGCCGCCGGCGCCGGTCAGCACGAAGTTGGCATCAGCATCGGCACCGGAGTCCTCGGGGTAGTCGAGGTCTAGCACTGGCACGCCCTCGTGGATACCGCACGAGACGGCTGCCACTTGGCCGGTGATGGGATCGCGTTCGATCGTGCCGTCCTGGCGCTGCCGGTCGACGGCCTGGCGCAATGCGACCCACGCACCGGTGATGCTCGCGGTGCGGGTACCGCCGTCGGCCTGGATGACGTCGCAATCGATCTTGATCGTGGTGTCGGGCAGGGCCTCCAGGTCGATGACCGCGCGCAACGCCCGGCCGATTAGGCGCTGGATCTCCTGGGTGCGCCCGGACTGCTTGCCGCGCGCCGCCTCACGGTCGGTGCGGGTGTGGGTCGAGCGCGGCAGCATGCCGTACTCCGCCGTCACCCAGCCGCGGCCGGTGTTGCGCAGGAAGGGCGGTACCCGGTCCTCGACGCTGGCGGTGCACAGCACGTGCGTGTCGCCGAACTTGGCGAGGCATGAACCCTCGGCATGACGGGAGACGCCGGGGATCAGCTCGATGCGGCGCAGCTGGTCGGGGTTTCGGCCTGAGGGGCGCATGGTCACGTCTTTCCTGATGTCCGGGTTGTGCACCAACACCGGAACCCCGTCGCCTGACAACAACATTCTGGCGCTGCGGCCCGCTTGCGTTGACGGCCGGACCAGACAGACCTACCTGTTAGGGCTGCCAGGAGGTACAAATACCGAATGAGCCGTATCGGCCGCGTCGACCCGCCCCAGATCGCCGTTTCCCGGCGCGAGACCGCCGGCGTGCCGCGCACGCTGGCCGGCAACAGCGCGCCGATCGCCGAACTGAACGAGCGGGCGCGCGAGGTCTTCCGCCGCATTGTCGAGGCCTACGTCGAAAGCGGCGAGCCGGTCGGCTCGCGCACCCTGACCCGCCGCCTGAACGAGCAACTCTCGCCGGCCACGATCCGCAACGTCATGGCCGATCTGCAGGATGCCGGTCTGCTGTTCGCGCCCCACACCTCGGCGGGCCGCGTACCCACCGAGGCCGGCCTGCGCCTGTTCGTCGACGGGCTGCTGGAAATCGGCAGTCTGTCGCAGGCCGAGCGCGACAACATCGACGGGCGCTGCGCCGCGGTCGGCCGCAGCGTTCAGGACGTGCTCAGCGAGGCCTCCAGCCTGTTGTCGGGTCTGTCGCGTTGCGCCGGCGTGGTCATTGCGCCGCGCGTCGAGCAGCCGCTCAAGCACATCGAATTCGTCAATCTGGGTCCCGGCCGCGCCCTGGTCGTGATCGTCACCGAGAATGGCGCGGTCGAGAACCGTATCATCGAGACGCCGCTGGGGTTGCCGCCGTCGGCTTTGATCGAGGCCTCCAACTACCTGTCGGCCCGGCTGGTCGGGCGCACGATCGAGGAGGCCGGGCGTGTGATCGAGGCTGAGCTGCTTGCCCAGCGGGCGCAGCTTGATGCGCTGACCCAGCGTATTGTCGAGGCCGGGCTGGCCACCTGGAGCGGCGATCCCGGATCGGCCCTGATCGTGCGCGGCCAGGCGCGACTGCTGGAGGACGTCACGGCGCTGGAAGACCTTGAGAACGTGCGTCGCATGTTCGAGGCGCTGGAACGCGGCGAATCCTTCATGCGACTGCTCGAGCTGGCCGGCGGCGCCGAGGGGGTCAAGATCTTCATCGGCGCCGAGAATCCGCTGTTCGGCCATGCCGGCTGCGCAGTGATCGTGGCGCCGTTCCGCAACACCCAGGAACGCATCGTCGGCGCCATCGGCGTCGTCGGCCCGACCCGCATCAACTACGCCCGCATCGTGCCGATGGTCGACTACACCGCCAAAGTGGTCGGCCGGCTCGTGGGCTGATGGCATTGCCGGCCGGCGACGGCGCGGCCGATGGCCTCTCTTGACCGGACCCGGCGCAACCCCTAAGTCCGGACCGTGGGCGGCGGGGCTTTGGTCTCGCCGCCGCCGTTTTCGCGACGTTTGAGGCCGATCAGGACCGTCATGCCTACCGACCCCGCGCATACGCCGCCACCTAGCGCCGACGATCCGCTGGCGTCCGACGCCAGCCTCGACATCCCCGAGGCGCCATCGGCCGAGCCGGCCCAGGTCATCAGGCAGGCGGCCCAAGCTCGTATCGAGGAGCTGGAGGCGGAGCTGGCCCAGGCGAAGGAAACCTGGATGCGCACCGCCGCCGACGCGCAGAACGCCCGCCGCCGCGCCAAGCTTGACGTCGAGGAGGCGCACAAGTTCGCGGTCTCCCGCTTCGCCAAGGACCTGCTGTCGGTGGCCGACAATCTCAGCCGGGCGATGGCATCGCTGCCGGCTGATGGCGGCGGCCTCGACGAACGCACCCGCAATGTGCTGACGGGCGTACAGGCGACCGAGCGGGAACTGCAGAGCGTGCTGGAGCGCCACGGGGTTCGGAAAATCGCGGCCCAGGACGCGCCGTTCGATCCGCAACTGCATCAGGCGGTGAGCGAGATCCAGGATCCGTCGCGGCCCAACAACTCGGTCGCCCAGGTCTTCATGGACGGCTACACCTTGAACGACCGCCTGCTGCGCGCCGCCATGGTTGTGGTCGCCAAGGGCGGGCCAGCGCAGGCACCGCGGCCAGTCCAGCCGGAACCGGCGAATGCCGGGATCGACGCCGACGGGGCGTAGCCGGCGGCGTCAGGGGCACGGCCCGAGCCAGACCGGTGCGGCGGCGGCAGGCATCGGCCGACGGTCGGCGACGAGACCGTTCACTCTTGCAACGCAGGGTGGCCCGTACGGTGGTCGGGGCGGTTGCCTCGATGCCGCTGTCGGCGGGACCAAAACGCGTCCGGGACGCGGCCGATTGCCCATGACCAGCCGCTAAACGCCTGCGGACGGGCGAAAAATGCGCGGCCGATCACCGCTCGCACCCGTTGCAGCGTCCCGCTCTCACCCTATATAGCCCATGTTACGTTGAGGCTTATTGCTGGCACAGCGATAAACCGACCTCCAGGGGACCGGCCCGGCGCCGTCAGGGCTGGCTCGGCCCGCCGCAAAAGAGAGAGGCAAGCTATGGCAAAGGTCATTGGTATCGATCTCGGCACGACCAATTCGTGCGTTGCCGTCATGGAAGGTGGCGACACGCGGGTGATCGAGAATTCCGAAGGCGTGCGCACGACCCCGTCGATGGTCGCCTTCGCCGACTCCGGCGAAAGACTGGTGGGCCAGGCCGCCAAGCGTCAGGCGGTGACCAACCCGATGAAGACGCTGTACGCGGTCAAGCGCCTGATTGGTCGCCGGTTCGAGGACCCGATGGTCCAGAAGGAGGCCTCGATGGTCCCCTTCAAGATCGTCAAGGCGCCCAACGGCGATGCCTGGGTCGAGGCCGATGACAAGCAGTACAGCCCCAGCCAGATTTCAGCATTCATCCTGACGAAGATGAAGGAGACGGCCGAAGCCT
>JAHCJT010000219.1 GCA_026126245.1 Alphaproteobacteria bacterium
TCAGCGCCATCACCGCATTGGACGGGATGCCCAGCGTCAGCATCGGAATAAACGACGTCTGGGCGGCGGCATTGTTGGCCGCCTCCGGCGCGGCCACGCCCTCGACGGCACCCTTGCCGAACTCGTGGCCGTATTTCGACATCTTCTTCTCAAGCGTGTAGGCGGAGAAGGCGCCCAACGTCGGGCCGCCGCCCGGCAGCACGCCCAGGACCGAACCCAGCGCGGTGCCGCGCAGCACGGCGGGCACCGAGCGCCAGATATCCTCTTTCGATGGCCACAGGCTGGAGATCGCGGCGCTGACCGCACTGCGCGAGTCGTGCTTTTCCAGATTGGCGATGATTTCGGCGATGCCGAACAGGCCCATGGCGATCGGCGCGAAGTCGATGCCGTCGCTCAGCTCCGGGACGTTGAACGTGAAGCGCTGCGCGCCGGTGTTCACGTCGGTGCCGACCAGGCCGATCATCAGCCCGAGAAAGACCATGGCGATGGCCTTGATGACCGATCCGCTGGCCAGCACCACCGCCGCCACGAGGCCCAGCGCCATCAGCGAGCAGTATTCCGACGGGCCGAAGCGCTGCGCCATCTTGGTCAGCGGTTCGGCGAACAGCACGATGAGGATCGTGCCGAAGGTGCCGGCGAAGAACGAGCCGACCGCCGCGACCGACAGCGCCGTGCCCGCCTTGCCGCGCCGCGCCATCTGGTAGCCGTCCAGCGTCGTGACCACCGACGAGGCCTCGCCCGGCAGGTTGACCAGGATCGAGGTCGTCGAGCCGCCGTACTGGGCGCCGTAGTAGATGCCGGCCAGCATGATCAGCGCCGACTCCGGCGGCAGCTTGAAGGTCAGCGGCAACAGCATGGCGATGGTGGCGACCGGGCCGATGCCCGGCAGCACGCCGATCAGCGTGCCGACCATGCAGCCGATGAAACAGTAGAGAATGTTCTGGAAGGTCAGCGCGACGCTGAAACCGGTGACAAGGTTGTGCAGCAGATCCATGTCACCAGACCCCGTACAACATCGCGATGTTCATCCCCAGCATCAGCTTGAAGATGACGTAGCAAAGCACGAACAGCACGACGCAGGAGATCGCGGTTTCGCCGACCTTGAACTCCTCGCCGCCCATCGCCGACAGGAAATTCAGCGCCACCAGCGCCGGCAGCATGCCCGACACCGGGTTGGACCAGCGCGGCAGGCCGGACACGAACCAGCCGACCACCGCCGGCACGTTGTCGGCCTCCAGCAGCAGCGAGAACGCCAGCACGCCCAGCGTGATCATCGTGATCGGCTTCCACTTGCCGGCCTCGATGCGCTCGCCGCCACCGATGGCGGCGTTGATCGCGATGACGGCGCCCAGCCCCATCAGGATGAAAGACAGCATCTGCGGCACGTAGCCGGGGCCCATGCGCACCGCGGTGCCCAGCGCCAGCTTGGACTGACCGACATACTTGGACACTTCGGTGAAGGCCGTGACATAGGCCAGGACGCCGAAGCCGATGAACATCAGCCCGGCCAAGAAATCCTTGGTCAGGAAACGGTTCAAGAGATCTCTCCCTCGACGGAGCTTGGTCGCTCCACTTGTTGTTGATGCTCCCCCATGCCGGCCGGCGCGCCCGACCGCGAGGCGCACATAACAACAAATCAGAGACCCGCCCAAGAGCGAAATTGGAATCGCTGGCTGGTCAGCGGTGCGTCAGGAATGGTTGTCGGTTGAACGGCGCTCGCGGCCGCGCGACGTGATGCCGGCGGCGTGAACTGCCCGGCGCGCGCGACCGTCCGGCTGCCTGCGCTGTGCCCCTCGGCGCGGCATGCCGGCGTTCCGCGCCGCGATCCGATGCGGTCGCCGCCGCGATGCAACGCCGGGGCTGGATGATTGCATGCGCCGGAAGGCCGACGCACACTTGAGCGACAACGCAAATCGCCGGGACGGGAAACGATGGCCAGACGCGGCGCCGACTACATCGGCACAATGGAGGTGCAGGAGCGGCATCGCTTCGACACCGCGGCGCTCGATCGCTTCATGACGGGCCGGGTTCCTGGTTTTGTGGCGCCGGTCAAGGCCGAGCAGTTCCGCGGCGGGCAGTCCAACCCGACCTACCGCCTGACCGACGGCGCCGGACGGCAGTACGTGTTGCGGCGCAAGCCGCCCGGCAAGCTGCTGCCGTCGGCGCATGCCGTCGACCGGGAATTCCGCATCATTTCGGCGCTCAACCGGACCGACGTGCCGACGCCCCGCGCCTATGCGCTGTGCGAGGACGATTCGGTGATCGGCACCGCCTTCTACATCATGGAATTTTGCGACGGCCGCGTGCTGTGGGACCCGCTGCTGCCGGAAGTGCCGAAGGAGGGCCGGGCGGCGATCTACGAAGCCAAGATCGACACCCTGGCGCGCCTGCACAAGGCCGACTGGCAGGCCCTGGGCCTGGCCGACTTCGGCCGGCCGGGCAACTACGTGCTGCGCCAGACCTCGCGCTGGGGCAAGCAGTACAAGGCGTCCGAGACCGAATCGATCGAGGCCATGGACAAGCTGCTGGAGTGGCTGCCGGCGCACGCGCCGACCAGCGACGACACCACCATCGTCCACGGCGACTACCGGCTCGACAACATGATCTTCCACAAGAGCGAACCGCGGGTGCTGGCGGTGATCGACTGGGAGATTTCGACCCTGGGCGATCCGCTGGCCGAGCTGTCCTATCTCTGCATGATGTACCGCATCCCCGAGGCGGAAGGCGGCATCGGCGGCGTCGACCTGGCGGCGCTGGGCATTCCCGACGAGCCGCAGATGCTGGCCTGGTACGGCGCGCGCACCGGCCGCCGGATTCCCGACCACTGGGATTTCTACATGGCCTACAACCTCTTCCGCGTGGCCTGCATCCGCCAGGGCGTCTATGCCCGCTCGCTCGACGGCACGGCGTCCAATCGCCTTGCCGCCGAATCCGGCAAGCTGGTGCGACCCAGCGGCGAACTCGCCTGGCGCATCGCCCAGCGACTGGGGGCGCGCTGAAGGCCGCGCGCCGCCGCTTTTTTATTGCGGCGCACCACGCTTCAGCGTGCGGCAAATACCCGCGAGCCGGGCCGTTTGCACCCGGCGCGTGCAGCGGCTAGGCTTTTGTCGAACCGGCGTCGCCTGCGACGACACAGCAGCCGGAACCAAGGACGGGGACTTCACGCTTGGCACGCCGCCCATCGCGCCGCACGACGGCGCGGCCTGCAGACAATCACGATACGCCGCCGGCCGAAGCGATCGAAGCGGCCGCCTTCGACCTGTTCGCGCGCAAGGGCTTCCAGGTCACCACGGTGCGCGACGTCATGCGCGCCTGCGGGTTGACGCAAGGCGCGCTCTACAACCATTTCGCGTCCAAGGAAGAGCTGCTCGCCACCATCATCCGCTCCACCCAGGCAGCCCTGGAACGCGAACTCGCCGCGGCCGTGGCCGAGGCCGGCGACGATCCGGTGGCCCAGCTTCGGGCCTTCGTGCGCAGTTACACCCTGCGGCACACCCGCCGCCGGGTCGAAGCGATCGTCGCCAACCGTGAGTGGGAATGGCTCGACGCGTTGCGGCGCCAGGAAATCCGCGCCAGTCGCCGCCGCGTGCGCGACGTGCTGGTGCGCATTCTCGAGCGGGGCCATGCCGCGGGCGCCTTCCGGATGTTGCGACGCCAGGCGCACGATGACGTGAAGATCATCGCCATGGCCATCCTCAACCAGAGCACCGACGTGGCCTACTGGTTCAATGCCGCCTACGACGGCTGGCGTGACGAGGAGGTGGCCGATCTGCACGCCGAACTGGCGCTGCGGATGGTGGGCGCGCCGGCCACGGCCGCCCGCCGCCGGGCCGACGACGCGCAGGCGGCAGAGTAGGCCGTCGCGGCAGCCGGCCCACGGCCCGCGCAACAGACGAAACCAGACAACCCGGTGGCGCAGTCCGGCGGAAACAGTGCGCGCCTAGATTGCCACCATCGACAGGGCGGCAGGGCGCCCCTGTCCCATGCCGGGACGACAACGTCGGCACAGACCGACGCCCGGAGCGCGTCGTCGTGCGTTCGGTGGCGGCCGGCATCGTCGGGCCGCCGCGGCGCGTCGCGCCATGCGGGGATCGACGGTCTATGGCGATGTGTCTTCAGGCGCTCAACGCCGCCCTCGACCGGGGTTTTGGCGAATCGGTCGATCAGGCCGCCGTGGCGGCGCTCGTGGAGGGCGTGACGGCGCACGCCGGCGATGGCGGCTTGCGGCAACGCTGCGCGGCGCTGTCCGAGGACGACGGGGCAGCCGACCCGCTCGGCTACAACATCCTGTGTGCCGGCCTGTTGGGTCTCGTTCCCGGTGCGGCCGCGTTGCGCCCGGTCGAAGGCGGCCCGTCCGGCTACCGCGTCAATCGCTTTCTGCATGACGTGCGCAAGGCCGTCCTGAACTGTCCGGCGCTGGAGGGGATCCGCCGCGACAACAGCCGTCACCACATCTTCTATCCCGAATTCGTGGCGCTCGGCGGCCTGCGGTCGCGTATTGCGGCGGTGGCGCGGGCGCATGCCGGCATGGGGCCGCGCGACGAGGAACTGGCCGTGCTGTTCGCGCTGGGCGGCCGCTTCGCCTACGCTGAGGCCAGCAAGGCGGCGCGGGCGGTGATTTCCGGCGGCGGCGCCTGCGTGATGGCGGCGCGCGCGCTGTACCATGCGGCCGGCTGCGGCATGGTCGGCCGCCGGACGCTGACGCTGAATACGCCGCTGGGCGCCAACGTCGAGCTCGGCGCGCCGCTGCCGGTAGCGGCCGATGGCAACGCCGGCGCCGGCGATGCGACGGCAAGCACGGCGGGCCGCGACCGCCCGCCGGCTCTGGAGGTCGGCGACATCTACCTGCTCGATGGCGACGGCGAGCCGCGCTATGTCATACGCGGCAGCCCGACGCCGGCCGGCCATGTCGGGATCGTGGTCGAGCGTGACGGCGAGACGCTGCAGACGGTCGACGGCGGTGCCGGCCTGGGCGGCGACATTCGCCTCAGCAGGGATCGCACGCTGTATTTCAAGGCCGGCGTCGGCTGGGCCTTTGCCGACTGCGCGCCGTGCTACTCCAACGCCGAAATCATCTGGATCGATCGGGAGATGCTGCCCTATGCCAGCGACGCCGGCATACAGGCGGCGATCGCGACGGATCCGCTGTTTGCCGGCGTGCGCGACGAGCTTGCACGGGCGCAACGCGACTTCGACGCGGCCGCCAATGACCGCCAGCGCGAACAGCATCGCAAGTCACTGGCGGCAATCTTCGGTACCGCGCGCCGGCTCAAACGCCAGGCGATCGCGGCACAGGTTGGCGAGGTGCCGACCCTGCATGGCCGCTGGACGCCGGATCGCTATCCAGCGCTGCTGCCCGTTACCAGTGCTCTGGTCCGTTGCCGGCTGGCGGGGTCGTGACGCTGGCGATGGCCCGCCGTCTCAGGGTTTGAGATGGACGATCGCGTCGCCCGCGACGACGACACGCTGGCCGCCGGGCGCCGTCCACAGCACCTCCAGCGTGGCGGTGTTCTTCTTCTCGAAATACAGGATCTTGATCGGATAGAGGCCGGGCGCCGTGATCTGCACGGGGATCTCCGGCGACAGCCGGTCGGCATGCACGTCGCCGTCCTCCCAGATGCGCTTGCCGCCGATCTCCAGTCGCACGCCGTCGTTGGAATTGACCTGGAAAATGTAGGTGCCGGCCGCCGGGAAGCGGATGAAGCCACGGATGTGCGCCTGCACGCCGTCGGTCTTGTCGCTGGTCAAGATCTTGCCCGACCCCATGTCCCAGCCGAGATGGGTCAGCGGCGCGCCGACCACCTTGCCCTTCTCGTTGAACTGCGTCAGCCGGTCGATGAAGTCGAAGTGGTAGTTGACCGCCAGACCGGGCGCCAGTTTGTCGGCGGCGGGCTGCGGGTTGGCCGGCTGCAGGCCGGTGATCGGCGTCTGCGCGGCGGCGCCCAGCGGTGCGACGAGCAGGCCCAGCAGCAAGGTGGTGACGTGGCGACGCTTCATTGCAATCCCCCAACGGCAATGAGGGTGTAGGCTGGCCCGGCAAGCGGTCCGCGGTCAACCGGTGACGCTGCGGCGGTAGCCCGCAATGGTGTCGGCATCATGTCGCAGGCGTCCTTTTGTCGGCGATTCGCCGATTGACAGGGCCGAGGGTGCTCCGTATGTTCCGCGCCGCTTCGGATTTCCCCGGCTCATGCCGGGGTTTTTGTTTGGGACCGCGACCATGAAGATCCGCTCGTCGCTGAAGACCATCAAATCCCGCCACAAGGCGTGCCGCGTCGTGCGCCGCAAGGGCCGGGTCTACGTCATCAACAAGACCAATCCGCGCTTCAAGGCGCGCGCCGGCTGAACTGCCGGCCGCAGACAGGATTTCGCGACGGCGGCAGCTTCGGCTGCCGCCGTTTTTTTGTGACGGCCGCCTTGCGTCGAAATGAGTGTCGCCTCATGGCGCGGGCAGAGCGACCGACCGCGGAGCGGGATCCGCCGCTGACCAAGGTTCACAGGACATCGCCCGCCATCGCCACAGGCAAGGTGATGCACGTCAGGCCGGATTGAGGGAAACTGTCGCGTCCCGCCCGCACGCAGGGGTGGGGGCGGGAGCTCTTGTCATGCACATGCCGCCGCTCGATCCGGACATCCTCGCGCGCCGCGCCGAGATCGTGGCGGCACTGCGTGCCATCGTGCCGGGCGAGGGCGTGATCGCCGACGAGATCGGCATGAAGCCCTACGAGTGCGACGGGCTGTCGGCCTACCGGCAGATGCCGTTGGTCGTAGTGTTGCCCGAGACCGTCGAGCAGGTCTCGCAGGTGCTGCGTTACTGCCAGAAGCACGGCGTGAAGGTCGTGCCGCGCGGCGCCGGCACGTCGCTGTCGGGCGGCTCCATGCCGGTGGGCGACGCCATCCTGCTGGGTATGGCCAAGTTCAACCGCATCCTGGAGATCGACCTCGCCAACCGCTGCGCCCGCGTGCAGCCCGGCGTCACCAATCTCGGCATCAGCACCGCCGTGCAGCACGAGGGCTTCTACTACGCGCCCGATCCCAGCTCGCAGATCGCCTGTTCGATCGGCGGCAACGTGGCTGAGAATTCCGGCGGCGTGCACTGCCTGAAATATGGCCTGACCACCAACAACCTGCTGGGCATCGAGATGGTGCTGATGACCGGCGAGGTGGTGCGGCTGGGCGGCAAGCACCTCGACGCCGACGGCTATGACCTGATGGGCGTGATGACCGGCAGCGAGGGCCTGCTGGGGGTCGTCACCGAGGTCACGGTCCGGCTGCTGCGCAAGCCGGCCACGGCGCGCGCCGTGCTGCTGGGGTTCCCGACCGAGGCCGGCGCCGCCGACTGCGTCGCGGCGGTGATCGGCAGCGGCATCATCCCCGGCGGCATGGAGATGATGGACCGCGACGCGGTCCAGTGCGCCGAGGCCTATGTCGGCGCCGGCTATCCACTGGACGTCGATGCGCTGCTGATCGTCGAACTCGACGGCCCGCCGGTCGAGGTCGACCACCTGATCGAGCGGGTGGTGGCGATCGCCCGCGACAAGGGCGCCTCGACGGTGCGGGTGAGCAACGACGAACAGGAGCGTCTGCTGTTCTGGGCCGGCCGCAAGGCGGCGTTCCCGGCGGTCGGGCAGATCTCGCCCGACTACATGTGCCTCGACGGCTCCGTGCCGCGCGGCAAGCTGACCGAGGTGCTGTCGCGCATCCGCGCTTTGTCGAAGCAGCATCGCCTGCGCGTCGTCAACGTCTTCCACGCCGGCGACGGCAACCTGCATCCGCTGATCCTGTTCGACGCCAACGATGCCGACGAGCTGCATCGCTGCGAGGCGTTCGGCGCCGATATCCTGCGGCTCTGCGTCGAGGTCGGCG
>JAHCJT010000022.1 GCA_026126245.1 Alphaproteobacteria bacterium
CGCCGGCATGATCCGCCGCCTGCGCGCCAACCTGCTCGACGAGCTGCAGAAGCAGTACGTCACCACCGGCCGGGCCAAGGGCCTGCCGCCGCTGAAGCTGCTGGTGAAGTATCCGCTGCGCCATGCGATGAACCCGTTCGTGGCCGACATCGGCCATATCCTGCCCGAGGTCATCTCCGGCTCGGTCATCGTCTCGGTCGTGCTGTCGCTGCCGACCACCGGCCCGATGCTGCTGAGCGCGCTGAAGACGCAGGACACCAACCTCGCGGCCACGTTCCTGCTGTTCGTGGCGGTCCTGACCGTGGTCGGCACGCTGATTTCCGACCTGCTGCTGGCGGCGCTCGACCCGCGCATCCGCCTGCAGGGCGGGACGGACAAGTGACGATGGCCGCCCGCCAGCCGCAATCCCCCGCGACCCGCCGCCAGGGCGGCGCGGTTCGTTGCGACGCGAGGCCGGCATGAGCGAAACCCGCCAGCCCGTGCCGCGCGCACCGGACGATGCCTCGACGGCGCGGCCGCCGCATTTCGTGTCGCGCGAGCCGTGGGATCCGTACGTCTCCGAGACGCTCACCGCCGAGCAAGAACGCTTCTACATGGCTGGCCAGTGGAAGCTGATGTGGTGGCGCCTGCGCCGCCACAAGCCGGCGGTGGTGTGCGGCACCTTCCTGATCTTCATGTACCTCACGACGCTGATCAGCGAGGTGATCGCGCCCTACAGCCAGGACACGCGGCACATCAAGCACATTTTCGCGCCGCCGCAGGGCATCCATCTGTTCCACGACGGCAAGTTCGTCGGGCCGTTCACCTACGGCTACACCATGGAGCGCGATCCCGACACGCTGCAGCGTGTCTACCGGCCCGACCGGCGGCAGGTGCATCCGATCCGTTTCTTCTGCAGCGGCGAGACATACGAGTTCTGGGGCCTGATCGAGAGCAGCTTCCATCTCGTCTGCCCGGCGCGCGACGGCTCGCTCTACCTGCTGGGCACCGACCGGCTGGGCCGCGACATGTTCTCGCGCGTCGCCTATGCGGCGCGCATCTCGCTGACGGTCGGTCTCTTCGGTATCTCGCTCAGTTTCGTGCTCGGGCTGGTGATCGGCGGCATCGCCGGCTACTACGGCGGCTGGATCGACAACGTCATCCAGCGCGCCATCGAGATCATCAAGAGCTTCCCGCACCTGCCGCTGTGGCTGGCGCTGTCGGCGGCGCTACCGGTGACGTGGTCGCCGCTGCTGGTCTATTTCGGCATCACCATCATCCTCGCCCTGCTCGACTGGCCCGGCCTGGCGCGCGCCGTGCGCTCCAAGCTGCTGTCGCTGCGCGAGGAGGATTTCGCCACCGCCGCAGCGCTGATGGGCGCCTCGCCCAAACGCATCATCGGCCGCCACCTGATCCCCAGCTTCATGAGCCACCTCATCGCGTCGGCGACGCTGTCGATTCCGTCGATGATCCTGGCCGAAACGGCGCTGTCGTTCCTTGGCCTGGGCCTGCGGCCGCCGATCACCTCGTGGGGCGTGCTGCTCAACGAGGCCACCGACATCAACGTCGTGGCCGTCAACTGGTGGCTGATGTTCCCGGTGGTGCCGGTGATCCTCGTGATCCTGTCGTTCCAGTTCTTCGGCGACGGCCTGCGCGACGCCGCCGATCCCTATCACTGACGCCGGCCTGCGCCACTGCGGTGACTGGCACTATGCGGCGCTACCCTCTGCCGGCCCTTTCCCGCCGCCATCTGCTGCTCGGCGGTGCGGCGGCGGCGAGCGCGGCCGGGGCGTGGGGCCGCGTGCTGGCGCAGCCGAAGTTCGACCGCAACCCGTTCGGACTGGGCGTGGCGTCAGGCGAGCCGACGGCGGACGGCTTTGTGATCTGGACCCGGGTGCTGGCCGATCCGCTGACGTCGCCACCGGCCGTCGATGACGCCTACCTGCTGGTCTACCACGTGTCGGAAGACCCTGACTTCCGGCGCATCGTGCGCGCTGCCGAGGTGCTGGCGTTGCCGCAGGACGGGCATAGCGTGCACGTTGAACTGCGCCACCTGCGGCCGGGCCGCGACTACTGGTACCGCTTCCTGCTGCACCCCGGCCATGTCAGCGCGACCGGCCGCGCCCGCACCGCGCCGGCGCCGGGCACGCGCCTCGATCGCTTCGATCTGGTTGTGGCGTCTTGCCAGCACTTCGAGGGCGGCTACTACGCCGCCTGGCGCGATGCGATCCGCGAGCGCGGTCGACCGCTCGACGCCATCCTGTTCCTCGGCGACTACATCTACGAATCGTCGGCCGGCGGCACGCCGCCGCGGCGCCACAACCTGCGCCACCATCCGCTCACGCTCGACGACTTCCGCCGCCGCTATGCGCAATACAGGTCCGATCCCGACCTGCAGGCGGCGCACGCGGCCGCGCCGTGGCTGGCGATCTGGGACGACCACGAGGTCGAAAACGACTATGCGGCGGCACAGGCCCAGAGCGGCATGGCACGCGATGCCTTCCTGACCGTGCGCGCCGCCGCCTATCGCGCCTGGTGGGAGCACATGCCGGTGCGTCCGGCCGCCCGGCCGCGCGGTCCCGACGCCACCATCTACCGCCGCGCCCGCTTCGGCGATCTGGTGCGCATCGACCTGCTCGACGGCCGCCAGTACCGCAGCCCGCAGCCGTGCTCGCCACCGGGCAAAGGCATCTCCAGCAGCGTCGGCCCGGAGTGCGCGCAGCGCCTGGATCCGGCGCTCAGCATGCTGGGCGCGGCGCAGGAGAAATGGCTGTACGAGGGCTTCCGCGACCACAGCGCGCGCTGGAATCTGATCGGCAACCAGACGCTGATGGCGCCACTGGATTTCGATGCCGGGCCGGGCGAGCGGCGGCGCACCGACGCCTGGGACGGCTATCCGGCGGCGCGCACCCGGCTGCTGACCGCGCTGCGCAGCAACCGGGTGTCAAACCCCGTGGTCCTGACCGGCGACTTCCATGCCCATGTCGTGGCCGACCTGCACGATGGCAACGGCGGCGGCGCGCCCGTCGCCACCGAGTTCGCCGGCACGTCGATCAGCTCGGGCGCACCGGCGCGCGACGAGGCGTGGCTTGCCGCGCGTCTGGCCAAGAACCCGCACATCAAGCTGATCGCCAGCCGCCACCGCGGCCACCTCGCCGTCAGCCTGACGCCCAGGCGTCTGGAGGCCGACCTGCGCATCATCGATGACGTCACCGACCGGCTGAGCCCGGGGCGCACGTTGCGACGCTTTGTCGTCGAGCACTCCCGGCCGGGCGCCGTCGTCGCCTGAACGCGCGCCGCCACAGGCTACTGGAAGCGGTCGCGCTTGAGCATCGACTCGTCGAAGTGGAACAGATCGCGCGACAGCTCCATGCCGGTGCGCAGATTGCTGAGCGCCACCGTGACCGGCACGTTCTTGGCATCCCACACCGTCCAGCCTTTCAGCAGCAGCGGCTGGTCGGCGAACAGCAGCTCGACCCGCCCGTCCTGCGGCCGTTTGGTCTGAACCAGCCCAATGCGCAACTCGCCGGCGGCGCGCGACACGGCCGTGACGGTCAGATCGCCGCTCAGGCGCACGTGGTCGGCCGACAGGAAGCTGGCTGACGTCCAGCCCAGCGGCCACTGGCTCATCGTGCGGTCCTTGAAGTCGGCCAGCGTGACCTGTGCGCCATCCGCGACGATCAGCACGGTGGCCGGCGGATCGTACTCGAAGCGCATGCGCCCGGGTCGCTGCAGCGACAGGGTGCCCGGCGCCACCCGGCCGTCGCTGCCGGTTTGCGTAAACCGCGCCTGCAACGAGCGGATGCCATTGAGATACTGCTCGACGCGGACGATCTCGGCCTGCTCGTCGAGCGGTAGCACCGGTGCCGGCGGCGTCGCCTCGACCTGCCGGCGCGGTTTGCGCGGCGGGGCGGCCGGCTTGTCCGGCACCGTCTGCGCCCAGGCGCCGGCCGGACCGAGGCCTGGCGCCGAGCCTGCTCCCGAGGGGACCACCAGCCATGCCGGCGCCACCAGCGCAAGCGCCGCCACGCTGCGCGCGATGCGAGCGGCGACCCGTCGGTTCATCGGTTGACCCTCTGCTGCGTCATGACCCGATTCATGGGAATCGATCACGGCGGAATCGCGGCGACGGCCGCCTCGACCGGTAACATTGTTTTTGACCCGCGCGCGGGAACTTCGCACAACGACGGGCGATGGCGGAGGCCCGGATTGGCGTCGGCAGCGGCCCCGCGTCAGGCCGCGTCGCCGTCGATGTCGCGGGCCAGCACCTCGCGCTTGCCGACCGAGTTGGCCGGGCTGACGACGCCTTCGCGCTCCATGCGTTCGACGATGCGGGCGGCGCGGTTGTAGCCGATCTGCAGATGGCGCTGGATGAAGCTGGTCGAGCACTTGCGCTCGCGCGCCACGATGGCGACGGCCTTGTCGTACAGCTCGTCGGCCTCGACTTCCTCGCCGCCACCACCTTCGCCATCGCCGCCCAGCGTGCCGCCGTCGGTGTCCTCGATGATGGCATCGAGATATTCCGGCCGGCCCTGCGCGCGCAGGTGCTTGACCACCTTCTCGACCTCCGTGTCGCTGACGAACGGCCCGTGCACGCGCACGATGCGCCCGCCGCCGGCCATGTAGAGCATGTCGCCCTGGCCCAGCAGCTGCTCGCCGCCCTGCTCGCCCAGGATCGTGCGGCTGTCGATCTTGGACGTGACCTGGAACGAAATGCGCGTCGGGAAGTTGGCCTTGATGGTGCCGGTGATGACATCGACCGACGGCCGCTGCGTGGCCATGATGACGTGAATGCCGGCGGCGCGCGCCATCTGCGCCAGGCGCTGCACCGCGATCTCGATGTCCTTGCCGGCGACCATCATCAGGTCGGCCATCTCGTCGATGATCACCACGATGAACGGCAGCGACTCCAGGCTCATCGGCTGGTCTTCGAACACCGGCTTGCGGGTTTCCGGATCGACGCCGATCTGCACCGGGCGCAGGATCTCCTCGCCGGCCTCGCGCGCCTCGGCCACCCGCTCGTTGTAGCCGGCGATGTTGCGCACGCCGAGCTGGCTCATGGCGCGATAGCGGTTCTCCATCTCGCGCACGGTCCACTTCAGGGCCACCACCGCCTTGCGCGGCTCGGTGACGACCGGCGTCAGCAGATGCGGGATGTCCTGATAGACGCTGAGCTCCAGCATCTTGGGATCGATCATGATGAACTTGCAGCGATCCGGCGGCAGCCGATAGAGCATCGACAGGATCATGGTGTTGATCCCGACCGACTTGCCCGAGCCGGTGGTGCCGCCGATCAGCAGATGCGGCATGCGCGCCAGGTCGGCGATCACCGGACCGCCGCCGATGTCCTTGCCCAGCACCAGCGGCAGCTGCAGGCGCTCGTCCTCGTAGTCGCGCGTCGAGAGCAGCTCGCGCAGGAAGACCATCTCGCGCTTGCCGTTGGGCAGCTCGATGCCGATGACGTTGCGGCCGGGCACGGTGGCGACGCGCACGCTGACGGCGCTCATCGAGCGGGCGATATCGTCGGCCAGGCCGATGACGCGGCTCGACTTGGTGCCCGGCGCCGGTTCCAGCTCGTAGAGCGTGACGACCGGGCCGGGGCGTACCTTGACGATCTCGCCCTTGACGCCGAAGTCCTCCAGAACGCTTTCCAGCAGCCGCGCATTCTGCGCCAGTGAGTCTTCGTCGATCTGCGCCGCGGCGGTCGAGCGCGGCGCCGCCGCGAGGATGTCGAGCGCCGGAAGCTGGAATTCCTGGGTCAGCGCCAGCCGCTTCTGGCGTTCCGCCTCGGCCCGCTTGCCCTGCTGCGGCGGCGGACGCTTGACGACCTTCTTTGGCGCCGCGCCGGCAGCCGCAACCGGCTCGGCCGCCGCCGGCCGCCGCGGCATCTGCAGGATGCGGGCGCCGGCTGCGGACGCGGTCGACGCCTCGGCAGCCGCCGCGTCGTCGGCGTCCTCGTCGGCCTCCTCGACAGGCTCGGGCGCCGCCGCCGGCGGCGGTCCGAACACCGGCTCGACCCGGCCGACGTCGGTCGCGTGACCGAACAGACGCGCCAGCCACGAGCGCGGCCGCACGTCACCCGCCGCCCGCGCATGGTGCGCCAGCGACGGAATGTCGAGCGACGGCGGCGCCGGCGGGATCGGCGACACCGGCTTGAGGTCGGCGATCGGCGATAGCGGCGCATCGACCAGCAGCGTATCGCGCGACGGCAGCGGCGAGCCGTCATCAGGAAGGGCGTTGAACTGCGACGCATGATAGTGCGAGGCGTCAATCTCGCCCGGCACCTCGGCGTAGCCGATGGCAGGCTGCGGCGCGTCCGCCGCCGACGGCTCGCGCTCGGCGCGACCGCGCCACACCGCGATCGCGGCCCGCAGCAGCAGGCCGCCCACGGTGAAAGGCAGCAGCGCGACGCGCAGCAGGATCGGCAGGTGGCCGCGCTTCATGCCCATGACGGGCACCATCAGCAGCAGCGCGAGCACGGCCGCGGCCGGCGCCAGCAGGGTCAACAGCCCGCCATCCGAATAGGTCAGGGTCAGTTCCCGCAAGCGCGCCGCCAGTGCCGCGCCGGTGACACCGCCCGGTCCGGCGTGTGGCGTCCAGTGGCCGATCGCGTCGATCGAGGCCGCCGCACTGGCGCCCAGCAACGTCGCGAACAGCAGCATGGCCAGGCGCAATCCGAAGAACGGCAGCCCGTGCTGGCGCATCAGCATGATACCCCAGGCGATCAGCGCCACCGGCACCAGCATCGAGCCCAGCCCCAGGCTCTGCATCATCAGGTCGGCGAAGATCGAACCGAGCGTACCCAGCAGATTGCGCGCCCCGAAGCCGGTGGCGCGGTTCAGCGATGGATCGGTCGAATGGTAGGTCAGCAGCGCGACCAGCATCGCCACGCCGACCGCGAGCACGGCAAGGCCGGCGATCTCCATGGCACGACGCCGGAAGAACAGACCGGCGCCGCTCGGCAGGAAGCGGCCGGTCGATGGCGTCGTGTTCTTGAGCAGCGCCAGCGCCATGGTCTAGAGCAACTCCGCGATGCGCGTCAGGGCCGTACGAGTCGTCTCGAGGTCCTGCACGAGCGCGACCCGGATGTAGCGCTGGCCGGGGTTCACGCCATTGGTCTCGCGTGCCAGGTAACCGCCGGGCAACACCTTCACGCCGCCCTCGGCCCACAGCCGGCGCGCGGCGGCCTCGCCGTCGCCGACATCGAGCCACAGGAAGAAGCCGCCTTCGGGCGTGAAGTAGCCGCCCTTGTTGTGCAGGATCGACTTGGCGAGCTGGAAGCGGGCTCGGTAGCCGTCGCGGATGTCCTTGACGTGCGCCTCGTCGCGCCAGAGCGCGGCCGATGCGTTCTGGATCGGCAGCGGGATCTGGATGCCGCCGTAGGTCTTCCAGCGCAGCATCATGGCGACGATCTTCGGATCACCTGCGACGAAGCCGCTGCGCAGGCCGGCGGCGTTGGACCGCTTCGACAGCGAATGGAATACCACGACGTTGGCGAAGGGATCGCGACCGCCGGTCTCGTCCATCGCCAGCGCCGCCTGCAGACCACCGGCCGGCGCGCCGTTGTTGTAGATTTCGGCGTAGCACTCATCGAGCGCCAGGACCGCGTTGTGGCGCCGGCACTGATCGATCAGCTTCTGCAGATAGGGCAGCGTTGCCATGGCGCCCTGCGGGTTGCACGGCGAGCAGAGATAAACCAGTGCCGTGCGGCGCCAGACGTCGGCCGGCACCGTGTCGAAGTCCGGCAGGAATCCGTTGGACGCCTCGGCGTTCATGAACATCGGCGCGCCGCCCGACAGGACAGCGGCACCGAGATAGACCTGGTAGAACGGGTTGGGGATCATCACCACCGGCTGCGCGCCGTCCTTGGCCGGCGGCACGGCAACGGTGCCGATGGCGTAGACGCCCTCCTTGCTGCCGGCCAGCGGCAGCACATGGCGTGCCGGATCGAGCACGCCGTCGGCGATGCCGTAGCGGCGCTGCAGCCAGCCGACGACGGCGGCGCACAGATCGGGCGTGCCCTGGTTGGGCGGATAACGATTGGCCATCGCCAGATCGCGGGCCACGATCTCGCGCGCAAACTGCGGCACCGGTCCCTGCGGTTCGCCGACCGACATGATGATCGGCTGCGACGGCGCCGGCAGATCGGCGATCAGCGCGTTGAGCCGCGCGAACGGGTAGTCGTTGAGGTCAGTCTCGAGACGCGGGTTGATCATTGCAGTCCGGCTTTCGTGTCGTGGCAGCCGGACGAGACTTGCGCTCCCCCCGGCGTCTGGCAACGCCGCGGTGATAGCACGCCGCCATCAACCTTCCCGCATGTCATCATGCGGTCGATACTAGATGACAGTTAACTCAATAACAAGAACGACATACGGGGTGTTTTTAACATGAAATTCAAAGCCTTGCACAAACCCGGCGGCGGGCAGCGCAGGGCCATCATACGCGTTGTACACAGGCACCCCGGCCAGCCACTACATCAGGGGCGACTGGCCGCCGCGACCGCCGGCACCTGTCGTCTTCCTTCGGCCTTTGCTTAGCGGTCGCGTTCGCTGCGACGCTGCCCGACACGGCCGGCAGTGCCGACGGCCCGTGCCAGATCGCGCGAGCCCGTCAGATCGTCAGACGGCTTCTAGGCGCGACACGACCCGGCGCGGCGGGTCCAGGCCACCGACTGGACCGTCACCTGGCCGCGCGCATCGCGGTCAAGCTGGGCGCTGATCTCGGCGCAGGAGGGCGTGCTGCCCACCGGCTTGCCGGTGCCGTCGACCTGCACCAGCACGACGCGATGCGTGCAGGCGCCGCGATCGGGACAGCCGGCCTTGCGCCGGGTGGCAGGGTACTGCTGCAGGAACGCCGCGGTCCGCACATGCGCGGCCAGGGCCGCGTCGACACCATCCTCGCGCGTCGGCCGGGTGAACGCCGCCGCCAGGGCGCTGCCGGTCGGATCGAAGGCCTCGACGTAGCGGCCACCGCCGCCGCCACCGCCGCCGCCCGACGGGCCGGTCAGGCAACCCGCCAGACCCATCGCCAGGACCATCGCCATCGCGGCGCGACCAGCGTTCTTCAACTCGGCCATGACCAACCTCGCATCAACCCGCACTGTGCCGCTCGCATAGCCGGCCGAACCGCGACCGACAACTGGCACGTGCGGCGGGCAGACCCTGGTCGGACACTAGGGCAGGTTGATGGCGCCGTTGGCCGGCGCCAGAGCGCCGGAAAACCGGCGCACAGGACGCGGCTTCACAGGAACTTGGCCTTGATGTCCACGGTCGAGCGCTCGCCGATGGCGTCGAAGTGCTGCGCCAACCAGTCGTCGGCGGCCTTGCGGCCGATCTCCTTCAGGTACACCAGGAACGGCCACTCGGCGTTGAGCTTGCTCGACACGCCAAGGCCCTTCATGCGCGCCTCCGATTCGATCCAATGCACGTTCATGCGCCGGTATTCGCGGGCGTCGAGCTTGCCGCAGTCGATCAGGTCGGTGACAAAGGCGACGGCGCGCATCTCGCGCATCAGCGAGGAGTTGAAGCTGATCTCGTTGAGCCGGTTCATGATCGCCGGCGCCGTCGTCGGCACCTTGTCGCATTCCAGCGGATTGACCTGCACGATGACGACATCGCGCGACTGGGTGCCGTAAATCAGCGGGAACAGCGACGGGTTGCCCATGTAGCCGCCGTCCCAGTACGGCTCGCCGTCGATGACCACGGCCTGGAACATGAACGGCAGGCAGGCCGAGGCCAGCAGGACGTCGGCCGTGATTTCGCCGCTCTGGAACACCCGCACCTTGCCGGAGCGCACGTTGGTGGTCGACACGAACAGCCGCACCGCGCGACAGTCCTCCAGCCGCTTGAAGTCGATCGACTTCTCCAACACGTCGCGCAGCGGATTGATGTTGGCCGGGTTGAGCTGGTAGGGCGACATCACGCGCGTCAGCAGGTCGAAGCCGAAGAACATCGGCGCGTGATCGAGATTCCAGCCGTTGAGCAAGCGGTCGAGCAGCGAGGGCTGCAGCGGGCTGAAGCGCGTCGACTCGCTGATGTTGTGCCAGAACGCCTCGAGCGACCGCTTGGCCTCGTCGCGGCCGCCGCGGCCGTAGCCGTCGGCGAATACGGCGGCGTTCATGGCACCGGCCGACGTGCCGCTGATCGCTTCGACCTCGAGCCGCTCGTCCTCGAGCAGCCGGTCGAGCACACCCCAGGTGAAAGCGCCGTGCGCGCCGCCGCCTTGCAGGGCCAGATTGACCCGCTTGACGTTGCTGCGCACGACGTCAGCGCTTGGCGCCGCGGCCGTGCCGGTCTGCATGTTCATGGTCGCCCCCGCCCGCCAGAGTGCGTCAGTGCGCGGTCCAGCCGCCGTCCATCGGCAGCGCCGTGCCGGTCAGTGACGCGCCGGCGTCGCTGCACAGAAACACCGCCAATGCCGCCAGTTCGGAAACCTCGACGAACTTCTTGTTCGGCTGGTTGGTCAGCAGCACGTCGGTGATCACCTTCTCGCGCGGAATGCCGTGCGCCTTGGCCTGGTCGTCGATCTGCTTCTCGACCAGCGGCGTCTTGACGTAGCCCGGGCAGATCGCGTTGCAGGTGATGCCTTCCTCGGCCGTCTCCAGCGCCGTCACCTTGGTCAGGCCGAACACGCCATGCTTGGCCGCGACATAGGCCGACTTGTAGGGCGACCCGACCAGGGCATGCGCCGAGGCGACGTTGATGATGCGGCCCCAGCCCTTCTTCTTCATGCCCGGCAGCGCCAGGCGCGTGGCGTGGAAGGCCGATGACAGGTTGATGGCCAGAATCGCGTCCCACTTCTCCTCGGGGAACTCGTCGATCGGCGCGACGTGCTGGATACCGGCGTTGTTGACCAGGATGTCGACGGCGCCGAACGTGTCGGCGGTCTGGCGCACCATATTTTCGATCGCCTTCGACTTCGACATGTCGGCCGGCGAGTACACGACCTTGACGCCGTTCTTGCAGGCCAGATCGCTGCGCAGGCGCTCGATCTCCATGGCGTCGCCGAAGCCGTTCAACACCACATTGGCGCCGGCACGCGCGAAGGCGTCGGCGATGCCGAGCCCGATGCCGCTGGTCGATCCCGTCACGATGGCCGTCTTGCCCTGTAGCATGGTCGCCTCCGATGTCATGCGCGATTGCATGGCGGCGACCATGCGCGGCGGCCGGCAAGAACGGAAATGCCGGGTCCGCACCGATTCCATACGCCGGGGATATGATGCACACGCGCCGCGCACGCAGGCGTGAGGCGATATGTCGTGCGTCGAGTGAGCGACCGCATTAGAAAGCGCGCCAGGGAGGCTCACATGGACCCGACACCCATCGACTGCTTTCTTGCGGTTGCCGATGCCGGCAACGTCACCTGCGCCGCGCGGCGGTGCGGCCTGTCGCAACCGGCGCTGAGCCGAGCCCTGTTGCCGCTGGAACGCGGCGCGCGCGGGCCGCTTTTCGTGCGCCGGCGCAATGACATCCGGCTGACCGAGGCGGGACTGCGCCTGCTGGCATCGCTGCGCCGCGCCGCGCCGAGCGAACCAGCGCTGCCGGTTACGCAGCCTGGCTGAGCGCGTTGAGGCTGCCGATCAGCTCTTCCGGATTGGGCCAGCGTGAGGGATCGGCGTCCGAGAAGGCGAAGATCACCCGCGCCGAAGGCTCAACGACGAACACCGCCGGAACCGGCAGCCGCCAGCGCGTATCGCCGTGCAATTTCGGCAAGTCGCGATGACCCAGCTGATGCACCTGCGCATAGTCCGCCGACAGCTCGTAGGCCACGCCGCACATCGTGGCGTACTCGTTGCGCGGGTCGCTGAGCAGCAAGTACGACAGCGCGCGCGTCGTGGCCGTGCGGCGCACATGTTCGACCAGCTCGGGCATGATGCCGACGGCAGTGGCACCCAGCGCCTCGATGGCCGGCCGCGCCCGCTCCAGGGCCGTCATGGTCAGCTCGCAATACGGGCACCAGCCGCCGCGGAAGAACGCCAGCACCAGCGGGCCGCGGTCGAGCAGGTCGCCCGAGCGCCAGATCTTGCCGTCGGTGCCCTCGAGTTCGAAATCCGGCAGGTAGTCGCCGACACCCAGCCCGTCGTCGGGAATGCGCATCATGCGAAGTCGGTCGAGCTGGTCCTCGACGGCGTGGCGAGTGAACGCGTCGAGGTGCGCGGTGTGGCTCTTGTTCAACGCCTGCAGGGTTTGTTTCAGATCCATTCCACCGCCCTATGGACACGACCGGCCTTGCCGGGCGCCGCTTCGCCGGAAGCGACAACCTATGACAATGCGCGCGCCGTGGTCAAAGCACCTCTGGTCCATGGCGGCGTGGTCGTTGCTCTGCGGACCCTCGCCGCGCGCACCGTGGATGCACAACCCTGCCAGTGCGCCGCCCGCACCATCCACGCCGTGGCGCCATCGCGGGCGCGTTCACGCCGCCTCGCTCAGCGCGTTGAGGCTGGCGATCAATTCTTCGGGATCGGGCCAGCGCGACGGTTCGGCGTCGGAAAAGGCAAACACCACGCGCGCCGACGGCTCGACCACGAACACGGCCGGCACCGGCAACCGCCATTTCGTGTCGCCGTGCATCTGCGGCAGGTCGCGCCCGCGCTTCAGATGCGCCGCGACGTGGTCCGGCGACAGCTCGTAGGTCAGGCCGCAAAGACCGGCAAATTCGTTGCGCGGGTCGCTGAGCAGCGGGAACGACAGCTGGCGCAGGCGCGCCGCTTCGCGCACCCGCTCGATCGTCTCGGGCATGACGCCGACGGCGCTGGCGCCCAACGCCTCGATGGCCGGCCGGGCGCGGTCGAGCGCACTGATGGTCAGGTCGCAATAGGGGCACCAGCCGCCGCGGAAAAAGGCCAGCACCAGCGGGCCGCGATCCAGCAATTCGCCCGAGCGCCAGAGCTTGCCGTCGGCCCCTTGCAGTTCGAAGTCCGGCAGGTAGTCGCCGACGCCCAGGCCGTCCTCGGCGACACGCAACATGCGCACACGTTCGACGTCGCTGTCGTAGGCATCACGGAAAAAGGGCTCGAGGTGCGACGTATGCTCTTCGTACAAGGCCTGCAGGGTCTGTTTCAGGTTCATGAAAGTGACCAAGGTTCCGAAAACGCCCCTGCCGCAGCGCGCGCGCCTCGCCTAAAAATATGGCAATGACGCTATTGTGGTTAAAGAAGTCCAAAGGTTGGAATTCGATAGCCATAGAGTATCGTCAAGCCGTCGTCAGGCCCGGTGCATACCCGGTACAAAGCCGCAGGGGGAGAACCGGTTCATCATGGAAATGCACCAAGTCCGCTACTTCCTGGCGGTCTGCGAGTTGCTGAATTTCACGCGCGCCGCCGAGAAGTGCAACGTCTCGCAGCCGTCGCTGACACGGGCCGTCAAGGCGCTGGAAGACGAACTGGGCGGGCCGCTGTTCCGCCGCGAGCGCAACAACACGCACCTGACCGGTCTGGGCGAAATGATGCGCCCGCACCTGGCGCAGGTGCTGATCGAAACCGAAGCGGCCAAGGAACGGGCGCGCAGTTTCGCGCGCATGGACGACGTGGAGTTGCGTCTGGGCGTGATGTGTACCATCGGCCCCGGCCGACTGGTGCCCTTCCTGCAAACCTTCCGCGACCGTCATGCCAGCGTGCGGCTGCATATCGAGGACGGCAACGCCCACACGCTGCAGGACCGGTTGGCAAAAGGCGACTACGACGTCGCGATCTACGGCCTGCCCGACGTGATCGACGAGCGCTTTCACGCCCGGCCGCTGTACGACGAACGCTTTGTCATCGGCGCGCCGCCGGGTCACAAGTTCGAAAAGCAGGCCGTGGTGCGCGCCCAGGAACTCGACCAGCAGCCCTATGTCAGCCGCACGCAGTGCGAATTCTACGACCATATCGACAAGCTGTTCCGCGACCGCGGCGTGCAGGTCAGCACCGTCTTCCGCAGCGACCGCGACGACTGGGTGCAGAGCATGGTGCTGGCCGGGCTGGGCTTCACCGACATACCGGAATACTCGGTGACCCTGAGCGGCCTGTGCGTGCGACCGCTGGTCGATCCCGAGATCGTGCGCACCGTGCAGATCGTCACGGTGCGTGGCCGGCCGCATCTGCCGGCGGTCGGCGCCTTCGTCAACGAGGCGCTGCGCTTTCCGTGGTCGAGCGGCAAGTCTGCGCCGGTTGCCGCCGGCTGAAGCGCGGCGGCGGCTCGAGCACCGCCGGTCATCATGCCTCACCCATCACCTCGTGCAGCACGACGCCGTCGAGGGCGCCGAATTCACGCTGCCATGGTGTCTCGGAAATCGCGCGGCGGGCGTTGGTGTAGCCCGACTCCCAGCGGCTGCGGATTCCCGACGGGCTGAAATCGACGTCCTTGGTGTGGTCCTCGCTGTCGACGCGCGGCGCCAGCAGACGCACGACGTGCATGCGCGTGAGGCAGCCGTACTCCGCCAGGTCGCGCACCACGTCGCTGCGGCGCACGTCGTCGGGGATATAGCTGACCAGCTGGTTGATCACGTGGCGCAGGCGATGGGTGTAGAGCTGGCGCATGATGTGGTTGGCCACGCGGCTGGAATACTGGATGTCCTTCTGGCGGTGCAGGACGTCCCAGATCGTCTGCGGCTCGGGGCCCGCCGGGTTCCACATGTGCACGGCGAAAATCAGCGAGCTGCGGCGCGGGTTGTCGTCGAACACCACTTCGGTCGGCGTGTTCGACAGGATGCCACCGTCCCAATACAGCTCGCCGTCGATGCGCACGGCGGGGAAGGCCGGCGGCAACGCGCCCGAGGCCATGATGTGCCTGACACCGATCTCCATGTCGCGGCTGTCGAAATACTTCATCTGGCTGGTGCGAACATGCGCGGCACCGACCGTCAGGCGCGGCTTGCACCGGTTGATCAGCGGGAAATTGACCAGCTCCTCCAGCGTCTTCTGCAGCGGCGCGGTCGAATAGTAGCCGGCGCCGTCGGCACCCAGCGACAGGTGCGGGCTGAAGAAGGCCAGCGGGTTGGGCTCGAAGAAGCCGGCGATGCCGGCGCCCAGCGTCTTCCAGTAGGCCAGCGATCGCGCCATCGTCGGCCACGCCGACAGGCTCTGCCAGAACGCCCTGTCCTGCATGCGGCGCCAGAACTCCTCCAGCCTGGGAATCCGGTCCTGGACCTCGTTGCCGGCGATCAGGCCGGCGTTGATCGCACCGATCGACGTGCCGACAATCCAGTCGGGCTCGATGCCGGCCTCGTGCAGCGCCTGGTAGACGCCGGCCTGGTAGGCGCCCAGCGCGCCGCCGCCCTGGAAAACGAGGACGATCTGCTGGCGACCGGCGGGCGACGCGGCACTTTGCTGCGCATCGGTATTAGCTGGCGCCGGCGGCTTCGAGATGTTGTTCATGTCCGTCTCCTGAACCCGGTCGCTTCCATCGCCTGCGCAGCGCTTTGCCATGACGTCGTTGCGAGACGCGCACTGCACTGCGACGAGCAAATTTCGCCGGGGCCGCGGCGTGCGGCGTGAAATACCTGTTGGCAGGCTTTTCATAGTCGGCAGCCATGGTGCGGTGCCGGCCGCGCCGCGCTGCGGCGGGTGCCGGCGGCGCGGCCGCGCCGAACGGCCGCTGGCCCGCGTGCCGCGGGCGCATTTCCAGGGGATCGCACGTCTGCTCGACCGCCAGTCGTCCTGGCCGTCGCGCGGTCCGGCGTCAGCCAAACCTATCGAATCGATGACGCATCGGTATTCGCCGGGCCGGCCACGGCGATCGCATAGTCGCGCCGCCACCAACAGCGGCAGACACGCCATGACCCTCCCGACCCTCGATTTCGCGCCGCCGGCCGCCAGCCTCCCTGGCTGGTCCGGCACATCAGGTTCGACCCGCGATCATCGCACCTGGGCAGTGCCGCCGCGCGCCTGTCGGCTCGGCCGGCTGAGCGACGCCCCGCTTCGGCAATCGCCGGCCATGACCATCGCCGGTGCCGGCATCGGCTCATCGCGGCGCGCCGACATCCACCGCTGACGCAGGAGACACCACCATGGACACCCGCAAGCTTCGCATCGCGACCGGCACCCTCTCGCTCTACATCGCCTTCATTTTCGTCCAGTCGCTGTTCTTTAAATTCACCGACAGTCCCGAGACGCAGCACATCTTCGGCACCCTGAATACCTGGGCGCTCAGCCTGGGTCTGCCCGGCGTGTTCGCACGCTCCGGCATCTTCAGCCAGTACGTGATCGGCTCGGCCGAACTGGTCGCCGCCGTGCTGCTGCTGGCCGGATTGCTGAGCGGACGCGCGTTGCTGCAGGGCGCCGGCGCGCTACTGTCGCTGGGCGTCATCAGCGGCGCGATATTCTTTCATCTGTTCACGCCGCTGGGCGTCGTCGTGGTGAATTCCGACGGCAGCCGCGACGGCGGCGAACTGTTCATCCTCGCCTGCGGTGTCTGGCTGGCCTCGGCGGCAATCCTGCTGCTGCGGCGCCGCGCCATCCTGGCGTCGCTGCCCGGCCGCCGCGCCGCCGGCAAGGCGATGGCCTGAGATCCGCGTCATGCGCGGCGATCTTGCCCGCGACGAGGCCCCACCCCCCGCCCCGCGCCGCGCCGCCGGTTGGCAGCCGACCACCGTGCTGGGCGCATTGCTGCCGCTGGTGGGTCGTGCGCGGCCGCCGCGAACGTCCCGTGCCGGCATCCGGCTCGAGGGCTTGCGCCGTACCGCCGACATCGCAGCGCCGATCGCGGCCCGCGTCAGCTATCTGCGGGCCGGAGAGCGCGATGCGCCGCGGCTGATCCTGGTGCATGGCACGCCGGGCGACGCAAGCCAGTGGGCCGACTACCTGATGCAGCCGCCGCCCCGGCTCGACGTCGTGGCGCTTGACCGTCTGGGGTTCGGCGCCAGCGGACCCGATGGCGCCGTACCATCGCTGGACGCGCAGGCGGCGGCTGTCGCGGCGCTACTGGGACCGCGCGAGCGGCCCAGCATCCTGGTGGGCCACTCGCTGGGCGGCCCGGTGGTCGCGCAGGTCGCGGCACGTCATCCCGATCGCGTTGCCGCCGTCGTCTTTCTTGCCGCTGCACTCGATCCCGAGCTCGAGCGCATCCATCCGCTGCAGCATGTCGGTACCTGGGCGCCAGTGCGCGGTCTGCTGGGCCGTACGCTGCGCAACGCCAATGCCGAATTGATGGCCTTGAAACCCGAGCTGGAACGCCTGGCACCACAGCTGGCGTCGATCCGCGCCCCGGTGGTCATCGTGCACGGGACGGCCGACGACCGCGTGCCGCTGGCCAATGTCGCCTATCTGCAGCGCAGGCTCAGCGCCGCCCGTGTCGTCGAGACGGTCGTCCTCGACGACGCCGACCACTTCCTGCCCTGGCGCGCCGCCCCGGCGGTACGCGACGCCATCGCACGGGCGCTGGTCTTGTCATGCTGAGCCAGGTGACCGAGTGGTTCCTCGCCCTGGTCGCCATGGCGTCCGACGGCATGGTGGCGCCGTGGGCGATCGCGCTCACCCTGGCGGCCCTGACGCTGCTGCTGGAAGACGCCGCCATCGCGGCCGGTATCCTGTTGACCGGCGAAGGCATCATCGGGCTGCCACTGGCGCTGGCGGCGGTGGCCGGCGGGATCGCCGGCGGCGATCTGCTGCTCTACGCGCTGGGCGCCGCGGCGCGGCGCTCGCCGCTGGTCCATCGCCATCTCGCCGCCAACCGCTACGCAACGCAGGCGCGTCGCCTGCTCGACGCCAATCTGGTGGCGGCGGTGCTGATCGCGCGGGTCGTGCCCGGCCTGCGACTGGCGATCTATACGGCATCGGGACTGTTCCGTGTGCACTTCGCGACCTTCGCCGCGCTGGTCGCGATCGCCGTCGCCGTGTGGACCGGACTGCTGTTCTGGCTGGGATCGACTGCTGGCAGCCTGCTGATGCGCCACTGGGGCGTGCCGACATGGGCCGCCGCCGTCGCGCTGTTCCTCCTGCTCACGCTCCTGCCGATTGTGCTGCGCCGTCTCGCCGGCTCGATCGGCGTTTCTCGCGGGTGATGATCATGTTCGACAGGCCCATCACGCCAACGCGGCTGGAGAGCATCCCGACGCCGTCCGCCACATCGGGTCCCGCCATGCCGCCGCTGGATCTCAGCGGACCGCCGGTCAGCTTCTACGAATTCTGGCCGATGTCGCTGTTCTACGGTCCCGTGTTCCTCTACGTGCTCTGGCTGATGGCGCGCTACCGCGGCATCAACCTGCCGACTCTGGCCAACCCGAGCTTTCCCGGCGGCGGCTTCTATGGCGAATCGAAATCAGCGATTCTCGATCTCGCCGTCCGGTCGGCGCCGCAGTGGGTGGCTCCGTTCATCGCCGTCGACCGGCCGGAGCGGCCGGCCGACGTGGCCGGCGAGACGCGTGCGGCGCTGCGGCGTCTGGCCGACGCCGGTCTCTGTCTGCCGGTTGTCGCCAAGCCGGACCTCGGCTGCCGCGGCGCCGGCGTACGGCTGGTGCGCACCGAAGCGGAGTTAGCGGCCTATCTGCACGGCTTTCCGGCCGGCGCCCGCCTCGTTCTGCAGCGCTTCGCGGACTTCGAGGGCGAGGCCGGTATCTTCTACGTGCGCAAACCCGGCACGGCGCGCGGCCGCATCCTGTCGCTGACCCTGAAGTACTTCCCGCGCGTCGCCGGCGATGGCCGCGCGACGTTGCGCGAGCTGATCCTGCGCGATCCGCGTGCCGGCAAGGTGCCGCATCTCTACCTGCCGCGCCATGCCGCGCGGCTGGACGACATCGTTCCCGCTGGCGAGGCCGTGCGGCTGAGTTTTTCCGGCAGCCACAGCAAGGGCAGCATCTTCCGCGACGGCACCCACTTGGTCAGCGAAGCCATGCAGGCGCGCTTCGACGCCATCGCGCGGGCGATTCCCGAATTTTACTTCGGCCGCTTCGATGTGCGCTTTCCCAGTTTCGAGGCCCTGCAGCGCGGCGAAGGCTTCGTTATCCTGGAGATCAACGGTGCCGGCGCCGAGATGACGCACGTCTGGGACCGCCGCACGAAGCTGCTGGCGGCGTGGCGCGACATCATGCGGCAGTATCGCCTGCTGTTCGAAATCGGCCGGCTCAATCGCGATCGCGGCCATCGCGGCCAGTCGCTGGCGGCATTCTGGCGCCAGTACCGCCGCGAGAACGCCCTGACCGCCGCCTATCCGCTGACGCAGTAGCGCCGGAGACGATCCGGCCCGGCGCGCGCTACAGCCAGCGCCGCGGATAGCTGCCGCGCCACGGCAGCTTGCCCCAGTTGTTGGCGACCCAGGCCACGAGGAAGATGGTCACCAGGCCAACCGCCAGCGGTGACAACAGGAAGTGCCAATGGGCCTTCTCGGCGAAGACGATGATGGGATTGGCGCCGGCCGGCGAATGGATCGTGCGGGTGAGCATCATCGCCAGCAGCGCGGTGGCCACCGCGCAGATCATCCACAGATCGGCTGACGCGACGTCCGAGCCGCCGCCGAAGTGGAGAAACACCAGACCGATGGTGGAGGCGATGACGTGCCCGCCGAACACGCTGCGCGGCTGTGCCATTTCGTTGTCCGGCATGCCGAACAGGATCACGCATGAGCCGCCCATCGATGCCATCAGCCACGGATGGTCGGTGTAGGCGACCAGCACCCCGGCCATGGAAAGCGCGACGACCGTGCCGATCCAAGCCAAGGCAAACCGCATCCGCCCAACTCCGAGAGGAAATCCATCCTTTGGCCGCGGCCAGACCACAGCGACGCGACCGATGTGCGCTCGCGGCCGCGCGTCAGTCGCCATACTTGCCACATCCGGAGCGGCGGCGTCAGCTATTCTCGACGATGATGCCTGAAGGATGCGCCGTCACGGCGCGCGCGGCCCGCCGGTGATCAGGCGCGCGCCCGACTGGAACGTCACGTACGACCACATCCAGTCCATCAGCACGGTCAGCCGGTTGCGGAAGCCGGCGAGGAACATGACGTGCACCACACCCCACAGCAGCCAGGCGAACAGGCCGCCGAACATGTAGCGCGAGAACAGATGCGCCACCGCATGGTTGCGCCCGATCGTCGCCATGGCGCCCCAGTCGCGATAGACGAACGGCCCCGGCGCCGGCGCGTCCGCCAGCCGGGCACGCAACAGCTCGGCGACATAGCGTCCCTGCTGCTTGGCCACGGGCGCCAGGCCCGGATACGGCTTGCCCGACGGATCAAGCGCTAGGGCCGTGTCGCCGATCACGAAGATCTCCGGATGATCGGGCACCGACAGGTCCGGCTGCACCTTGACGCGGCCCGCCTTGTCGGCCTCGGCCTTGAGCCACTTCGCCGCCGCCGAGGCGCGCACGCCGGCGGCCGACATCACGGTTGCCGACGCGATACGCTCGGCGCCGAGGGTGATGCCGTCGGCATCGATCGCCGATACCGGCACGCCAAGCTTGACCTCCACGCCCAGGCGCCGCAGCGAGCCGAGGGCGCGTTGCGACAGCGCCTCGGGAAAGGCGGCGAGAACGCGCGGCCCGGCCTCGACCAGCAGGATGCGGGCCGAGCGCGGATCGATCCGGCGAAAGTCGCGGGCCAGCGCGCGGCGTGCCAGTTCGGCGATGGCGCCCGCCATCTCGACGCCGGTGGGTCCGGCGCCGATGACGATGAAGGTCAGCAGCCGGCGCCGTGCGACCGGATCGTCTTCGGTTTCAGCAAGCTCGAACGCCGTCAGGATGCGGCGACGGATCTCAGTGGCGTCGTCGATCTTCTTCAGGCCCGGGGCGTATTTTTCCCACTCGTCGCGGCCGAAATAGGAATGCCGTGCGCCGGTGGCCAGAATCAGATGGTCGTACGCCACCTCGCGGTCGTCGACCTGAACCATGCGGCGACGCGTGTCGACATCGCCAACGCGGCCCATCAGCACCCGCACGTTGGCCGCGCCGTGCAGGATGCCGCGGATCGGCTGCGCGATCTGGGCCGGCGACAGGCCGGCGGTGGCCACCTGGTAGAGCAGCGGCTGGAACAGGTGATAGTTGCGGCGATCGATGACGGTGACGTCGACCGGCCAACCGGCCAGGTGCTGCGCCGCCGTCAGGCCGCCGAAACCGGCGCCGACGATGACCACGCGCGGCCGCGACGGCGCAGTGCGCGCCGTCGGCGTGTCGCTGCCAATGGTTGGCGATGTCGGGCGCATCGGCTGATCGAACACGGTGACCTCCGGAATGGCGACGGTCAACCACGACCGAGCAGGTGACGCGCGACCAGATGATCGAACGACAAGGCGCCGGGACCACGGGCCACGATCCAGCCCAGAAGCGACGCCCACATCAGGTGCTCGGCCCAGTTGGCGGGATAGACCAGGAACTGGATGACGAACGTCATCGCCAGCAGAGCGAGCGCGCCCAGGCGCGCCGCCAGACCGAACGCGACCAAGACCGGCGCCGTCAACTCGAGCGCCGTGCCGAGCCATGCCGCCACGTCCGGCGGCAGCAGCGGCAGCTGGTACTCGTCGCGGAACAGGCCGACGGTGGTCTCCCAGCTCTGGATCTTCACCATCCCCGACTTGAAGAACACGGCGGCGACGGCGATCCGGAACAGCAGCGTGAAAAGTGACTCCGGCACGCGCGCCAGCCGCGCACGGAGCTGCTCCAGGCGAGCGACCGGACCGAGGCTCGGTGCGTTCAGGACGTGCGGCATCGCGCTCATCACAGGTCTCCGGTAGACAACGCAGACGGGGAACCGAACCAGGTCAGGACATGGGCGCCGCGCGGCACTGGCGGGCTTGCGGATACGCCTCGACGGCGGCGGGGGCTCATCGTGCCGTCAGATGCGTGCCGCGCGGCGTCTCGGGGTCGCGCGAGCTCAGCCCTTCCTGGGCGTGGTCGAGCCGCCGACAATCTTGGCGCACACGCCGGCCGGCACGCCGATCCAGGCGTCCGCCTGCGCATCCTTCTTGGATGTGCCGGCGCAGGAGCTGGTGGCGGTCTGGCAATCGTTCTGTCCCGCCTTGGCGATGCCGTAGCACTTCTCGGTCTTGCCATTCTGCGCGCCGGCCGAGCCGGCCAGAGCGACGGCGGCCGTCACGGCGGCGGCAAGGGCGAGCGAGGTCTTCATGGGGAAACTCCGTCGGTGGGTCGAAACGTCCGGCACCGCTTGCGGGTCGCGACGTCTCGAACGCGCCGACCATGCCGGAGCGCCGCCGCGAGCTGAAATATCGGGTGCCTATAGCGTCGATACGCCGGTGCTATGAGCGCGCCGGCGCAACCTCGAGGCCGGCAGTCTCGTCCACCGCCGTCAACCGACGATCGGCCGACACCGTGCGTCGACCGATCGTGCAACGGGGCGTGCTGGACCGCTCGTCAGTGCACGGTCTCGCCGTGCAGGTTGATGTCGAGACCCTCGATCTCCTGCTCCGGCGTCACGCGCAGACCGATGGCGATGTCGATGCCCTTGAGAATGATCCAGGTGCCGAAGGCCGACAGCGCGACGCAGCAGACGATGCCGTAGAGCTGCGTCAGCACTTGCTGCGCGTTGCCCTCGATCAGGCCTTTCACTTCCGGCCCGGCGACCGCGCTGGTGGCGAAGACGCCGACCAGCAGCGTGCCGATCAGGCCGCCGACGCCGTGCACGCCGAAAACGTCCAGCGAATCGTCGTAGCCCATGCGCCGCTTGAAGGCGGTCGAGGCATAGAAACAGGCGAGCCCGGCGACCAGGCCGATGACCAGCGCGGCGCCGACATCGACATACCCGGAGGCCGGCGTAATCGTGCCCAGACCGGCCACCGCGCCCGAGGCGATGCCGAGCACGCTGGGTTTGCCCATGGTCGCCCATTCGGCGAACATCCACGCCAGCGCCGCGGTTGCCGCCGACACGTGCGTCACCGTCATCGCCATGCCGGCGCGCGCGTCGGCCGCCACCGCCGAGCCGGCGTTGAAGCCGAACCAGCCGACCCACAGCAACGACACGCCGACCACCGTCAGCACCAGGTTGTGCGGCGCCATGTTCTCGTGCGGATAGCCGCGGCGCGGCTTGAGCACCAGCGCCAGGACGAGGCCGGCGACGCCGGCATTGATATGCACGACGATGCCGCCGGCAAAGTCGAGGACCCCGGCCTTCTGCAGGAAGCCGCCGCCCCACACCCAGTGCGCCACCGGGCAGTAGACGATCAGCAACCACAGCGCCATAAACCACAACATGGCCGAGAACTTGATGCGATCAGCGGCCGAGCCGATGACGATCGCCGGCGTGATCGCCGCGAAGGTCAGCTGGAACATCATGAAGACGTTCTCCGGCACCGTCTTGGCCGCGGCGTGTGCGCCATCCATCTTCAGGCCGCCCATCAGGAAGCGCGACAGGTCGCCGACCACGCCGTTGCCCGGCGTGAACGCCAGACTGTAGCCGATCACCACCCACAGCACCGATACCAGCGCCACCGTCGCCAGCGTCTGCGCCGTGGTCGCCAGCACGTTCTTCTTGCGCACCATGCCGCCGTAGAACAGCGCCAGGCCGGGCAGCGACATCATCAGCACCAACGCCGTGGCGACGATCATCCAGGCCGTATCGCCGCTGTCGATCCTGGGCTTGTCATCTGCCGCGAGCGCGGCCAGCGGTTCGGCGGCGGCGAGCGCCATGGCGACCGCGGCCGGGGCCAGGTGCCGGGCGCGCGTCAGGAATGCGGACATCGCGAGTTTCCCCCTTGTCGTTGGTCGTAGTCCCGGCGCGGCTGGATCAGAGCGCCTCGGTGCCGGTTTCCCCGGTGCGGATGCGCACGGCGTGCGAGATGTCGGTGATGAAGATCTTGCCGTCGCCGATCTTGCCGGTGGCCGCCGACTTCTGGACCGCCTCGATGGCGCGATCGACCATGGCGTCGTCGAGCACCGCCTCGATCTTCACCTTCGGCAGGAAGTTCACCGCGTATTCGGCACCGCGATAGATTTCGGTCTGGCCTTTCTGGCGGCCATACCCTTTCACTTCACTCACCGTCAGGCCCTGCACACCCAACCGGGTGAGAGCCTCGCGCACGTCTTCGAGCTTGAACGGCTTGATGATGGCGATGAGCATCTTCATGCGCGGACATCCCCCCTTGTGCCGGCGCGGCGGCCCCCGCCGGGATGCCCGGCCGTCGGACCGCCCATTGACGAACCATCGGGAAGATAACCGCCTAAATTTCAGACTGATACAAGATACTGAAAGCCAGCCGCTATTTGCCGATATGATTATAATTTAGTCATAACCGCCCGTTTAAGGGGCGGCAGGCCAGGCTTCCCGCGGTGGCGCCACGACAAAAAAACGCCCGACACCGGGACCGGCGTCGGGCGCTGTCAGGTGCCGTCGAACGTGCGATGCCCGACGGCGGAGGGAACTCTGGCAGCCCCGTTCGGGGACGTCTGCGTTACCTGGCCAAGCACACCCTGAAATCTGGTCCCCCGCCGCCCTCCGCCTGCACAGCGGGCGGAGGGCGGATGCCGCAAGAAGCGGCGTTGGGGGTGGCGGCGAGGCTAGTGCACGGTCTCGCCGTGCAGGTTGATGTCGAGGCCTTCGACCTCCTGCTCCTGGTCGACGCACAGGCCGATGACCACGTCGATCACCTTGAGGATGATGAGGGTCACCACGGCGCACCACACGATGGTAGCGACGCAACCGTAGAGCTGGGTCAGGACCTGACCGGCGTTGCCGTCGATCAGGCCGGCCTTCATGCCCTTGGTCGGATCCTTGGCATCGATCGGGCCGCCGACCGCACCGACCGCGAACACGCCGGTCAGAATGGCGCCCACGAAGCCGCCGACACCGTGCACGCCGAAGGCGTCCAGTGAGTCGTCGTAGCCCATCATGTTCTTGAGCGACGTGGCGGCCCAGAAGCAGATGACGCCGGCGACGATGCCGATGATCAAGGCGCCGGTCGGGTTGACGAAACCGGAGGCCGGCGTGATCGCCACCAGACCCGCGACGGCGCCCGACACGATACCCAGCACCGACGGCTTGCCGCGCGTTGCCCACTCGGCGAACATCCAACCCAGCGCCGCCGCCGCCGTCGCGATCTGCGTCACGGCCATGGCCATGCCGGCCGCCGTGCCGGCGCTGACCGCCGAGCCGGCGTTGAAGCCGAACCAGCCGACCCACAGCAGCGACGCGCCGATCACCGACAGCACGAGGTTGTGCGGTGCCAGGTTCTCGCTGCCGTAGCCCTTGCGCTTGCGCATCACCAGAGCGCAGACCAGGCCGGCCACGCCGGCGTTGATGTGCACGACGGTGCCGCCGGCGAAATCGAGCACGCCGAGGTCGCCGAGGAAGCCGCCGCCCCACACCCAGTGTGCGATCGGCGAATAGACCAGGATCGACCACAGGCCCATGAACCACATCATCGCCGAGAATTTCATGCGCTCGGCGAAGGCACCGGTGATCAGCGCCGGCGTGATGATGGCGAAGGTCATCTGGAAGCACATGAAGACCGACTCGGGGATCGTCGCCGCCAGGTCGTGGACCGCGTCGACGCCCATGCCGCGCAGGAAGAAGCGGCTGAGCCCGCCGACGTAGGAGTTGCCCGACGTGAACGCCAGGCTGTAGCCGATGATCATCCACACCACGGTAATCAGCGCCGTGATGGCAAAGCTCTGCATCGCCGTGGCGAGCACGTTCTTCTTGCGCACCATGCCGGCGTAGAACATCGCCAGGCCGGGGATGGTCATCATCAGGACCAGCGCCGTCGAGGTCAGCATCCACGCGGTATCGCCGGTGTCCAGCTTGGGCGCCGGCGGGGCCGCCGGTGGCGCCGCTGGCGGCGTAGCCGGTGCGCCGCCGGCCGGCGTCTGCTGTGCCAGCACGGTCACCGAATACAGGGCGGTCAACGTGGCGCCGGCCGCCGCCAACGCCAAATTACGACCTTTCTGCAGCGTCATCTTCTTGTCCCCCGTCCTTACAGCGCGTCGGCACCGGTCTCGCCGGTGCGAATGCGGACCGCCTGCTCGACATTGGCGACGAAGATCTTGCCGTCGCCGATCTTGCCCGTGGCCGCCGTCTTCTTGAGGGTCTCGACCACCTGCTCGACCGCACTGTCCGCGACCACCACCTCAACCTTCACCTTGGGCAGGAAGCTCACGGCGTATTCCGCGCCGCGATAGATTTCGGTCTGCCCCTTCTGCCGGCCGAAGCCCTTCACTTCGGTCACGGTCAGGCCCTGCACGCCGATCGAGGTCAGCGCTTCGCGTACCTCGTCGAGCTTGAAGGGTTTGATGACGGCCATGACGAGTTTCATCGCTTTTCCCCTTTTTGCTTTGGCAGGCACGAACCCTCGCAGCCCCGGTACAACCCGCGCTGGCAGCGACGCCTGGCCGCCGACCTTCCGGCTCGTTTCCGATCAAGAACCATGCCAAAGCCCGCACCGCCGGCCGGCGCCCCTGCGACACCCCGCCCCTGACGCGGCGGCGCCCTGCGGCTTGGCGGAAGGCGCAAAAAGGCGCACCAAGACGGGGGGAACTGCCGTCATGGATCGCGAAGACCCTGAGACCCTGGAGCGGGAACCAGCCGTCGGCCGGGACGGTGACGTCACCACGGACGTGCTGATCGTCGGCACCGGCCTGATCGGCGCGACCCTGGCTGCGGCGCTGGGCTCGGCAGGGTTGCGCGTCACGGTGATCGACCGCCTGCCGGGCTCGGCGCAGGTCGCGCCGAATTTCGACGGCCGGACCATCGCCATCGCCCATGGATCGCACTGCGCGTTGCGGGCGATCGGCGTCTGGTCCGCCATTGCCCCGCACGCCGAGCCGATCCTTGACATCCGCATTTCCGACGGCCGCCTCGATCCTGCCGGCGGTCCGGCGCCGGTGTCCCTGCTGCACCTGCATTTCGATCATCGCCAGGCGGTGCGGCCCGGCCAGGCCGCGGCGCCGATGGGCTACATCGCCGAGAATCGCCACATCCGCGCCGCGCTGTTCCGCCGCCTCGGCGAGCTGGACACGGTCAGCGTCGTGGCGCCGGCCGAACTCGCGACGGCGATGCGCGGCGAGGACGCCGCCCGCGTCACGCTGGCCGACGGGCGCGCGATCCGCGCGGCGCTGCTGGTATCGGCGGAGGGCCGCGGCAGTCTGTTGCGCGAACAGGCCGGCATCCGGCTGCACCGCGCCGGCTACGGGCAGTTGGCCATCGTTGTCACTGCCGAACACGCGCTGCCACATCGCGGCGTGGCGCAGGAGAAATTCTTGCCGGCCGGCCCGTTTGCCATCCTGCCGATGACCGACGATCCGGCAAGCGGTGCGCATCGCTCCTCGATCGTGTGGACCGAGCGGGCCGATCTGGCACCGGCCCTGCTGCGCCTGCCCGAGCCCGCGTTCCAGGCCGAGTTTGCGCGGCGCTTCGGCACGCATCTCGGCGCGGTCAAAGCGGTGGGGCAGCGGTTCTCCTATCCGCTCTCGGTGCAGACCGCCGAGCGCTTCGTGGCGCCGCGACTGGCGCTGGTCGGCGACGCGGCGCACGGCATCCACCCGATCGCGGGCCAAGGCTGGAATCTCGGGCTGCGCGACGTGGCGGCGCTGGCCGAGGTTGTGGTCGACGCGCACCGCCTGGGCCTCGACATCGGCCATGCCGCCGTGCTGGCCGACTACGAGCGCTGGCGCCGGGTCGACGCGCTGACCATGGTCGGCGCCACCGACGCCCTGAACCGGCTGTTCTCCAACGACATTGCGCCGCTGCGCCTGGCGCGCGATGTGGGTCTGGCGGCGGTCAACCGGCTGCCGCCGCTGCGTCGCTTTTTCATGCGCCACGCCATGGGCGTGGTCGGCGACCTGCCGCGGCTGGTCAGGGGCGAAGCGCTATAGGGACAAGTTCGCGCGTGCGCACGGGCGGCGACCACGCTTCCATGGGCCGCGACAGCACGCGGAGCCTCCCATGACCGACGCGAAACTCCGGAACGGCGCCATCGTCACGCTGGCCCAGGCCATCGCCGGCCTGCCGCCGCCGCACGCGGTGCCGCGCTCCAACCCGGCCCTCAACCACGGCACCATGCGGTTGCGGTTCTACCAGCCGGTCGGTCGTGACCCGCAACAGCCACACGAACAGGACGAGGTCTATGTCGTCTGGCGCGGCAGCGGCACGTTCGTCTGCAACGACGGCCGCTATGCCTTCGGCCCCGGCGATGCGCTGTTCGCGCCGGCCGGCGCTGTCCACCGTTTCGAGGATTTCACCGACGACTTCTGCACCTGGGTCGTCTTCTGGGGGCCCGCCGGCGGCGAGTGAACCGCTCGCGCCGAGAGCGCTACGTTCTCTATCCGGATGCGGTGGCGCAGCAGCAGCGCGTTCAATACCGACCAGACCAGCGCAACCTGCCAGGCGCCGAAGGCCAGCGGCAACACCGCGATTTCGCCGACGACAATCCAGTAGTTGGGATGGCTGAGCCAGCGGTACGGGCCGCGGTGGACCAGCGGCGCGCCGTCCATCGTGATGATGCGTGTGGTCCACCACCGCCCGAGGCTGGCGACGACCCAGACACGCAGCGCCTGCAGGACGAAGAAGACCACGACAAGCTCCCAGCGGGGCTCAGCCGACCACGGCACGAGCAGCACCAGCGCCAGCAGCCACGAACCATGCAGCAGAATGAACAGCTTGTGGTGCTCGGCGCCGACCTCGCGCGCGCCTTCCGCCAGCAGGCGCTGCGTGTTGCGCCGCGCCAGCGCCAGTTCGGCCAGTCGTTGCACAACGACGAAGCCCAGCAGCCAGGCCAACGGCGTCACGGCACTATCCCAGTGTCGCGCTGCGCGTCGCGACCGGCGGCAGAAGTCGGCGCGATGCGGCGCAGCGGCGTCAGTTTGAGGCCTGCGGCTTGATGCCCTTCTTGTAGTTGGCGATCGCCGCCTTCAGCTCGCGATGCTCCTTGCAGCCAAATGTGCAGAGCTGGTCGAGACGCGCAAGGTGCTCCTCGGCGCGCTGCGGCTGGTCGAGCATCAGATAGGCTTCGCCGATATACTCGTGCGCGCCCAGGTGCTTGGGGTCGAGCGACAGGGCCTGCTGGTAGTACTGCAGCGAACCGGCGGGGTTGCCCGACTTGCGCGTCGCGTAGCCCATCAGGTTGTAGGCCTCCGGATTGCCGGGTTCGGCGGCAATGACGCGCTGCAGCCAGCCGATGGCATTCGCGTACTGTTTGTTGGCGATCGCCGCCTTGGCGTTCTCGAAATCGGGATTGGCCCGCTTGGCCGGCGCCGACGGTCGATCCGAGCTGCCGCCCGCGGCGAGGACGGGCGCGACCGACGTCGCCGACATCGCCGCGGCCAGGATCGCGATTGCGGCGCGTTGCCGAATGCCGAATTGCATGTGTGCCTCCATCCATGAAACCGATGACGATTACCCCTTAACTAACTCGCGGGATCGGGGATTTATGCCGCGTCCAGAGTGAGAAACGATGCCGTGAAGCCCGGGCCCAGCGCCGACATCAAATGACGTCCGCGCGCACCGCGCCGCAGCGCGCGATCAAGCACGAACATCACCGTCGCGGCCGACATGTTGCCATGCTCGCGCA
>JAHCJT010000220.1 GCA_026126245.1 Alphaproteobacteria bacterium
CCAATGACGGCCTCAACACCGTCATTCCGTTCGCCGATCCGCTGTACGCGCAACTGCGCGGCCCGCTCGCCGTGCCGCGCGAACGCATCGTGCAGCTCGATCCGCGCGTCGGCCTGCATCCGGCGCTGAAGGGCCTGACGGAGTCGTGGCAGGCGCGCGACCTCGCGATCGTCCAGGGCGTCGGCTATCCCTATCCCAACCGCTCGCACTTCCGTTCGATCGAGATCTGGGACACCGCCTCGGCCGCCAGCCAGACGCTGTCGGAGGGCTGGATCGCGCAGGCCTTCGCCGGCGTGCGGCGGCCGGCCGGCCGGCAGATCGACGCCATCGTCGTCGACACCAACGCGCTGCCGGCCAGCGGCGCCGACATGCACACGATCGTCATGCGCGATGCCGAGGCCTTCATCCAGCAGGCGCGCGCCATGCGCGACGGCGGCGCGCCGGCACCGGCCAACCCGGCGCTGGCGCATCTCATGAAGGTGCGCGGCGAGATCCATGCCGCCTCGATCGGGCTGGCCGACCGCCTGCGCGGCGCGCCCGAGCCGGCGCATGCCTACGGGCCGGACCTGTTCAGCCGCCAGCTGGCGCTGGCCACCCGCGTGCTGATGGCCAAGGTGCCGGTGGTGGCGATCAAGGTGGCGCTGGGCAGCTTCGACACGCACGCCCGCCAGCTCGAGCCGCACGAGCGGCTGCTGGGGCTGCTGGGCGAGGGGCTGGCGCAGTTCCGCCGCAACCTGATGGCCGCCGGCCTGTGGCAGGACGTGCTGGTGATGACCTATTCCGAGTTCGGCCGGCGCGTGCGGCCCAACGCCAGCGGCGGCACCGACCACGGCGCGGCGGCGCCGCAGTTCATGATGGGCGGCCGCGTCAAGGGCGGGCTGCACGGCGCCTATCCGTCGCTGGCCGATTTGCAGGACGGCGACCTCAAGCACAGTGTCGACTTCCGCGACGTGTTCGCCACCGTGGCGCGGCGCTGGTGGGGGCTGGACGCCAGCTTCGGCCGCCGCGATCCCGTGATGGTCGATTTCCTCGCGTAGGCGGGCGTCAGCCGGCGCCGTTCGCCAAGGACGCCGGCGACAAGGTGCTTGCCGGGCCGCAAGCCGTCGACCCTCGCGCCGCCGTCAGCGCTCGAAGATCAGGCAGGTGGTCGTGCCATGGACGAGCAGGCGCCCCTGGCTGTCCGTGACGCGTCCCTCCGCGGTGCCGACCCGGCGGCCGCGATTGATCACCGTGCCCTCGGCCCGGATCGGGCCTGTCTCTGGCGTGATCGGCCGGAGGAATGAAATCTTGAACTCCAGGGTCGTGGACCCCAGGCCCTTCTCCAGGGTCGATTGGACCGCCAGCCCCATGCAGCTGTCGAGCATCGTGGCGGCGAGGCCGCCATGCACGGTGCCGGCCGGATTGAGGTGCTGCGCGGTCGGTTCCGCCGAGACGACGACGCGCCCGTTTTCCGCCTCGGTGATGTCGTAGCCCAGGGTCCGCGCGATGGTATTGAGCGGCAGCGTTCCGTCCGCCAGGCCGCGCACGAAGTCGAGGCCGGTCATCTGCGTCTGCCGCGCCTCATCGACGGTCCCGTAGCTCTTGTTGCCGATGCCGCTCGTCATCGTGTCCTCCTCGGGGCGCCACACGCCTGCGACGCGAGAGTGCCGGACGCGTCGCGACATCGCTCGCGGGATTCGGACGTCGTCTGCCGCGGCACGTCATCTTGCGCCCGTGCGGCGTGCCGGCTTGCGCCACGATGCGTCGGATCGCCATCAGGGCCGGCAACCCGGGTCGAGGCGAAAGCCGGACCGGGCGAGCATGTACGCGCTTGTCATGGGCCGCTATCCTGCGACGATGTCCTGCTCGATTCTGCTGGACCTCGACGGCACCCTGGTCGATTCGCAGCCGGGCATCCTGGCGAGCTGCCGGGTCGCGCTGCGGGCGCTGGGCCATGAACCGGGCGAATCCCTCGACATCACGCGCGTCATCGGGCCGCCGCTGGAAGAGGCGATGCGGGTGTTGCTGCAGCCGTATGGCGACGACAGGGTCGGCGAGGCGGTGGTGGCGTATCGCCAGCACTACGGCGAGAGCGGTTTTCTCGGCAGTGCGCCCTATCCGGGCATTGCCGGCGCGCTTGAGGCGATGCGGCAGGCGGGATTGCGCCTCTACCTGGCAACCTCGAAGCGGGAAACGTTCGCCAGCCGCATTCTGGATCACCTCGGACTCGCGACCTACTTTGACGCCATTCACGGCTCGGTGCCGAGCGGCGCGCGGGATCACAAGCCCGAGCTGCTCGCGCATATTGTTTCTCAACACGGTCTGTCGCCGTCGCGCAGCCTGATGGTCGGCGACCGCCGGCATGACATGTCCGGCGCCCATGCGGTTGGCATGCGCGGTCTGGGCGTGCTGTGGGGCTATGGCTCGCGAGAGGAACTGCAGACGGCGGGCGCGGATCAGCTGGTGGACTCGACGGCCGACCTCGCCGGCACGGTCCTGTCGATGGCCGGTGACAAGCAACTCCCCGGCTAGATTTCTACGGACCCCGGCCTCGATTTCGACTCTTGAGGAAAAACTGAAGGAACCGGGATGGTGCGACAAGACCTGAGCGAATCGGAAATTCAGTACCTGCGCGAGAGGTACAAGCATTTGACCAACTATCAGTCGGCGGACGTGTGCGATCCCATCGACCCTCTGACATATGTCGATTCTGGCGGCGATAACTTACTTCACATTGCCGCTTACCGAGGAGACGTAGACTCTGTGAAATTGCTACTCAAGGCAGGAATGAATGTAAATGAACCAGGAGAACTGGACTTTACGCCTTTGCACTATGCCTACATGAAGAGGAAGGATCCGGCTTACCTGGTTCATCGGGACGAGGTAGTAGGCGTGTTGCTAGCGTACGGTGCGTCAACAACGGCCAGGAATTCATTTGGGCAAACACCCATAGAAACGGGTAAGGACGAGGACGTGGACCCATGAACCCAGCGGCGTGATGCGACGAAGGCTGCGTCCGCTTCGCCGCGATAGCGAGCAAGCTTCTGCGGCGGTGCAATTCGTCGCGATGGCCCAGATGAGGAAGCGACGCCACCAAGGATTCGACCTGTTCACGGTTGATGGTCGAGCGCAAGCTGCCGGACATGCAATAGGCCAAGCCCTCCTTTGTATCGGCATACTCAGTCGTACGGCGCAGCAGGCTTGGTCGGAGGCTCCATTGGCACAGCTTCATCTCAGAAGAGCGGCGTCCGCCGACGCAGCCAACGTTCGCCTCCTGACGCGGTCGGCCTATGAGAAATGGGTGCCGCTGATTGGACGCGAACCCAAACCGATGACCGCGGACTACGAGCGTGCCGTCACCGAACACGTCGTCGACCTCTACGAAGATGACAACCGGCTGTTGGCGCTGGTTGAGATGATTCCCCTGGGTGATCACCTGCTGATTGAGAACATTGCCGTCAGACCCGATCAGCAAGGCAAGGGTTTAGGCGACAAGCTGCTCCGGCACGCGGAAGACTACGCTGCCTCACTGGGGTGCACGGAGACCCGGCTCTATACGAACGCAGCCTTCGCCTCGAACCTGGCCTTCTACGCAAAGCGAGGCTACATCGAGGTCCTGAGGGAGACGTTGGCGCCCGGTGCCGTCGCCGTTCACATGCGCAAGTCGATCGGACCGGAACGACAGGCTGGAGCCGCGCTCACGTAGCCCGGCGCGCAAGAGCAGTGACGCGCCTGCGGCTCGTGGCGATAACCGCAACAGACCCTGCGTCGCCGCGCCGGCGAGTCCCGCAGAGTCTGCCGCTGAGCCGCAGCGGCAATGCGAAGCCGCGGTCGGCTTTGCTTTCCAGGACATCCAGAAGAGGCCGACGATGGACCACTGAGCACCGGCGCCGCCGATACGCCCACCTGTCAGCTTCGCAAATCGCGACAATGCGCCGATAGCGAAGCTCTCGTGAATTGCAACTGAAAGTAGAAAAACGCCGTTTCGGTCCTTTTAGGGGCGGTAAGTTCCCCCGTCGCGCAGCGCGAAGCGCACTGCCGGCCGCTCGGCCTCGATGCGGATGTACCAGATCAGCAGCGCCGCGATCAGCTTCACGATCACCGGCAGCACGATGTAGACGATGATCAGGGCGACGGTGCTGAGCTGGCCGGCGCCGGGATCGAAGCCCAGCCACGCCGCCACCGGCAGCGAGCAGGCGGCGCCGACCGCCGTGGCCAGCTTGGTGGCTAGCGCCCACAGGCCGAAATAGGCGCCGGTCTCGCCGCGGGTGTCGGCGCCTTCGCGGGCGTTGATGATGTCGGCCAGGATCGACGGCGGCAGGCCGTAGTCGGCGCCCAGCCCCAGGCCGGTGATGGCCGACACGACGACGAACAGCGCGATGTGGCTGGGACCGAAGAACACCGCGACGGCCATCGACAGCGCCGTCAGCGCCATGCCGATGAACCACGCCGCCGCCTTGCTGGTGCGCTTCGACAGCATCAGCCACAGCGGCACGCTGGCGGCGCCGGAGATGAAGTAGGTCAGCAGCACGATGCCGGCGGTGGTCTTGGAGCCCTGCAGCACATGCTCGACGTAGAACAGCATGACGCTGACCGCGATGCCCAGCGCCGAGCCGTTGACCACGAACACCAGCAGAAGCCGGCGGAACAGCGGGTTCTTCAGCGGCGCGGCGAAGTCATGGAAGATGGAGCGTCGCGCCTTGCGCACGACGGGGCCGTGCACGCCCGGCGGCGAGCCGAGCAGCGCCGGCAGGGTGGCGAAGAAGGCGATGCCGATGAACACCAGGCCGAAGGCGGCATAGCCACGCACCTCGGCGCTGTGCCGCGCGGCCTGCAGCTTGGCCTGCGCCAGACCGAGCGCGATCTGGTCGCCGGCCGCCTTGGCGACGGCCAGCGCCGCCTGCGCCTCCTGCGCCGCCGAGCGCGTGTCGGCGAAGAAGCCGGTCGAGGTCAGGATCGAGGGCAGCACCACGGCCAGCGTCATGCCGGTCAGGCCGAACACCTCGCGGCCGACGGTGACGCGGGTGCGCTCGTTGTAGTCGTCGCTGAGCTCGGCGCCATGCGCGTGATAGCTGATCGACGTGCCGGAATAGCCGAGATGCACGAACACCAGCGCCACCAGCAGCCAGACCTGCAGGCCGGTTTTTCCCAGCAGGGCGGTCGGCGGATAGAACAGCGCCGCGAAGCCGCCGATCAGCAGCGGCAGCATCAGCATCACCAGCAGCAGCCGGCCGTTGCGGCGCACGGTCATGCGGTCGCTGAGGAAACCGATCACCGGATCCTGCAGCGCGTCGATGACGCGCGTGATCAGCAGGAACAGGCCGAGCGAGGCCAGCGACAGGCCGAGCGTCTCGCCGTAGAACTTCGGCACGTTGAGCACGACCGGCAGCGCCGCCATCGCCAGCGGCAGCTGCAGGGTCGAGTAGGCGATCAGGCGACCGAAGGGAATCTTCACCTGGCGCGCCAGATCGGGCGCGCCGGCGGCGGGAGCGTGCACGTGGGCCTTTCCTGTCCTTCAGTCGTTGCCGGCAGGATATGTGGGAACGCCAGCCGCTTGGCAATGGGCAATTGTACCCGGTTGGCGCCGCCCGGCGGCTGTCACGCCGCCTGCACGACGTTGTCGCGCTCCAGGCTCACGATGTCGTCATCGGACAGGCCCAGCTCGCGCAGAACGGATCGCGAATCGCCGCCCAGCGCCGGCGCCGGCGCATCGGCGCCGACCGCGGCGGCGTCGACGCGAAAGCCCGCCCCCAGCGTCTCCACCGGCCGGTCGTAGCCGGGCTGCCGAGCGATGCCGTGTAGCACGCCGGGCGTTTGCCGGTAGGCGCCGTCGAGATAGGCGTCGATGCTGCGGATCGCGGCGCAGGCGATGCCGGCCTCGTTGAACGCCGTCTCCCAGTCGCCGGCACTGCGGGCGCGCAGCGCCGCGGCGAAAGCGGCGCGCGCCCCGTCGAGATCGGCGACGACGAAGAAGCCGCCCTTCGCGCCGGCCAGCGCGAAGCGCGGATCGTCCTGCAGCTCCGGCCGGCCGATGATCTGCAGGGCGCGCCGGCCTTGCTCCGGCGTGTTGGCCGCCACCGACAGCCAGCCGTCGGCGGTTTCGAACACGCCTGACGTCGGGCTCGATGCCAGCGAGCGGTTGCCGAAGCGCTCGGACGGAAGACGACCCACGGTCCAGTTCGACGTCGCGGGGATCATCAGCATCAGGGCCGAGTCGGCCATGGCGACGTCGATGCGGCAGCCCCTGCCGGTGCGCTCGCGCTCGAGCAGCGCCGCGAGCACGGCGCAGGCGCCGTTCATGCCGGTGGCGATATCGATGGCGGGGAAGCCGATCTTCAACGGCGGTTCGCCGGGCTCGCCCTGCATCATCATCACGCCGGTGGCGGCCTGGATCGCCTGGTCGTAGCCGGCGCGCTGGGCGAAGGCGCCGGTCTGGCCCCAGCCGCTGATCGAGCAATAGACCAGCCGCGGATTGAGCGCCGATACGGTCTCGTAGTCGAACTTCAGGCGCCGCAACTCGCCGGGCCGCAGGTTCTCGACCAGCACGTCGGCCTGTGCCACGAGGCGGCGCAGGATGTCCTGGCCGCGCGCCTGCTTCAGGTCGAGCGCCAGCGAGCGCTTGCCGGCGTTGAGCCCGACGAACTGGGCGCCGAAGCCGGGTGGCGAGACGCCCGGCTGGCCGGCGCGCATCACGTCGCCGGTGCCGGGCCGTTCAATCTTGATCACGTCGGCGCCAAGCTGGCGCAGCACGTGCGTGACGTACGGCCCGGCCAGCACATGCGTCAGATCGACGACGCGCTTCGCGGCAAGCGGCGTGAACATGCGGCGTATCTCCCCCGGTCTGGCCCCGTTGCCGCACTGTGTCATCGCTGGCGCCATGGCGCCACGCGGCGCGCACGCGTCAGGCGGGGCGCCTGCCCTGGCGCATGGCCTGCCGCGCCAGCCGGGCTTCGCGCAGCGTGACGTAGGTCGCCGCCACGAAGATCAGCGCCGCGCCGACCCAGACATGCCAGGTCGGCGTCTCGGCGAACAGCAGGTAGCCCAGCAGCGTCGTCCACACCATGCGGAAGAAGTCCATCGGCATGACGGCCGAGGCCTCGGCATGGCGGAAGGCCTGGCCCATCAGCAGATGCGTGGTCGTGCCGGCGAGGCCAGCGCCAAACATCAGTCCCCATTGTAGCCAGCTGGGATCGCGCCACACGAACAGGGCGGGGACGGCCAGCACAGGCGTGATCAGGATCGTCGCCCAGGCCGTCATGCGCGGCGAGCTCTCGGTCAGCGCCATGCGCTTGATGATCAGCAGGGCGCCGGCCCACAGCGCAGCCGCCAGGATCAGAAGGCCCCAGCCGACGTTGAACGCACTGCCGGGGCGCACAATCACCAGCACGCCGGAAAAGCCGATCAGCAGGGCGAGGCTGCGCCGCCAGCCGACCCGCTCGCCGAGCAGCAGCACGGCGCCGGCGGTGGCGAACAGCGGCGCCAGGAAGCTCAGCGCCGCGATGTCGGCCAGGATCACCAGCGGCACCGACGCGAACCACATCGTCATTGCCAGCAGCTGCAGGCCGGCGCGCAGCGCGTGCAGGTGGAACACCGTCGTGCGCAGGCCGTCGGCACCCAGCCGCAGCAGCAGCGGCGCCAGCAGCACGAGACCGCAGAACATGCGCAGGAAGACGACCTGCAGCGGATCGAGTTCGCGCGACACGACGCGCACGCAACCGACCATCGCGGTCTCGCAGACCGTGGCCGCGACCCACAGCGCCATGCCGATCAGGGTGGCCGTGGCGGTGCGGGCGGCCGGTGCGGTCATCGCGTCAGGCACGCGAGGCCTGACCGGCGGCGCGGGCCGG
>JAHCJT010000221.1 GCA_026126245.1 Alphaproteobacteria bacterium
TCCAGGCCGTGGGCGCCTGGATGGGGAACGCGGCACCGACGTCGTAGCCGATGGTGTCGGGCAGCCGGATCAACCGCTCGACCGGCACGACGCAGCGTTCGGCGAAACCGCCGGCGTCCTCGCTGAAAGCAGCCACGCGATCACCAACCGAGAAGCCCGACACTGCCGGGCCGAGGCTGGCGATGCGTCCGGCCAATTCCAGGCCGGCGACGATCGGATAGCCCTTGGGGTGCGGATAGGTGCCATTGTGCATCATCGTGTCGGCGAAATTGCAGCCACCGAAGGCAACTTCCACCACGACCTCGCCGGTGCCGGCGACAGGGTCGGGCACATCGGCCACAACGAGGTCCTCGGCACGGCCGGTGGGGGACTTCAGAAGGATCGCGCGCATGGTGGCCCCGATGTCGTCAGGCAACGCCGACAGGCATGCATGTTACGGGCCATCACGCCGGCGGTGCGTTCTGTCGGCTCACCTGTCCCTGCGTTGCGCTCAATTGCGATAGTCGATCGTCACCTTGGCGGCCGCCGCCCGGGCGGCTTCGCGCGCATGGTCGGTGTCGCCGTCTCTCGACAGGGCCAGCGCCACCCCCATGCGACGGTAGGGCCGTGTGGTCGGCTTGTTGAAGATGCGCACATCGACGTCAGTCTGCGGGCTTGACGGCTGCAGCGCTGCCGCGAGGCCCTGAATCGCGAAGTTCTGCGCATCGCGGTCAGCCAGGATGACGGCCGACGCACTGGCCCCGTACTGACGGATGGCGGGGATCGGCAAGCCGAGAATAGCCCGGGCATGCAGGTCGAATTCGGTCAGGTTCTGCGAGATCAACGTCACCATGCCGGTGTCGTGAGGTCGCGGCGAGAGCTCGGAGAAGATGACGTCCTCACCGACCACGAAGAATTCGACGCCAAAAATCCCGTAGCCGCCGAGATTGTCGACCACCGTCCGGGCCTGACGCTGGGCCTCGGCGATGGCCTTTGCCGACATGGCGGCGGGCTGCCAGCTTTCCTGGTAGTCGCCGCGCTCCTGCCGGTGGCCGATCGGCGGACAGAAGATCACGCCCTGCCGCGTGCGGACGGTCAGCAGGGTGATCTCGTAGTCGAAGGCGACGAAAGCCTCGACAATCACACGCTTGCGATCGCCGCGCATGCCGGCCACGGCATACTCCCAGGCCTTGTCGACCGCGTCGGCTGCCCGCACCGTGCTCTGTCCCTTGCCAGACGAAGACATGACCGGTTTCACCACGCACGGGATGCCGACCTGGGCAACGGCGGCGCGCATTTCCTCCAGCGACTCGGCATACAGATACGTCGATGTCGGCAGGCCCAGTTCGGCGGCCGCGACCTCGCGGATTCGGTCGCGGTTCATGGTCATCAGTGTGGCCCGCGCCGACGGCACGACATTGAAGCCGCGATCCTCGTAGTCCTTCAGCACTTCGGTGCGGATCGCCTCGATCTCCGGCACGATGAAATCCGGCTTGTGCCGGTCGATGGCCGCGCCCAGCGCCGCGCCGTCGAGCATAGAGAAGACCTCGGCCTCGTCGGCCACCTGCATGGCCGGTGCGCCGGCATAGCTGTCGCAGGCGATGACATGCGCGCCCAGCCGTTTGGCGGAGATCACGAACTCGCGGCCCAGCTCGCCCGAACCGAGCAACAGGATCCTGGCCAACGCCGTCATCTGCCCCACTCCCCCTTAAGACACGGCCTCGCCCGGCTAATCAGAACGCCACACAAAACCAGGTCAGGCTTCACCCGGCGCCTCACATGGGCGTGTCATTCCAAGCGCAGCGAGGGATCCTGGATTGATGCCAGGATGTCTCGCTGCGCCCGACATGACAAAGGATGTGTGTCGACCCCAGATCCTGCCTAGCCCGCGGCCACCAGCTTGTCCTGCGTCCTGAGGTCGAAATCACTGGCGTCATGACGTTCATGCAGTTGGTACTTCGGATCGCCCTGCAGGCGGTTGACGATGCGCCCACGGCGGACCGCCGGGCGCTCGGCGATGCCGTCGGTCCAGCGCTGCACGTTCTTGTAGTCCTTGACCGACAGGAACTCGCCCGCGCCGTAGAGCAAGCCCTTGGCCAGCCCGCCGTACCAGGGCCACACCGCGATGTCGGCGATGGTGTAGTCGTCGCCGGCCAGGTATTTGCTTTCCGCCAGCCGGCGGTCGAGCACGTCGAGTTGCCGCTTGACCTCCATAGCGAAGCGATCGATGGCGTATTCGATCTTGGTCGGCGCGTAGGCGTAGAAGTGGCCGAACCCGCCCCCAAGATAGGGGGCACTGCCCATCTGCCAGAACAGCCACGACAGGCATTCGGCGCGTGCAGCGCCTTGCTTCGGCACGAACGCACCGAACTTCTCGGCGAGGTACAGCAGGATCGCGCCGGATTCGAAGACGCGAATAGGTGTCGGCCCGCTGCGGTCGACCAGGGCCGGGATCTTGGAATTGGGGTTGGCCGCAACGAAGCCACTGCCGAACTGCTCGCCGTCACGGATCCGGATCAGCCAGGCATCGTATTCGGCGCCGGCGTGCCCCAGCGCCAGCAACTCCTCGAGCAGGATGGTGACCTTCTGCCCGTTGGGCGTTCCCAGCGAGTAGAGCTGCAGCGGGTGACGGCCGACCGGCAACTCCTTGTCATGGGTGGCGCCGGCGATCGGGCGATTGATGTTGGCGAACTGGCCACCGCTGGGCTTGTTCCAGACCCAGACCTTCGGCGGCGTGTAGTCGGACGGCGTGCTCATGCTGCAAGTCCTTTGCTGGCGGTTCTTGTTGCTACGGTTGTCCTATCCCACCACTTCCACTCGATGGTCAACGGGCCACAGCAGAACCCGGAGATCACGTTCCGGTTGGGACCGATCGGGGCCGCCCGCATGTGGCGGCGCTTTCGGCAGTTGAGCGTTGGCGCGATCGTAAAACTCTGCTTAGGTCGGCATGCGAAAAGCAGAGGAGACCTTGCCATGGCGGGCGAACCGCTGACACCCGGCCTGATGGCGGAGACCGTCACGACGGTCGACGATGCGCTGGTGGTCAAGCACATGGGCGGCGATGGCGTGCTGTCGACGCCATCGATGATCGGCCTGATGGAACGCACGGCGATCCAGGCGGTGCAGCCCCATCTCCTCGAAGGCCAGACGACGGTCGGCTTCGAGGTCAACGTCAAGCATTTCGGCGCCACGCCCAAGGGCCAGAAGGTCACGGTGAGGGCCGAGCTCCTCGAGGTCGACGGCCGCAAGCTTCGCTTCAAGATCGAGGCGCGCGACGAGGACAAGAAGGTCGGCGAAGGCACCCATCGCCGGGCGATCATCCAGGTGCAGAGCAAGAGCTGAGCGGCCGGAGCGCCCGGTCACGCCAGCTCCCGTCCAGCAGAACGCGCGCCGCCTGACATGGGCCCGGCCGCCGCCCGGGTTAGATGGCCCTGCTCGCAGCGATCGCCATCGCGGCCGCCGAGCACCGCCTTGCACCTAGAACATGTCCGGCTCAATGACATTCTGCGGCCGCGGCCCCACCAGCGCCGCGCGCATGGTTTCCGCCGCCTTAAGCCTGGTGTCGTCCCAGGCCTCGGGCGTGAAGAAGGCCGAATGCGGCGTGATGATCAGCCGTCCTTCGCACCACGCTTCGCGCGCGCGGTAGGCGCGCAGCAGCTCGGGGACGGGCTCGACGGGCGGCTCGACCGGCAGGACATCGAGTCCGACGCCGGCGAGATGCCCGCGCTTCAGAAGCTCGGCGAGCGCGTCGACATCGACGATCGGCCCGCGCGCGGTGTTGACCACGACGCCGCCCTTCGGCATGCGCTCCAGCATGGCGCGCGAGATCATGCCGCGCGTCTCCGGCGTCAGCGGCGCGTGGATCGACAGCGTGTCGGTCTGCTCCATCAGCGCCTCCAGCGAGCGCACGCGCTCGACGCCGACGCCGAGTTCGGTGCCGTTGGGCATGTAGGGGTCGTAGGCGACGACGCGGAACTGGAAGGCCTTGGCGCGCAGCGCCGCCGCCGTGCCGATGCGGCCCAGACCGACGATGCCGAAGGTCTGCACGCCGTTGCGCCGGATCAGCGAATCGCGCACATAGGTCCATGGTGCGGGCTGTGGACGGCGCTGCGCCTCGAGGTGCAGCGCAATGCCGCGACGCAGCGACAGGGCCAGGGCCAGCGCATGGTCGGCCACCTCCGTCGTGCCGTAGTCAGGTACGTTGCACACCATCACCTGGCGCGCGGCGGCCGCCTGGCGATCGATCTTGTCGTAGCCGACGCCCATGCGCACGACGCAGGCGAGGTTGGGGAATCTGGCGAAGTGCTCGGCGGTCACCGCGTGCCGCATCACCATCAGGCCGTCGATTCCGGCACAGTCGCGTTCCTCGAGCTGCGAGAGGTTGCCGACGTTGCGCCACACCACGCGCACGTCGGACCCGAACACCTCGCGCTCGACCTTGTCGTTGTCGTACAGCTTCTCCGCATACAGCACCGTCTTGACCATGGTCTGGACATCTCCTCCGTGACGCGGTGCATCCTAGCAGGCGTCGGCCGGGGCTCCAGATCCACCTGATCGAAGCGCGCCGTGGCACTGGCGGCATGCGGGGCTAGCTATCACGCTCGCCTGCTCCGGGTCCGCGCCCTGGAGGTCGACGCGACCATCCAAGGCCACCGGCCTCGCGTCGATCGCGATGCGCTATTGATTGATCTCGGGCTCGACCAGCCTTGCCAGATTGCGCAGCGACTCCTGCCAGCCAAGATAGCAGACCTCGGGAGGAATGACGTCCGGCACGCCGGCCTGCACGATCTCCACCTCGGTCCCGACCGACACATTCTTCAACGTCACCGTCACCTGCAGCTCGCCGGGCAGGCTGGGATCGTCGAACTTGTCCGTGTAGCGCAGGCGTTCACCCGGCACGAGCTCGACGTATTCGCCGCCAAACGCGTGGCTGCTACCCGTCGTGAAGTTCCGGAAGGACATCCTGAATGTGCCGCCGGCCTTCGGTTCCAGATGGTGCACCGTGCAGACAAAGCCGTTGGGCGGCAGCCATTTCGCGAGCGCGTCCGCTTCGAGGAAAGCGCGATAGACCTTCTCGGGGCTGGTGGTCAGTACGCGATGCAAGCGGATGGTATTGGGCATGTTCATCAACTCCGTGAATTGCCGGATCGTACCCCAAGGACGGACGAGGCTTGGCTAACCCGACACGGGGTTTCAGATTTCTTGAAAGCATCGGGCATGGCTCCGCTGGTGCGAGTGACGGAGCTGGTCGATTTGCCACGCGCCTGTTCCCACGATGGTCGTGTCCGGAATAGGCGGGCAATTCACATTGGATGAAAAGCGTTCGGAGGCCCGCGCCCCCTCACTCCCACTCGATCGTGCCCGGCGGCTTGCTCGTGATGTCGTAGGTCACGCGGTTGATGCCGCGCACCTCGTTGATGATGCGCGTGGCGACGCGGCCGAGGAACTCGTGCGGGAACGGGTAATAGTCGGCCGTCATGCCGTCCGTGGACGTCACGGCGCGTAGCGCGCAGGCCTGGTCGTAGGTGCGGCCGTCACCCATCACGCCCACCGTGCGCACCGGCAGCAGCACGGCGAAGGCCTGCCAGATCTCGTCGTAGAGGCCGGCCTTGCGGATCGCGTCGAGATAGACGGCGTCGACCTTGCGCAAGAGGTCGAGCTTGTCACGCGTGATGTCGCCGGGGATACGGATCGCCAGACCCGGCCCCGGAAACGGATGGCGGTTCACCATGTCGGCCGGCAGGCCGAGCTCGCGGCCCAGCGCCCGCACCTCGTCCTTGAACAGCTCGCGCAGCGGCTCGATCAGCTGCAGGTGCATGCGCTCCGGCAGGCCGCCGACATTGTGGTGGCTCTTGATGGTCACCGACGGGCCGCCGGTGAACGACACCGACTCGATGACGTCGGGATAGAGCGTGCCCTGCGCCAGGAACTTGGCATCGCCGACCTTCTTCGCCTCCTCCTGAAAAACGTCGATGAACAGCCGGCCGATGGTCTTGCGCTTGACCTCGGGATCGGTGACGCCCGCCAGCTCGCCGAGGAACAGGTCCGAGGCGTCGCGATGGATCAGCGGGATGTTGTAGTGGTCGCGGAACAGCGTGACGACCTGCTCGGCCTCGCCCAGCCGCAGCAGGCCATGGTCGACGAAGACGCATTGCAGCTGATCGCCGATCGCCTCGTGCAGCAGCACGGCCACGACCGAGGAGTCGACCCCGCCCGACAGGCCGCAGATCACCCGGGCCTTGCCCACCTTGTCGCGGATCTCGGCGATGGCGCGCTGCTTGAAGGCACCCATGGTCCAGTCGCCGGCGCAACCGCTGATCTTGAGTGCGAAGTTGCGCAGCAGCCGGGCCCCGTCGGGCGTGTGCATCACCTCGGGGTGGAACTGCACGCCGTAGAAGTGCCGCGCTTCGTCGGCGACGGCGGCGAACGGCGCGTTCTCGCTGGTGGCGATGACCTCGAAGCCCGGCGGCAGGCGCGTCACGCGATCGCCGTGACTCATCCACACCGGCTTCTTGTCGCCCGGCTGCCAGACGCCGTCGAACAGCGCGCTCCGGGCCTTGACCTCGACCTCGGCGCGGCCGAATTCGCGATGGTGGCCCGCCTCGACGGCGCCGCCGAGCTGGGCGGCCATCGCCTGTTCGCCGTAGCAGATGCCCAGCACCGGCACGCCGCGGGTAAAGGCGACCTGCGGCACGCGCGGCGTGCCCATCTCGGTCACCGAAGCCGGACCGCCCGACAGGATGATGCCCTTGGGGTCGAATGCCTTGAGCTTGGCGTCGTCGAGCGTGTTGAAGGGGTGGATCTCGCAGTAGACGCCGGCCTCGCGCACCCGGCGCGCGATGAGCTGCGTCACCTGCGAGCCGAAATCGACGATCAGGATGCGGTCGGTCATGAGGGGCTCCGCGCCAGCGTCATTGTCTTGTTGCGGCCGCGTCTAGCATCGCGGTGGCGCCGGCCGCAACTTGCATCACCGGTGCCGGCCGTGGATGGATCGGACGGCGGTACCGGCATGGCCGCGATTCACGCGAAGCGCCGCGCTGTGTACGGCGCCGGATCGATGCACGGGCTACGGCCACCGACCAGATCGGCCACCAGCCGGCCGGTCATGGCGCCGGCGGCCAGCCCGACATGGCCGTGGCCGAAGGCGTACCAGGCATTGGCTGCGCCGCTGGCCCGGTCGATCACCGGCAGCGAATCGGGCATCGACGGGCGAAAACCCATCCAGCGGCTGACCCGCGCCGGCGCCGGATCGGCCGGCAGCGCCGGGTACATCGCCCGCGCCACGGTCAGCAGCTTGTCGGCGCGACCCCAGTTGGGTGGCGCCGCGATGCCGGCGAATTCGACCGTACCGGCGATGCGCAGGCCGGTGGCCATAGGGGTGGCCACCGCCTTCAGGTCGCAATCCATGGTCGGGATCCGCGGCGCGGCCTCGGGGTCCGCGATCATGATGTGGTAGCCGCGCTCGGTGTCGAGCGGCACCACGTCACCCAGGGCGCGCGCCAGAGGCTTCGACCAGGCGCCGGCGGCCAGCACCACGCCCGAGGCGGCGATGTCGCCCTGGTCGGTGCGGACCGCCGTCACCTTGCCGTCGGCGCGCACGAAGCCCGAAACCTTGGCGCGCTGGACCCTGCCGCCGGCCCGTACCAGCGCCTCGGCCAGGGCGTTGACCATGGCGTGCGGGTTCTCGCAGTGGCCGTTCTCGGAGACCAGGCGGCCGTACTGGAAGTCGCGCGACAGCGCCGGCTCGAGCTGGCGCAACTCGTCGGCGCCCAACACGTCGATTTGGATGCCATTGCGCTCGCGCAG
>JAHCJT010000222.1 GCA_026126245.1 Alphaproteobacteria bacterium
CGGCGTTGCTGGAGCCCGGCGAACTCAAGGGCGTCTGCGCCGAGACCGCGGCGATGCCGGCGGCGGTCACCGACAACGCCGACATGCGCAACTTCGTCGCCGCCTATCGCAAGGACTACCAGAGCGATCCCGACGCGTTTGCCACCGCCGAGTACGACGCGGTGCGCATGCTCGACGGCGCGATCGGTGGAGTCATCAAGGCCAAGGGCATCGAGGCCGTGAGCGGCGAGGCGGTGCGCGCCCAGCTGGCCGGCATGCGCTGGCGCGGCCTCGCCACCGAGTACGTTTCCGACGGCAAGGGCAACATGGCGCACGAGGCGCTGATCGTGTGCTACGACGGCAGCAGCCGCGTGCCGGCGATCAGGTCGAAATACGCCTTTCCGCCATGAGGCGGGCCGGCCGCGGCGCCGGCGCCGACGGGGCGCGCGGCTCGGACAGGCCGGACAGGACCGGATCGTGGCGATCGACGCGCAGGAAGCCGGCGACGAGGCGCAGCAGCGCGTCGATCAGCCGGTTGCGATGGCGGAAGAACAGCCAGTTGGGCGAGAGCGTGCAGCCCAGGCGCAGCTTGGGGCCGTATCCCGCCTGGCCGCCGACCAGCAGCCCGATGCCGTTGTCGATGCAGAAGCGGACATTGTTCAGCCAGCTCAGGAAGTAGAGATTGAAGCGCCGCCCCTCCTCGGCCTTCATGCCGAAGAACTTGTCGATCAGCCGCTTGTCGTCGTGCAGCACGAGGTTGAAAGCCAGCAGCCGGCCGTCGTGCCAGTAGAGGAAGCAGCTGGCGCGGCCCTGCTGTTCGGCGAGCACGCGGGTGAAATAGGCCGGCGGCAGCACCTCGAACTGCAGGTCGCTGCGCGCCCGCGTCGCCGCATACAGCTCGACGATGCGCGGCAGCACGTCGTCGATGCAGGTGCGGCGATCGACGACGATGTCGGCCGCCGCCCGCGCCTTGCGCCGCATGTCCTTGCGCGTGGCGGCGCCGAGCGATCCGAGATAGGCATCGAGACTGGCGTAGGGCAGCCTGACGCTGGCCGTCGGCAGACCCGCCAGCCGGTGAAAGCCGGCGCGCTGGGCGGCGGCGGTCAGCTCGGCATCGAGCTGCGCCACGTCCTTCATTGCCGTCAGCCCGGCGCGCCGTTCGCGCGACAGCCGCAGCAGTGCCTGCATCAGGTGATCCAGGACGCAACGCCGCATCGGCTCGTCGAGCTGCGGCGCCACCCCGACGGCGCAGGCCTCGCCGGCCGGCGAACCGAGACACACCATACGCAACGTCAGCAGCGCTGGTGCGACGCGGGCCAGCGCCTCTGTCACCCGCTTCCAGAAGCCCTGCAGCGTCGAGTCCAGGCGGTAGGCGGTGACGAACAGCGGCGCGAACGCCAGGACGCGATCGTCGTCGCGCACCACCACGTACAAGAGCTCGAAGCCCTCGATGCCGGCCAGCTCGACGGCACGATGGTAGTCGTAGCCCTCGACCTCGTGCGGCAGGCAGGCGCGCCATGCGGCGGCGCCGATCGCCTCGGCCGAATGCGCAACCTCGACGCGGATCACGGCCCGTGCTCCGGCGGCGCGTCGGGGTCGCCGGCCAGCAGCACGACGCCACCGCAGATCACCGCCACGCCGAGCCAGCGCACCAGATCGACGTCCTCGCCCAGCGCCGCCGCCGAGACGCCCAGCACCGTGACATAGACGATCGCCGTCATGGGAAAGGCGCGGCTGACGTCGCGGTCGCGCAGCAGCGCCATCCACGACAGGAAAGACAGCGCATAGCACAGGATGCCGAGCACCACCGCCGGCGACAGCACGGCCGCCACCAGCCACTGGCGCAGGCCTTCGGCGCCACCGAGATCGCCGCTGCCGATCTTCAGGAAGACCTGCGAGCCGGTCTCGAAGGCGATCAGCAGCAGCCAGCCGATCCACGGCGCGACGCCGGCGCGAATCGCCGCCACCGCGTTCATGGCATCGCTCCGGCCGCCGCCAGATCGCCGGCCGCGGCCGGGCCGACCGACGGCAACGGCAGCGACAGCGACATGAAGAAGGCCGCGGTCTGGCGCGCCACCTCCTCGCGCTGCTGGTCGATGGTGATCATGTGATAGCAGTCGTCGAGCAGCACCTGGCGCACGGGGCCCGCCAGGCGGCGGGCGACGTAATCGGCGTTGCGCGGCGAGGTCACGTCGTCGTCGCGCGCATGCAGGATCAAGGTCGGCGTCGTGATCGACGGCAGGTCGCGCTTGACGCGGGCGATGAGGTGATGGAGCTCGGCCAGGCTCGGCCCCGGCGTCGCCGCGAAGCCGGCGGCGGCGCTGTCGCCCTGCTGCATGCGCGCCACGATGATGCCGCGCAGGCGCTCGTCCTTGATGCCGAAGGGATAGGACTCGACGAACCGGTAGGCGCGCCTGAACGGCGACCTCAGCAGCAGCGGCAGCAGGAACGCCAGCCGCGGGATGCTCCAGCCGTCGTAGAACATCGTCGTCGAGTAGAGCGCCACGCCGGACACCAGGTCGCGGCGCTTGCGCGCCAGCCGCAAAGCCAGCAGCGCCCCCATCGAGAGGCCGCCGACGAAGACGCGGCGCGAGCTGGCGTGCAGGCGCACCAGCGCCTCCTCGGCGCCGCCGTACCAGTCGCGCCAGCCGGTGCGGATCAGGTCGGCCTCGCTGCCGCAATGGCCGGGCAGCCGCGGCACGCTGACCGTGAAGCCGGCGGCGTGCAGGCGGCGCGCCACGAAGCGCATCTCGCGCGGCGTGCCGGTCAGGCCGTGGATCAGCAGCACCGCGTCCGGGCCGCCCCGCAGATGGATGCCGTCGCTGGCGCGCGATGCGTGCGCGCGGGTCACGACATGCCTCCCCACGACACGATGGCGACGCCGGCCGTCACGACCGCGGCGCCCAGCCAGCGGCGCCGCGAGACGGTTTCGCCCAGCACCAGCCGGCCGGCGAGCACGACGCCGCAATAACTGAGGCTGGCGAGCGGAAAGACCAGGCTGAGCGGCGCGTGCTGCAGCACGGCCAGCCACAGCACCGCCTCGACGGTATAGGCGGCAACGCCGGCAATGACCGCCGGCGAGGCGCCGATCGCGGCGAAGAACCGCCAGCCCGATGGCATCGGCGCTGGCAGGCGCGACAGGCCGATCTTGAACAGCAGCTGGCCGACCACGTCGAGCAGCACGGTGGTGCTGAACAGGCCCAGGACCCAGGCGCTCACGGCATCACCCGCGCCAGCTGTGCCAGCAGGATCTCGTTGGTGCGGGCGTTGACCGACACATCGCGTCCGGCCGCGTCGCGCGGCTGGTCGGTCCACGCCTCGAAGCGCTTGCGCAGATTGCGATGCCGCGGCGGCGCGTACTCGCCGCACACGTCGACGCCCAGCACGCGGCGGCGGCAGGCCAGCCGGGCGAGCGCCGAGGTCAGGGCCGACAGCGGCATGGCACCCTGGTCCCAGTTGGTCGCCGCGTCCTCGGCCCGCAGCACGTCCTTGTCGATCGAGATCCAGATCGCGTCGGTCGGCAGTCGGCTGCACAGCTCGTCGACGAAGCTGTCCCAGGCACCGCCGACGCAACGCCAGGCGATGTGACCGGGCGCGGCGCTGTGGCCGGGTCCGTCGTCGAAATCGCCAAAGACGCGCGACGGCGGATGCCGCCACGGATAGAGCTCCAGCCGGCCGGCGCGCAGCGCCGCCAGATTGGCGCCTTTGAGCTGCGGCCACACCAGGTCGTCACTGCACGGACCGACGGTCACGACCCGCCGCAACTGCGGCAGCTCGAGCGCGCGGTTGACCCACGACCCGCAATGCCAGCGCGGCGCGAACCGCACCCAGTCGGGATGATTGTCGAAGTGCACCAGCGTGAACGGCTGCGAGACCTGCGCCATCAGCGGTACGGCGAGGTGATGGAAATCGCCGGAGCCGAGAAACGTCACCGTGGGGCCACCGCCGTCGTCCGCGACGCGCTGCGCGAAGTCGCGCATGCCGCGCGCGCTGCTCCACAGCCGCAGGCGCGGGCCGAGGTCGGCGGCCTCGATCCAGCCGGCGTCGCGGCGCGCCGCCGCCGCCACAGCCGGCTGCATCACGAGGCTGCCGTCGAGATCGATCGCCCGCACGCGCATGCCGGCTCACCGCCGCAGCGCGCGGGCCACGACCTGATCGAGCAAGGCAACGCCCAGATCGATCTCCTCGCGCGATATCTCGAGGCTGGGTGCCAGGGTGATGACGTTCTTGTGGTAACCGCCGACGTCGAGCACCAGGCCGTAGCGGCGGCCGCCGACCTCGAGATCACCCTTCATGCCCTCGTCGACCATGCGGTCGACCAGCCCCTTGTCGGGCGTGAAGCCGTCGGCGCCGCACATTTCCATGCGCAGTGCCAGGCCGAGCCCGTCGACGTCGCCGATCTCGGGATACTTGCGCTTCAGGCCGCGCAGGCCCTCGAGGAAATAGGCGCCCTTGGCGAAGCTCATCGTCTCGTAGTCGGTCTCGTCGCACAGCCGCAGCGTCTCGAGCGCCACGGCGGTGCCCATCGGATTGGCGTTGAAGGTCGAATGGGTCGAACCGACCGGGAAGGTCGACGGGTTGATCAGCTCTTCGCGCGCCCACAGGCCCGACAATGGATTGAGTCCGTTGGTGAGCGCCTTGCCGAACACGATGACGTCGGGCTTGACGTTGAAGTTCTCGATCGCCCACAGCTTGCCGGCGCGGTAGAAGCCCATCTGGATCTCGTCGTCGACCAGCAGGATCTTGCGCGCCTCCAGCACCGCCTTGAGCTTCTCGAAATAGCCCGGCGGCGGCACGACGTAGCCGCCGGTGCCCTGGATCGGCTCGACATAGAAGGCGGCGTACTCGGCCTGGCCGACTTTCGGATCCCACACGCCGTAGTATTCCGAATCGAACAGGCGCGCGAACTGGTCAACGCAATACAGGCCGCAATCGTCGCGCTTCTTGCCGTAGGGGCAGCGGAAGCAATAGGGAAACGGCACGAACTGCGCGCGGTCGCCGAAGTGGCCGTAGCGGCGACGGTAGCGATACGACGAGGTGATCGACGAGGCGCCCAGCGTGCGGCCGTGATAGCCGCCCTCGAAGGCGAACATCAGGCTCTTGCCGCCGCTGGCGTTGCGCACCAGCTTCAGCGAATCCTCGATCGCCTGCGCGCCGCCGACATTGAAGTGCACGCGGCCCTTCAGCCCGAAGCGGTCCTGCACGCCAGTCGCGACTTTCTTCGCCAGCTCGATCTTCTCGCGATGCAGGTATTGCGAGGCAACCTGCGGCAGCGTCTCGAGCTGGCGATGGGCGGCGTCGTTGAGGCGCCGGTTGCGGTAGCCGAAATTGACCGCCGAATACCACATCTGCAGGTCGAGATAGGTGCGGCCCTGCATGTCGTACATGAACGACCCGTCGCAATGCTCGAACAGCTTGGGTGGCTCGACGTAGTGCACCGTGTCGCCGTGCGAGCACCATTGCGCCTCGTCGGCCAGCAAGGCGGCCTCGTCATCGCGCGGCGTCGCCACCGAGGCGACAGCATGCGCGTCGTCGGCCGCGGGCCGGCGCAGGGACGCTACTTCATTCATCGTACTCTCCTTGGAATCGGCATCGCCCCTAGGCGACATCGGCCATGCGGCCCGTCAGCCTGGCGAATTCGCGCCGCGCGGCGGCGAAATCGGTGACCTGCACGGCCGCCCAGCCGCGCTCGCGCGCCCGGGCCAGCAGTTCGCCGCGGGCGAACACCAGATCGGCGGCGGCGCCGAGGCAGAAATCGGAGCGGCCGTCGCCGACCAGCAGCGTGCGGCAGCCCTCGCCGCCGATGCTGCCGGCGCGCTGGCACTTGCACACGCCGCTGGCCGCCGGGCAGGCCTCGGCGGCAAAGGGCGCTTCCATCCGGTAGGTGCCGTCGCCGCCGGCGACCAGCTGGTTGGCAAATACTTGAAGACCCTCGATGCGATGGCGCCTCAGGATTCGGTCGATCACGTAGTCGAGCCCGTCGCTGACGACCGCCAGCGGCGCGCCGGCCTGGCGGCAATCGGTCACGAAGGCCGCGAACGACGGATCGATGTCGATGGTGTCGAGAAAGTCGTCGAGTTCCTCCTGCCTGGCGCGGATCATCGAGACCTGCAGCGTCATGCAGCGCCGCGCGCTGATGCGTCCGTGCTTCCACGCCTCCTCGACGAACTGCCACGCCGGATCGGCAAAACGATCAAGCAGACGGTCGGTGACATCGAAGGGCACGATCGTGCCGTCGAAGTCACACATCACTTTCCACATCGCGGACCTCTTGTGGCGGCGCCCCGGGGGACGGGCGACGAAAACTCATCTCTGTGAATAGAGCCGGCGCGTGATCCGATTCTGACAGCAGCATGAGCGCAGCCTGACGGCGGCACGTGGCAACGGCCGACTGCCGCATCGCGATGTGGGCCGCCGGCGCCATGACACGCCGACATGTCACCTCCCTGCAACAGACAGCACGGCCCGAAATGTCGATCGTCTGTCGCGTGGTGATGAGCCACGCACGCCGTGCGTGGTCCGCCACACCGCCCCCGCACCGTGGACGCGGCGGCCTCGCGCCTGTAGCTTTGGCGGAAATGAGACGTACAGCGCAAATCCCGCCAACAACCGCCAACGTCGAGATCGTCGCCTTTCCTGACGTGCAGCTGCTCGATGTTGCCGGACCGTTACAGGTGTTCGAGTCGGCCAATCTCGCAGCCACCGCCTCCGGCCGGCCGCCGCCCTACCGCACCCGGGTGGTGGCGCGCGAGACGCCGGTGCGCTCGTCCGCCGGGGTGAGCCTGCTGTGCGCCGGCCTGCCGTCGGCCGCGACGCCGGTCGACACGCTGGTCGTCGCCGGCGGCCGCGGCGTGCACCGGGCCGCCGCCGACGGGCACCTCGTGCGCTGGCTGACCGCCCGCAGCCGTCGCGCGCGGCGCACCGTGTCGATCTGTTCGGGCGCGTTCCTGCTCGGCGCCTGTGGTCTGCTCGACGGCAGGCGTGTGGTGACGCACTGGATAGATTGCGCGGCGCTGGCCGAAGAGTTTCCCGCGGCCCGCGTCGAGACCGATCCTATCTTCGTCGAGGACGGTGCCCTGTGGACCTCAGCCGGCGTGACGGCGGGCATCGATCTGGCGCTGGCGCTGGTCGAACGCGACCTCGGTCATGCGACGGCCATGACGATCGCCCGCGATCTGGTGGTCTTCCTCAAGCGGCCCGGCGGCCAGGACCAGTTCAGCGCCTTCCTGCGGCTGCAGACCGGCGACGAACGCTTCGACCGCCTGCACGGCTGGATCGCCGGCCATCTCGACGACGATCTGTCGGTGGCTGCCTTGGCCCGGCGGGTCGGCATGAGCGAACGCAGCTTCGTGCGACACTATGGCAAGACGAACGGCGTCAGCCCGGCGCGCGCCATCGAACGCATCCGCATCGAGGCGGCCGGCGACCTGCTGCGCACCACGCGCCTGCCGATCAAACGCGTGGCACAGCGCTGCGGCTTCGGCTCGGAGGAAACCATGCGTCGCAGCTTCCTGCGGCAAGTCGCCGTCACGCCTCAGCATTATCGCGAACGCTTCGCGGCGATGCCGGTCCGACCCGGGTGACGGCGCCGTCGCCGCCGAGCCGGGCTTACGCGGAACTGATTTTCAGCATTCGGATGGAAAATAAATTACATATATATCAATATCTTATATGTGTCTCTTAATGTTAATTATTAAAATGAACAACCATCTGCCTCGCGGCACACGACTTGCTAGCCTCATCGCCTAACGCTAGATAGCGTGCGCCGATTCGGGGGAAGACGGCAGGGGCAGCGCGATGGCGT
>JAHCJT010000223.1 GCA_026126245.1 Alphaproteobacteria bacterium
CGATGCTCGAAGCGCCGGGGTCGTGAACGCCGGTGGGGCCAGAGCCGCGGCCGCCCGGCCCAGGTGGTCCGATCCCGCCCAGGCGGTGCGCCGGATCGGGCACGAACGGAACGTGCTGCAAACTGTGACGCCGGACGCGGTAAGCCCAGCCGGATCAGGGCACGGACGGCGTATCGCATTGTCCGGACCGGCTTCGGAGTGTCCAGGCATCCGCTCGTCCCGGCGTCGCTTTGGGCCTAGAGTGGCGTGCAGTCACCCTGGACGTGTCGGGAGGACATCGCGATGGCGGAGATCGATTGCGGCCAGCAGCACCTGACCATTGAGGACGCGATCCATCATGCGCGCACCAATCTCGGCGGCAACGACGTGGAGCCCTTCTGGGGCGGGATGGCGGCCATCAATCCTGGGCGGGTGGTCGGCTATCAGGTGACGTCGCGCCGCCGCTGGCGCCTGGATTTCGATCCCGGGAAGGGGGTGCACGTCAACGAAGAGAATTTCGACGCCCCGCCGTCGCGGCAGAAGGTCGTACATGCGGTGACGCCCGCAGCGTTTGACGCCAGCGGCCGGCCGATCGCAAGCGACATGCAGGTACGGCTCTATTGGAACAAGTGGACCACCCGCTACGGCACGCCCGGGCGCGGCATCTTCTGCACACAGTGCGACAACTGGCATATCAACGGACGCTGCCCGTTCTAGCGCCTGTCGCGAGATCAACCGCCGGGCTTCAGGTGTGCGGCTACTCTATGGCCGGAAATGGTCCTGGCCGGTGCCGCGGTAGAGCACCTGCACCTGGCGGCCGACGACCGCGGCGTGGGTGGCCATTGCTTCCGGCGTGCAATCGGCGCTGGGCCGCGGCTCGGGATCGAAATGGTGATAGGTGTCGATCCCGCGCACCAAGGTGGCACTGTCCTGCGCGCCGACCGCCTGGCGCACATAGGTCGGGATGTAGCGGATGGCAAAGCCGATGCGCCGGTCGCCGGAGCGGTTGGGCGCCGAGCCGTGCGCCAGCAGCACGTGATGCAGCGACGCCTGGCCCGGCTTGAGGATCGCCGGCACACCCTTTGACTCGTCGACCTCGACGGCGATCTCCTGGCCGCGGCTCAGCAGGTTGTGCTTGTCGAAGGTGTCGCGGTGCGCGACCTGCTCGCGGTGCGAGCCGGGCATGAACTTCATGCAGCCGTTCAGGAGGTTGGCCGGCGTGAAGGCGAGCCACACCGTGATCACGTCGGGCGAGCTCAGCCCCCAGTAGGTGGCGTCCTGGTGCCACGACACGAAACCGGGGTCCGACGCCTCCTTGATGAAGAAGCTGGTGCTCCAGCACAGCAGGTCCGGCCCCAGAACGTCCTCGACCGCTTCGAGAATGCGCGGATGGCGGATCAGGTCGTTCAGCCAGGTCAGGTAGAGATGCGCCTTGTGGCGCCGGTCGCCCTGGATGGGGCCGCCGCTTTCGGCCTCGTGCGCCTCCAGGCGGCGGCGCAGCTCCAGCGTCTCGGCTTCCGTCAGCACGTCGATCGGGAAGTAGTAGCCGTCCCGGCGGTAGGCCGCGACGGCCGCTTCGGAAAGACTTCTGGGCATCGGGCGATCCTCCTGCCGGCCAGGCGCCCAGCCACGCTGGCATGCGCGCTTTGATCTGTCCACGCGCCGGCCGCCGGGCCCGATCGCGTCGCGTCAGATGATGATGCCCGGCACGCCGGCCGCGGCCGGGCGCACGCCGACGTTTGTAAAAATACCATGCTGGGCCGTACGCCCGATGTCAACCGTCGGCGGCCGCGGGACGAACGGCCGGGCTGGAAGTGTACATCGGCGTGCTTGGCGGTGATCGTGATGTTTCAGACGGCAACAAGATGAACTGGACGAATGTCAGTAATAATGAAGGGAGATATTTGAGAGATTCTATGATTATGCACGACTATACCGTCTCAATATTTCTGGCGTTGCCTGCCGTCGGTGGGTCCGGAAATTTTCCGCCTTTTAGGGGCGGTAAATGGCCCGCTGGCGGCCATGCCGGCCGGGCGCGCCTGCCTTGCCGCGCCTGGCCGAGAACGGCGGTTCAAATCGCCGCCGCGACGCTATAGTGGCGCCCGAAGGGAGACCCAGGCGCATGCAGGACGCAAAGATCATCGGGCGGCGCGACGGCAAGGTCGGCCATGTCGTTTTCAACAATCCCGCCAAGCTCAACGCCGTGTCGCTCGACATGTGGGACGGGCTGCTGACCATCCTGCAGGACTTCGAGGGCGATCCCGAGATCCGCTGCGTGGTGGTGAGCGGCGCCGGCGGCAAGGCGTTCGTGTCGGGCGCCGACATCTCCAAGTTCGAGAGCGAGCGTGCCAATGCCGAGGCGCAGGCGCGCTACGACGTAATCTCGCGCCGCGGCTACGAGGCGCTGTACGAATTTTCCAAACCGACCATCGCCAAGATTACCGGCTACTGCATCGGCGGCGGCATGAATCTCGCGGCCTGCTGCGACCTGCGTTTCTGCAACGAGGGCGCGCGCTTCGGCATTCCCGCCGCGCGGCTGGGGCTGGGCTACGGCCTGATGCGCATCGAGCGGTTGTCGACCATCGTCGGCTTGCCGCGGGCGATGGAAATGCTGTTCACGGCGCGGCAGTACAGCGCCGCCGAAGCGCTGGACATCGGCCTGGTGCACCGCGTCGTGGCCGACGCCGAGCTGGACGGCGTGGTCGGCGACGTCACGGCGCAGATCGCCCAGAACGCGCCGCTCACCATCGCGCTTGCCAAGGCGGCGGCGCGCGAAATCGTCAAGCCGGACGCGCAGCGCGACTACGCGCGGCTGGAGCAGATGACGCAGGCCTGCTTTGACAGCCAGGACTACGCCGAGGGCCGCCGCGCCTTCATGGAAAAGCGCAAACCGGTATTCCAGGGACGATGACCATGCTGCCGCTCGCCCATATTTCCGTGCTCGACCTGACGGCGCATCGCGCCGGCCCGACCGCCGTGCGCCAGCTTGCCGACTGGGGCGCCGCGGTGATCAAGATCGAGCCGCCCGGTCCCGACGTCGGCGACGCCACCGGCAGCCGCCGCGACGGCTTCGATTTCCAGAACCTGCACCGCAACAAGCGCAGCATGACCATCAACCTCAAGAGCGAGGAGGGCCGCGCCGTCTTCATGCGGCTGGCCGAGCGCGCCGACGTCATCGTCGAGAACTATCGCTCCGACGTGAAGTACCGGCTGGGGGTCGACTATGAGGCGGTGCGCAAGGTCAATCCGCGCATCGTCTACGCCAGCATCGCCGGCTTCGGCCAGAGCGGCCCCGACGCGACGCGGCCGGGCGTCGACCAGATCGCCCAGGGCATGGGTGGCCTGATGTCGATCACCGGCGAGCCGGGCAAGGGACCGATGCGGGTCGGCATCCCGATCGCCGACCTCACGTCGGGTCTGCTGCTGGCGCAGGGCATCCTGCTGGCGCTGCTGCAGCGCGAGTCGACCGGCGTCGGACAGTGGGTCCACACCTCGCTGCTGGAAGCGCAGATCTTCATGCTCGACTTCCAGGCGGCGCGCTGGCTGATCAAGGGCGAGGTCGCCAAGCAGGCCGGCAACGATCATCCGACCGGCATCCCGACCGGCGTGTTTCCCACGTCCGACGGCCACATCAACATCGCCGCCTCGGGCGACGGCCTGTGGAAGCGCTTCTGCGAGGCGATCGGCGCGCCCGAACTGCTGACGCATCCCGAGCACCTGACCGGCGAACTGCGTTCTCGAAACCGCAAGGCGCTCAACGAGCGCATCGCGGCGATCACCCGCACCCGGCCCGGCGCGCACTGGATCGCGGCGCTGAACAAGGCCGGCGTGCCATGTGGGCCGATCAACACGATCGACCAGACCTTCGCCGAGCCGCAGGTCCAGCATCTCGGCATCGCGCGTCCGGTGCATCATCCCAAGCTGGGCGCCATCAAGGTGGTCGGCCAGCCGATCAACATGAGCGCCGCGCCGCAGCCGGCCGAGATGCGGCCGACACCGGATCTGGGCCAGCACACCGACGAGGTGCTGCGTGGCCTGGGCTACGACGAGCAGGCGATCGCCGGCCTGCACGCGCGCGGCGCGGTGTGAGGCGTCAAGCCGCTGGTCTCGGGGCAGGGCGGTCCATCGCGGCAGCGATACCGGATGACGGGCGCGGAAAGGTGAGGCCATGACGGCATCTCGGCGCACGGCGCTGATCACGGGCGCCGGCCGCAATATCGGGCGCGCCTGCGCGCTCGGGCTGGCGCAGGACGGCTTCAACGTCGTGGTCAACGGCTCGCGCGATCGTGCCGCCTGCGAGGCCGTGGCCCAGGCCGCGGCGGCGCTCGGCGTCGAGGCGCTGGTCGCCATGGGCGATGTCGGTGTGGTCGACGCGGCACGCGGCGTCGCCGAAGCTGCCATCGACCGCTTCGGCGCCGTCGACGTGCTGGTCAACAATGCCGCGCTGCGACCGCAGAAGGCGTTCCTCGAGACGGACGAGGCCGAGTGGCGGCGGGTGATGGCGGTCGATCTCGATGCCGCGGTGTGGCTGGCGCGCGCCTGCCTGCCGGGCATGCTGGCCAGAGGCTGGGGGCGCATCGTCAACTTTACCGGCATGAATGCCATCCACGGCCATGCCGGCCGCGCACCGGTGTCGGTCGCCAAACATGGCGTCTGGGGTCTGACCAAGGCGCTGGCCAAGGAGTTCGGGCCGCGCGGCGTAACCGTCAACGCCATCTCGCCGGGACCGATCCGCGGCGAGCGCGACGATGCCGCGGCGGCGCAGCAGCGGCAGTCGATGGTGGCGCGCGTGCCGGTCGGAAGGCTGGGCACGCCGGAGGAAGTCGCGGCGGTCCTGCGCTTGCTGGTTGGCGAGTCCGGCGCCTTCATCAACGGCCAGATGATCCAGGTGAACGGCGGCGCCGAGACGTAGCCGGCGCGTCGCGCGGTGCTGGCTTACAGCGCCGTCGTCACCGACGGGCCGAACACGATGCTGGCCACAAGGCTGCTCAACAGCACGCCGCCGACCGCCAGGGCCAGGACCGTCGCTATGTCGAGCGCGCGCTGCACGGCGGCGGCAGACAGGCGGGGCTGGCCGTCGACATGCGCGCTGTCTGACTCTGTCGCCTTGCGGGCGCCCGGGTGTGCCATGGTGGGCCTCCCGTCATCGTGGGCACGTGGCGTCGACGTGTTGCGACAGACGCGCAATAGCGCTGTCGACGCGTCGCAGCAATCAGTGAACCAATGCTGCGTTTGGCGCAAGGTTGCCGCCCTCGCAAGTCATTTTGGTGACCGTCCGACGATTTGACAGACAAGAATTGCGGCGCGCCTGTGCAAGTATCTCGGCACCACACGTTTTTCACAGGCCGCATGGCGTGTGCGGCATACACTTTCCTCAGCGATGCGATGTACACTGTTTGCCGTCGCATCCGGCCCGACGCGAGCGGGTCGACGATGGTGTCCGGCGTGTGGAGGGACCCATGGCGGAAAACGGCGACGTGCGGTCGGTCAGGCGAATGGCCGAGGACATCGACGACGCGCTCGAGTTCAACCTGCCGTTCATTGCCGAGGCCGAAGGCGAGGCGTGGCGGCAGGTGCGAGGTCTGTTGCAGCTGGTCGGCCGCTTTGCCGACGAGGCACATGCCCCGTCGCCGTTGTGGCGCGACGCCGAGGCGCAGCTGCAGGAGCTGCATGTCGCGCTGCTGGCCGCCGTGTCACGCGGCCGCGAACGGCGCCGCGATCTCGCCAATCCGGTTCAACCCATCAGCTAGACATCGCGTCAGTGCAGCGCGCCGGCGGCGAGCTGCATGTCGGTCTCGACCTCGACGGCGGTTTCGACCGCGATGCGCAGCGCGACCACAAGACTGTCGAGCGCCAGGCTCGGGCTGCCGGGATGGCGTGCCGCCTGCTCGGGCAGGAACGGGATGTGGATGAAGCCGGCCCGGCGGACGGCCGGATGCAGCGTCTCGGCGAGGTGGCGCAGCGTGTAGAAGGTGTGGTTGCAGACGAAGGTGCCGGCAGTGTTCGACACCTGGGCCGGCAGGCCGGCGCCGCGCAGCCGGTGCAGCATCGATTTCACCGGCAAGGTGGTGAAATAGGCCGGCGGGCCGCCTGCCACCACCGGCCGGTCGATCGGCTGGGCGCCGTCGTTGTCGGGGATGCGCGCGTCGTTGACGTTGATGGCGACGCGCTCCAGCGACACGTCCGGCCGCCCGCCCGCAAGCCCGACGGCGATCACGACATCGGGCGCGACGTCCGTCAGCAGCATGTCGAGTGCCTCGCGGATGGCGTCGAAAACGCAGGGCAGGCGCTGCGCCACGACGGCATGCTGCGCGCCGCGCCAGCCGTCGAGCCGGCGGGCCACCTCCCATGACGGATTGACGCTGTCGCCATCGAACGGCTCGAAGCCGGTTACCAGCACCCGTTTCACGCCCGATCGCCTCCCGGAGTCCTCGACCGCATCATAGGCACGTGGTGACGGCGGTCGAGAGCGGATTGCGATGGCGCCGCGTGCTGCTACGATCCGTCCGCGCCCGGGACCACCGCCCGTGCCGGTGTGCGTCCATCGGGAGGAGATGTCGTCGAGATGATCCAGCGCAAGCAGGCGATGATTGTGGCGCCGCAGCCGGAAGCGGCCGAGGCCGGGGCCGACATGCTGCGCGCCGGCGGCAATGCCGTTGACGCCGGCATCGCCTGCGCCCTGGTGCAGGGCGTGGTCGATCCGATGATGTGCGGCATCGCCGGCTTCGGCAGCTGCGGCATCTACATGCCGGGCAAGAAATTCCATGGCTACATCGACGCGCACGCGCCGGCGCCGCTGGCGGCGCGGCCCGACATGTGGGCCAACCGCATCGAGGGCGAGGCGCGCGACGGCTACGGCTTCATCCTGCACGGCCGCGTCAACGACATCGGCTACCAGTCGATCTGCGCCCCGGCCAACCTGCGCATGTACGAAGCCGCGCAGCGGGCGCATGGCGCGCTGCCCTGGGCGCAGGTCGTCGAACCGGCCATCCAGTGGGCGCAGGGTGGCTGGACCGTACGGCCGCACGTGCACTACTGGTGGTCCGACGAGGGCGCCATGGGACGCGCCCCTAACCACGAGCGGCTGAGCTTCACGCCGGCGGCGCACAAGCTCTATTGCCGCGACGACGGCACGCCCAAACGGGTCGGCGATGCGGTGGTCAATCGAGACTACGCCGAGGTGCTGCGCCGCATCGCCAAAGGCGGTGCCGACATCTTCTACGAGGGCGAGATCGCGCACACCATCGCCGACGACATGAAGCGCCACGACGGGCTGCTGTCGCTCGACGATCTGCGGCAATGGCAGCCGACTCACAATCCGCCGCTGTGGGGCACCTACCGCGACTGGCGCGTATCGAGCAACCAGCCGCCGGGTGGCGGCGTCATGCTGATCCAGATGCTGAACATTCTGGAGAACTTCGATCTGGCGGCACTGGGGCACAATTCGGTCGAGTACGTCCGCGTCGTCGCCGAGGCGATGAAGCGCGCCACCATCGACAAGGACCGCCATGTCGGCGATCCCAAGTTCGTCGACGTGCCGCTGGCGAAGCTGACGTCCAAGGACTATTCCCGCGCCATGGCCGACGAGATCAGGCGCGGCGTCAAGGCCAGCGTGCCGCGCTTCAACGCGGGCATGGCGAGCAAGGACACCACCCACATCTCGGTGGTCGACAGGGACGGCAACTGCTTCAGCATGACCCATTCGCTGGGCATGCCCTCGGGCGTCATCACCGACGGGCTGGGCTTCATGTACAAC
>JAHCJT010000224.1 GCA_026126245.1 Alphaproteobacteria bacterium
TCCGCCACGGCGTGGAAGATGCGCAGCTTGTCCCAGTCCATCGCGTGTATCCCTCCCGATCTTCTTGGTGCCTCCGCCGTCTGTGCGGCGAAGGAAGAACGCCCTACTCCGCCGCCTTGGCCGCCGCGGCCTCCTGCGTCGCCAGGAACCGCTCGGCGTCGAGCGCCGCCATGCAGCCGGTGCCGGCCGCGGTCACGGCCTGGCGATAGATGCGGTCCTGCACGTCGCCGGCCGCGAACACGCCCGGCACGCCGGTCTCCACCGTGCCCGGCCGGGTCACGAGATAGCCCTCGCCGTCCATCGACAGCTGGCCCTTGAACAGCTCGGTGTTGGGCGTATGGCCGATCGCCACGAACACGCCGTCGGTGCGCAGCACCTGGGTGGCGCCGCTCTTGACGTTGCGCAGCCGCACGCCCTGCACCAGCGGATGCGGCTGCGTCTCGCCGACGATCTCGTCGACCACGCTGTCCCACAGCACGCTGATCTTGGGGTTGGCGAACAGGCGGTCCTGCAGGATCTTCTCGGCGCGCAGCGAGTCGCGGCGATGAATCAGCGTCACCTTGCTGGCGTGGTTGGTGAGGTACAGCGCCTCCTCGACGGCCGTGTTGCCGCCGCCGACGACCACGACCTCCTTGCCGCGGAAGAAGAAGCCGTCACAGGTGGCGCAAGCCGACACGCCGCCGCCGCGGAACGTGTCCTCCGACGGCAGCCCGAGCCAGCGGGCGGTCGCACCGGTGCAGATGATCAGCGTTTCGCCGATATAGCGGTCGCCCGAGTCTCCGATTGCCACGAACGGCCGACGCGACAGGTCGACCGACGTGATGACGTCGAACACGACCTGGGTGCCGACATGCTCGGCCTGCTTCTGCATCTGCTCCATGAGCCAGGGGCCCTGGATCACGTCGGCGAAGCCCGGGTAGTTCTCGACGTCGGTGGTAATGGTCAACTGGCCGCCCGGCTGCAGGCCTTGGACCAGGATCGGCTTGAGGCTGGCACGGGCAGCGTAAATCGCAGCCGTATAGCCGGCCGGTCCCGATCCAATGATCAGGACTTTGCTGTGATGCGTGGCGCTCATCCCCGGCATTCCTTCGTTTGTTGCATATGTACCACAAAGACGCAGAGCTCAAGAGGGTTTGGCACGTCTCCCGCATCAAAACAGCAGAGTCATGCGCTTTTATGCAAAGAAGGACGGGAGCCGTTCACCCCATGCGCGAAAACAGCCCTACGCAAGCCCGAAAAATGCCGACTATGAGATTTTTGCGTAATTTTATTGCGATCCACCGCTGACTTGGCCTAGAACCGCGCAACCCGGGGAGCCCACGAATGCCGAGCAGCCGCGCCAAGCTGGACAAGATCGACCGCCGCATCCTGTCGGATCTGCAGGACGACGGGCGCATGACGAATGTCGATCTGGCGAAGCGCGCCGGTATCTCGGCACCGCCCTGCCTGCGCCGCGTGCGGGCCTTGGAGAAGGCCGGCGTGATCCGTGGCTATCACGCCGACGTTGCGCCCGACGCGCTGGGCTACACCGTCACCGTGTTCGGCTTGGTCGGGCTTAACAGCCAAGCCGAGGCCGATCTGCGGGCGTTCGAGGAACTGATGGCGTCATGGCCCAACGTGCGCGAATGCCACATGCTGGCCGGCGAGGCCGACTTCCTGCTCAAGATCGTCGCCGAGGACTGGGACACCTATCAGCGCTTCCTGACCACCAAGCTGACGTCGGCGCCCAATGTCAGCCACGTCAAGTCGCTGATGGTGTTCCGCACCGCCAAGCATCAGCCGGGCGTGCCGATTCCCGTCGAGTGACGGGCCGACGCTGCGCATTCCCGGGGCACGAGGCCTCGTCAAACAGCGCGCTTCAGCGGCCGGCAAAGGCCGGCCGACGCTTCTCCATGAAGGCGGTACGGCCCTCCTTGTAGTCGGCGCTGGCGAAACAGGCGTCCACCGCCGCATGCACCGCGGCGAGATTGCGTTTCTCCGGATCGAGCATCGCGGCGTTGATCGCCATCTTGGCCGCCTTGATGGTCAGCGGCGCGTTGCCGGCGATGGTGGCGGCGTACTTGCGCACGTAGCCCTCGAGCTCGGCGACCGGCACGACGCGGTTCACCAGCCCCATGATGCGCGCCTCCTCGGCGGTGAACTGGCGCGCCGTGAAGAAGATCTCCTTGGCGAACGACGGGCCGACCACGTCAGCCAGCCGCCTGATGCCGCCGTAGGCGTAGCCCAGGCCGAGCTTGGCGGCCGGTACCGCGAAGGTCGACGTGTCGCCGCAGATGCGCAGGTCGACCGTCAGCGCGATGCCCAGACCGCCGCCGATGCAGTAGCCGCGGATCATGGCGATGGTCGGCTTGGTGGCGTTGATCAGGGCGGCGTTGGCGTGGTCGCCGGCCTCGTTGTAGACTTTGATGGCGTCGGCAGTGCCGCGCTTCTGCTCGAACTCCGAGATGTCGGCGCCCGAGACGAAGGCCTTCTCGCCGGCGCCGGCCAGCACGATCACGCGCACCGCCGGGTCGGCCTCGAAGTCGGCAATGATCTTGGGAACCGCCACCCACATGTCGTAGGATACGGCATTGAGCTTGTCGGGCTGATTGAAGATCATCCAGCCGATGCCGTCCTGCTTGCGCGCGATCATCCTGCTCGTGCCGGTATCCATCTCGGTCTCCTCGACTCCTGGCTCCAACCGCCCACGGCAGCGGGCTGACGAAATTCACACCACGTTGCGCTTGTGCAGATCGGCGATCCTGGCGTCGTCGTAGCCCAGGCCGCGCAGGATCGCGTCGGTGTGCTCGCCGCGCTCCGGCGTCGGCCGATCGATCACGCTGGGTGTGCGGCTGAGCCGCACCGCCTGGTCGACCACCGCGACATCACCCTTGGTCGGGTGCCGTAGGGGCGCCGCCGCACCGACGTGCTTGACCTGCGGATCGGCAAACACCTGGTCGATGCTGTAGATCGGCCCGCACGGCACGCTCGACTCGTTGAGGCGCGCGATCAGTTCGGCGCTCGTATACTTGCGGCTGTAGGTGGCGATATCGGCGTTGAGCTGCTTGCGATTCTTCGACCGGTCGGCATCGGTCTTGTAGGCCGGGTTGTTGAGCAACGGCTGGGCGTCGATCGCGGCGCAGAAGCGCTTCCAGATATGCTGTCCGGCGGCGGCGATGTTGATGTGGCCGTCGGAGGTGGGAAACACGCCGGTCGGAATGCTGGTCGGATGATCATTGCCGGCCTGTCCCGGCACCTCCTTGTTGATCAGCCAGCGCGCCGCCTGGAAATCGAGCATGGCGATCTGCGCCTGCAGCAGCGAGGTCTGCACCCACTGCCCCTCGCCGGACTGGTCGCGCTCCAGCAGCGCGATCAGCACGCCCATGGCGGCAAAGATGCCGGCCGTCAGATCGGCGACCGGAATGCCGACGCGCACCGGTCCCTGGCCCGGCAGGCCGGTGATCGACATCAGGCCGCCCATGCCCTGCGCCACCTGGTCGAAGCCGGGCAGCAGTGCGTAGGGACCGTCCTGGCCGAAGCCCGAGATGCTGGCGTAGACGAGCCGCTTGTTCACGTGGCGCAGCGTCTCGTAGTCGATGCCCAGGCGGCGCTTTACGTCGGGTCGGTAGTTCTCGACCACCACGTCGGCATCGGCCGCCAGTGCCTTGAAGATCGCGACCGCATCCGGCTCCTTCAGGTTCAGCGTCATGCTGCGCTTGTTGCGGTGCAGGTTCCAGAAATCCGGACCCAGCCGTGGGCCGCCCATGCCCTCGCCGTCGTCGACCGCCGGCGGCATCTCGATCTTGATGACGTCGGCGCCCCAGTCGGCCAGCTGGCGCGCGCAGGTCGGCCCGGCGCGCACGCGGGTCAGGTCGAGAACTTTGAAGCGCGCCAGCGGTCCCGTTGCGGCCATGCCGTTTCCTCCCGTTCGATCACGAGGGTCCTAGCATCTCCGGCCGGCAGCGCACGAGTCCAGAGCAGCGCACGGCCGATCTGCGCCGGCCTCGGGCCGGTGGCGGGCGTACCGTGCACCGGACGTCGGCCGGCCGACCGCCGCCAAACGACAACGCCCGGCTGAAGCCGGGCGCCGTACGTCCGAACGCGCGCGCCGCGTTTACTTGAATTGCACCTGCATGATCTCGTAGCTCTTGGTGCCGCTGGGCGTCTGCACCTCGACGGTGTCGCCGACGCTCTTGCCGATCAGCGCGCGACCCAGCGGCGCCGTCACCGAGATGCGGTGGCGGTTCAGGTCGGCCTCAAACGGGCCGACGATCTGGTAGCGCACTTCCTCCTCGGTGTCCTCGTCGGCGAGCTTCACCGTGGCGCCGAACTTGATCACCTTGCTGCCCTTCAGGCGCGCGACGTCGATCACCTCGGCACGCGCGATGACGTCCTCGATCTCGCTGATGCGGCCCTCGACGAAGCTCTGGCGTTCGCGCGCGGCGGCGTACTCGGCGTTCTCCGACAGATCGCCGTGCGTCCGCGCTTCCGAAATCTGCTTGATGATGCTCGGACGCTCAGTCGTCTTCAGGGTTTTCAGCTCCTCCTCCAGAGCCTTGAACCCGGCGGGCGTCATGGGAACCTTTTCCATCGCTCGATCCCGTGGGCAGATACGTGAGGCAGGAAAAACAAACGGCCGGCCTTGGGGCCGGCTCATTGATTTCACTATAATGGCATTTGGGGGCCCGGGGAACCCGGTGCAAGGGGGTTTTCCGGGGTTGCCGGAGGCCCGCCGGTCAGGGCTTGGCGTCGGCGTCGGCGGTCCGAAGTTGCGCCCGCCGCACGGCCTCGCGATGCGAGATATACATGGCGCTGGCAAAAATCACCGCCGCGCCGATGAAAGTCCAGACGCTGGGCTGTTGGCTGAAAAGGAGAAATCCGAACAGGGTGTTCCACACCAGCGACAGGAACCCGATCGGTTGCACGGCCGATATTTCCGCCACCTGATACCCATACTGCATGACGAGATGGCCGACGGTGCCGAACAGGCCGGCCAGCAGGAACCAGCCGACGTGTTCCCAGCTCGGGGTCTGCCAGAAGGCGATGGCGAACGGCGCCGCGCACAGCACGATGAAGATCGACTGCCAGATCACGATGGTATCGGCGTCGTCGGTGCGCGCCAGCGCCTTGGCCATCAGGTTCGAAGCCGAGAACAGCGGCGTCGCGGCCAGTGCCGCCAGCACGCCGACCCCCAGCGCCGCAAAACCGGGACGCACGATCAGCATGGCGCCGGCGAAACCCACCAGCACCGCCAGCCAGCGCCGCAGGCGCACGTCCTCGCCGAGAAACAGCGCCGCACCCAGGGTGATGAAGATCGGTCCCGTGAACCCCAGCGCCGTGAGATCGGCCAGCGTGATCAGGGGCAGCGCCACGAACCAGAGCTGCATGCCGCCGCTGTGCAGCGCGCCGCGCAAGGCGTGCAGGCCGATGCGTCGCGTGCGGAACGGCGTCACCAGGCCGCGACGCAGGAAGATTGGCAGCAGGAACAGCGAGCCGAACAGATAGCGGCAGAACGCCATCATGTAGGAGTTCAGTTCCTTGGCCGGAAAGATGGTGGCGACGTTCAGCGACGCGAACAGCACGCCCGAGATCGCGACCAGAATGATGCCGCGCAGATTGCCGGGCATGGCCACCCAGCGCGCCCGCAGCTTCTTCATCTCTTGCCGCCGCGCAGCCGCAGGACCTCGCTCTCCAGCGTGTCGATGTAGGGGTCGCTGACACCCAGGCCGCGCAGGTGGTCGGCGGTGTCGAACAGATAGGAGCGGCAGGTGCCGCGGCGTCCTTCGGCGAAGGCGATGTGGTCGGCCTTGCGATCCATTTCCAGCCGTCCGCTGTACTGCGGATGCGCCGGGTTGATGACGAAGGTCACCGCCCGCAGGTGCTGGCCGGCGGCGTCGGTGACCTCGACCCACACCGCCTCGTAGATGCCGCTCAGCATTTCGCGGTTGAACAGGATCGAGAACTCGGCCTCGACGTCAGCCGCCGCCACGCGATAGGCCATGCCGTCGCACACGCCGCCCTTCTCGATCGCCAGCATCAGCCCCGGCTTCTCCGGCGTGCCGCGTCCCATCGGCGTCCAGAAGCAGAAACTGCGGCGATACCCCTCCAGCCGCGCCGGCCGGCGCTCGACAAAGTGGAAGGCCGGGTTCCACATCAGCGAGCCATAGCCGAACACCCAGGCATCGGTGCCGCGCGTCCACCACGCCAGCGCCTCGGCCAGCCGCCGTTCGCGCTCCTCGCGCGTCAGGAAATAGTCGAAGCCGGCCTCGCGGGCTTCCCTGGCGATCTGGTCGACGCGTTCGGGCGTCAGTTCTTCGCGTTTCAGCACGGTGCAGAAGAGGCCTCGGATGCGCCCAGCCTACACCGTTGCCGCCGATTGTGCATGGCCTGGCTCGCGCTCAGGCGTAGGCAATGGACATGGTTTCGGCAACGCAGGCCGGCTTGTCGGCGCCTTCGCGCTCGATCGTCCACTCGTAGGTCATGCGCACGCCGTCGCCCGGCATGGGATCGGCGGCCACCAGCTTCTGGCGGGCGCGCAGTCGGCTGCCGGCCGGCACAGTGTTGGTGAAGCGCACCTTGTTGCAGCCGTAGTTGAGGCCGCGCGACACTTTTTTGATCTTCAGGATGTCGTGGCCGAACATGGGAATCAGCGACAGCGTCAGGAAGCCGTGCGCGATCGTCTTGCCGCCGGGCATCTCCTTCTTGGCCTTCTCGACGTCGACGTGGATCCACTGGTGATCGCCGGTCGCGTCGGCGAACTGGTTGATGCGGTCCTGGTTGACCTCGACCCAGTCGCTGACGCCGATCTCCTGGCCGACCAGCTTGATCATGTCCTGCGGGGTCTCGACTTCACGCTTGGCCATGTTGCCCTCCTGTTATTTCCGCGCCAGATACGCCGTCGTCTCGGGCCGTCCCCGGAGCCAGCCGGCCCACTTGGCCATCACCTTGGACATCCGCTCGGGCTGCACGCCGAGCTGCGCCATGGCGACGCCGCCATTGACCGACTCGGCATAGTCGGCGATCAGTCCGTCTCTCAGCCGGAAGCGGCTCATGCCGTCGATCACCACCCGCTTGCCCCTGAACTCCGGCACCGTCGATTCGAAGGCCGATAGCGACCAGGCATAGCCGAGATCGCCGTTCACGACCGGCTCGAAGAACGTCCAGCGATAGTTGGTGGCGTCGCGGTGGAAGTAGTTCATCAGCATGTCGGCGATCGCGGCGCGGCCGGCATGATCGCCGTAGATGTAGTCATGGTAGACGCCGTCTTCGGTGAAGCAGGCGGCAAAGCCGGCGCCGTCCCCAGCCTCCGCCGCGCGGGTCATGCGCGCCAGCAGCGCGGCGAATTCGGGGCCGGTCATGCTTCCTCGCTTGTCGCGATCCGGGGCTCAGATCACAATGCCTGCCGCCGCAAATCAACGCTCAATCGCGCAAGCCGCCCATTCCCCGGCGGTGCCAGGAGGAAACGCCATGTCCAACACGACCGTCCTCGTCGAGACCGCCGACCGGGTGCGCACCCTGACGCTGAACCGGCCGGACCGGCTCAACGCCTGGACGCGCGACATGCACGCCGAGCTCAAGGAGGCGATGCACGAGGCCGGCAACGACCCCGAGGTGCGCGCCATCATCCTGACCGGGGCCGGCCGCGGTTTCTGCGCCGGCGCCGACATGGGCGGCCTGCAGGCGATCGGCGCGAGTGGTGCCGTGAGCGACCGGGCCACCCGCGCCGAGCCGATCCCGTC
>JAHCJT010000225.1 GCA_026126245.1 Alphaproteobacteria bacterium
GTCAGCGGCCAGGGTGGCGGTGGCGATCTGGTCGTGCCGGAAGCGTCGATCGGCAATCCGCATGCCCGCCTGCATCTGGCGTCCGGCAGGATTGGCCTGGAGGATCTGGGATCTTCCGGCGGTACGGCGATCGACGGCGCACAGCTGCTGCCCAGCCATGGCATCCGCGAGATCACGCAGTCCAAGAAGATCAGGTTCGGCGCCCTGGAATTCTCACTCGCGCGGGCGTGACGCCCAGCGCGGTCGCGGAAATTCGCACGGCGCCGGAGATATTCTCCGGCGCCGATCTCGTTGGGCGCCTGCCTTGCCGGTCCGTCGAGGCTCGGCTATGCCTGCCGCGACACGCCGTTCCCCTCCTGTCCTGCCGGAGAGCCCAGGTGATTTCGTCGCTCGCCTACGTGCTCAGCATTCTGTTGGAGTTGTTTGTCTGGCTGCTGATCGCGCAGGCGATCATGAGCTGGCTGCTGGCCTTCAACGTGATGAACTACCGCAACCAGGTGGTGCGCACGATCTGGGAGTTCCTGTCGCGCATCACCGAGCCGTTGCTGCGGCCGATCCGCCGCTTTCTGCCGAGCTTCGGCGGGATCGACCTCTCCCCGCTGGTGCTGATCCTGGTGATCATCTTCCTGCAGCGGGCCATCCTCTATCCCCTGATCAGCGGACGGCCGATCTCGCTCTGGTGACCTTCTATCGCGCCGCTGGCGACGGTCTGCGCCTGCGCCTGAAGGTCAGGCCGCAGGCGCGGCGCGACGCCATCGACGGCGTCGTTCCCGACGTCGAGGGCGTGGCCCTGTCGGTGTCGGTCAGCGCGCCGCCCGAAGACGGCAAGGCCAATGCGGCGGTGATCGCGCTGCTGGCCAAGGCTTGGCGGTTGCCCGCGTCATCCTTCTCGGTGGTGCAGGGTGCCACGGCGCGGCGCAAGTTGCTCAGGCTGGCCGGCGATGCCGCGACGCTGATTGCCGTGATCGAGGCATGGCATTCGACGCGCGCATGATCTATGTCGGCGCCGGACCGGCGGCGCGGAGCAGGACGGCATGACAGCCAGCATCATCGACGGGAAGGCCTTCGCCGAGGGACTGCGGGCACGCGTGGCGCGTGAGGTGGCGGCACTCAAGGCGGAGAAGGGACTGACGCCCGGCCTGGCGGTCGTGCTGGTGGGCGACGACCCGGCCAGCCAGGTCTATGTGCGCAGCAAGACGCGCCAGACACACGACGCCGGCATGGCGGGCTTCGACCACCGGCTGCCGGCCAACGCGGCCGAAGCCGACGTGCTGGCCGTGGTCGAGCGCCTCAATCGCGATGCGGCGGTGCACGGCATCCTGGTGCAGCTGCCGTTGCCGGCCCATATCGCCTCCAGCCGGATCATCGCTGCCATCGACCCGGCCAAGGACGTCGACGGCCTGAGCGCCGTCAACGCCGGCCGGCTGGTGCAGGCACCGGCCGGTCCACTTGATTTTCCGGTGGCCTGTACGCCGCTGGGCTGCCTGATGCTGCTGAAGGATTCGCTCGGCTCGCTGTCGGGCGCCGACGCCGTCGTGGTCGGCCGCTCGGTATTGGTCGGCAAACCGATGGCACAGCTGCTGGTGCGCGAGGACTGCACCGTGACGATGGCCCATTCGCGCACCCGCGACCTGCCGGGATTGTGCCGACGGGCCGATATCCTGGTGGCCGCCACCGGCCGCGCCGAGATGGTGAAGGGCGACTGGGTCAAACCCGGCGCCACCGTGATCGATGTCGGCATCACGCGGATCGCCGGTGCCGACGGCAAGCAGCGGTTGGTCGGCGATGTGGCTTTCGCTGCCGCGCGAGAGGTGGCGCGCGCCATCACGCCGGTGCCCGGCGGCGTCGGGCCGATGACCGTGGCGTGCCTGCTGCACAATACGCTGCAGGCGGCGCGGCGCAGCATCGGCCTCGGTCCTGCCGTGCTCTGAGCGCAAAAAACATGGGGCGGACCATCGGTCCGCCCCATGCTGTCGCGACAGCCGGTGGATGGTTCAGAACGACTTGCTGATGCTGAAGATGGCGCGCGGCGCGCAGTAGTTGAAGCCGCCGCCGTTGCATCGGCCCTTGGAGATATCGGTGTCGACGTAGGTGACGCCGAAGTCGACGCCGTAGATCGTGGCGACCAGGCCGATCTGCCATTCCCAGTAGTCGGGGTTGGCGAAGCGCGCGTTGCGCTGGATCGACTGATGCCCGATGCCGCCGAACATCTTGAACGACACCTTGTCGTGGATCTTGATGAAGTCCAGCGGCACGGTGACCAGCGCCTGCTTGTACCAGGCGTCGCCGGAGTGGGCGAAGAAGTTCGGGCTCCACCGGACCTGGCCGGCGATGCTGGCGAAACCGAAATCGTAGGACAGCGAGCCGCCGAACTCGTCGTAGTGCAGGTGCGCGGCACGCAGCGAGCCGGGATAGCGGTAGCCGATCCAGCCCAGGTCGAGGACCATCTTTTCCGAGAAGAACTTGAACTTCGCGCCAGCCACCATGTCGAGCTCGATCGACTCATCGACGTCCGGCGAGAAGTTGATGCTGCTGCCCCAGAAGCCGCCGTAGATCGATACCGGCACCACGCTGATGAACGTCAGCGGGACTTCGTAGTTCAGGCCGCCCTGGATCGCCGGGTCGTTTTTGCTCTGCGAGATGCCGCGGAAGCGGTAGTCGGAGGTCAGGGTCACGATGCCGGTGATGTTGCCGCCGAACGGACCCGTCGGCTCCGGTTTCGGCGGCTCGGCCGCCGCAGGCGCGGTCTGGGCCGCGGCTGTTCCCCCAAACAGGGCGACTGCCAGCAGAGCCGCCGATAGACGTTGGATAAACATCTTCCCCTCACTTGCATGTCGATGCTTACCGACCGCGCGGCGATCGATGACACCAAGCTTGCAAGCAGATTTCATACCATTCGTGACCGTGCGGCTGGCCCGGTCCATATTTTGGCGAATTTAATGCGCGCCATGGCGATTCTGCCCAAAACTTGAGCGCGATGATTTCAAACAGGGCGTCCGCTGATACCTTGGGCGCCATCAGCCCGGCGGGTAGCGATGCGGCTTGTCCTGAAAGTCGTAAATGACGCGATGTCCTGTCGCATCCCGCGCACCGGCATAGGCCGGGGTGAGCGGGCTTTTGCCGTGGCCGCCGGGAATGTCGAGCACATAGGTGGGCTGGCACAGCCCCGACAGGCGGCCGCGCAACGCCCGCACCAGCGCCTGGCCTTCCTCGATCGACACGCGGAAGTGGCTGGTGCCGCGCGCCAGATCGGGATGGTGCAGGTAGTAGGGGCGCACGCGGGCCGTGACCAGTGCCCGGAACAGCGCCTCCAGCGCCTCGACCGAGTCGTTGACGCCGCGCAAGAGCACGCTCTGCGACAGGAGCGGCAGGCCGGCGTCGGCCAGCCGCGTTAGCGCCGCCACGGCCGCTGGCGTCAGTTCGCGCACATGATTGCAATGGACGCCGACGTAAACGGTGGCGCGGGTTGCCTTCAGTGCCGCGACCAGGGCGTCGTCAACGCGTCCTGCATCGGCGACCGGCACGCGGGTGTGAAATCGGATCACCGCGACATGCGCGATACGATCCAGCGCGCCGACGATCCCGGCGATGCGCCGCGGCGCGAGCATGAAGGGATCGCCACCGGTGACGATCACTTCCCAGATTTCGGGCCGGGCCGCGATATAGGCCAGCGCCGCCTGCAGCTCGGAGTCGTTCAGCGACTCGCCGCCCGGCCCGACCTGTTCGCGGCGGAAACAGAACCGGCAATAAACGGGACAGACATGCAGCGGCTTCAGCAGCACACGATCGGGATAGCGATGCACGATCCCCTTGACCGGCGCGTGCGCCTCGTCGCCGATCGGATCGGCCAGCTCGCCGGGCGCGGTTGTTGCTTCCTCGCGGGTCGGCAGGAACTGCCGGGCGATGGGATCGTGGTCGGGCGGTCCCGCCATCAGCGCGAGAAGCTCCGGTGTCACTGCCACCGCATAGTCGCGGGCGACATCCGCCAGGGCCGCATCGTCGAGCGCCGCGGACGGCAGAACGCCCGCCGCGACAAGGTCGGCGATGTTGCGGGCGGTGGTTGAAGGTCGGGTCATCGGCGGCCGTCGGGACGGCCTTCAACGCCGTTTGCCGGCCGCCGTCAAGGCCCGTGCCCCGAGGCGCCGGCCGCTGCGATACGGTGGTCGGCCCCGGGGATAGCCGGTGGCTATCGATGACGCACGTCCAGGGGGCTTTTCACCGCCGTCGCGTGACGCCATGTTGATGCGGCAGGCAAACGAGAGGATCGCCCATGGCCGTGACCAGCAAGACTGCCTATCCGGTCGAAAAGCCCGACGCCGACTGGCAAAAGGAACTGACGCGCGAGCAATACATGGTGCTGCGCAAGCATGCCACGGAGCGCGCCGGCACCAGTCCCCTGGACAAGGAATACGGCAAGGGTGCCTACGTCTGTGCCGGCTGCGGCCATCCGTTGTTCGACAGCACCACCAAGTTCGATAGCGGCACCGGCTGGCCAAGCTTCTGGGACCCCAGGGATGGCGCCGTCGGCACCACCGAGGACCGCAGCTTCTTCATGCGTCGCATCGAAGTGCACTGCGCCAACTGCGGCGGCCATCTCGGCCATGTGTTCGACGACGGTCCGCCGCCCACCGGCCAGCGCTACTGCATGAACGGCGTGGCGATGAAGTTCGTCAAGGAAGGCTGAGCCTCACGACGAGGGCGTCGACGTTTCGGGCGGCGGCGGTGGCGGCGAGTCGCATTGTTGCGCGGCCACCGGTACCGCCGCGAGCAGCAGCGCGGCCAGCGCGCCCGGCAGCAGACGGCCGCTGAGGCGAATCAGTCTGGTCATGGAAGCCTCCAGCGCGAGTGACGCGTGAACGACCGTGCCGCGACGTGCGAACCCCGGGCAACCTCTCACGGTCGGCCGGCGGTCCGCCGCGGACGTCAGGCCAGCGCTTTCTTGAACAGGTCCAGCGTGCGGCCATTGGCCAGCTTGCAGCTGTCAGCGCTGTAGTGCTGGCCGCCGACGCGGCAGAAGGCGTGGTCGTCGTTGGGATAGCCGTGGACCGTGACGTGCGCGTTGCCCTTCAGGCCGTCGCGGATTGCCTTCTGCGCGTCGGGCGGCACGAAGCCGTCCTTCTCGGCGATGTGCAGGATGAGCGGATTGCTGATGCCCTTGGCGTCGTCGAGCTTCTTGTCGATGCCGACTCCGTAGTAGGCGGCGCCGGCTTCGGCATCGGAATGACACAGCATCATGTACGTGAGGAAGCCGCCGAGGCAGTAGCCAATGACGCCGACCTTGCCGGTGCAGCCGGTCGTGGCGCGCAGGAAGGCGAGCGCCACTTTCAGATCGTCCATGCCCTTGGCCTGGTCGAAGCCCTTGTACAGCGCGAACGCCTTGTTCCACTCGTCCTGGCTCTGGTCGGTGATGTCGACGCCTTCCTCCTGGCGCCAGAAGATGTCGGGCGACAGCGCCACGTAGCCCTGCCCGGCCCAGTAGTCGCAGATGTCGCGCATCACCTTGTTGACGCCGAAAATCTCCTGGATGACCAGCATGCCGGGGCCGCTGCCGCTCTTGGGCTTGGCGAGATAGCCACCCATCTTGCCGTCGCGCAGGCGGATCGACGCATTGAGATGCGGGTTGGGCATCGGTTCCTCCAGTGTTGGTGTCGGTTCGAAGCGGCGACCGTAGCGCGCGCCGCACGGTGAGTCACGGCTGCGCGTCGGGCAATGCAGCTTGACAGACTTGCTCCGGCGGCCGACGGTGCCGCCGATTCCAAGGGGAGTCCCGACAAGGGGCTGAGAGACCGATGGGCGCTTGCTGCAGGCAGGCGCGGCGCGGTGACCCTTCGAACCTGATCCGGATCATGCCGGCGAAGGGATGGATCTCGTGCCCGCAAGGCCCCGTCTCCCGCACTTCGCGATCCGAATCACCACCGGCGCCGTGCAGGAGATCGCAATGCCCGACTCGTTGTCCACCGACCCGACGCGCACCGTTTCGACCGGCCCGCTGCCGGCGTCGCGCAAAATCCATGTTGCCGGCGTGCTGCATCCGCAACTGCGGGTGCCGCTGCGCGAGATCGACTTGACGCCCGGCGCCGGCGAAAAGCCGGTCCGCGTCTACGACAGCTCTGGCCCGTACACGGATCCGGCGGCGCGCATCGACATCGCCGCTGGCCTGGCGCCGCTGCGCCGGTCCTGGGTGCTGGCGCGCGGTGACGTCGAGGACTACGACGGCCGCCTGTGGCAGCCGCAGGATGACGGCCGGCGGCGCGGCGACGGCGGCGCGAGCGGCCGCTTTCCGGCGCTTGCGCGCAGGCCCCTGCGCGCCAGGCAGGGCCGCGCCGTGACTCAGCTGGAATATGCGCGGCGCGGCATCATCACGCCGGAGATGGAATTTGTCGCCATCCGCGAGAACCTCGGCCGCGCCCGTGCGGCGCAGGAGGCGCAGCAGACCATCGCCGATGGCGAAAGCTTCGGCGCCGCGATCCCCGGGCACGTAACGCCCGAATTCGTGCGCGACGAGGTGGCGCGCGGCCGCGCCATCATCCCTGCCAACATCAACCACCCGGAGTCCGAGCCGATGATCATCGGCCGGAACTTCCTGGTGAAGATCAACGCCAATATCGGCAACTCCGCCGTGGCCTCGTCGATCGGCGAGGAGGTCGAGAAGATGGTGTGGGCCATCCGCTGGGGCGCCGACACCGTGATGGACCTCTCTACCGGTCGCGACATCCACACCACGCGCGAGTGGATCCTGCGCAATGCGCCGGTGCCGATCGGCACCGTGCCGATCTACCAGGCGCTGGAGAAGGTCGGTGGCAAGGCCGAGGAGCTGTCGTGGGAGATCTTCCGAGACACGCTGATCGAGCAGGCCGAGCAGGGGGTCGACTATTTCACCATCCACGCCGGCGTGCGGCTGCCCTTCATCCCGCTGACGGCCAGGCGGGTCACCGGCATTGTCAGCCGCGGCGGCTCGATCATGGCCAAGTGGTGCCTGGCGCATCATCGCGAAAGTTTCCTCTACGAACGCTTCGCGGAAATCTGCGAGATCATGCGCGCCTATGACGTCAGCTTCTCGCTCGGCGACGGCCTGCGTCCGGGGTCAACGGCCGACGCCAACGACGCCGCGCAGTTCGCCGAGCTGGAAACACTGGGCGAGCTGACGCAGGCCGCCTGGAAGCACAATGTCCAGGTCATGATCGAGGGGCCCGGTCACGTGCCCATGCACAAGATCAAGGCCAATATGGACAAGCAGCTCGCGGCCTGCGGCGAAGCGCCGTTCTACACCCTCGGCCCGCTGGTCACCGACATCGCGCCAGGCTACGACCACATCACCTCGGGCATCGGCGCCGCGATGATCGGTTGGTTCGGCACGGCGATGCTCTGCTACGTCACGCCCAAGGAGCACCTGGGCCTGCCGGACCGCGATGACGTGAAGGTTGGCGTGGTCACCTACAAGATCGCGGCGCACGCCGCCGACATGGCCAAGGGCCATCCGGCGGCCCGCCTGCGCGACGATGCGCTCAGCCGGGCGCGCTTCGAGTTCCGCTGGCGCGACCAGTTCAACCTGTCTCTCGATCCCGCAACGGCCGAGCACTTCCACGACCAGACTCTGCCGGCCGAAGGCGCCAAGACGGCGCATTTCTGCTCGATGTGCGGGCCGAAATTCTGCTCGATGAAGATCACGCAGGAAGTGCGCGACTATGCCGCTCGCGGCATGGGCG
>JAHCJT010000226.1 GCA_026126245.1 Alphaproteobacteria bacterium
GCCAGATCAAGAGCACGACCACCGGCCGCTGCGTGCCGCGCGCCAAGACACCGCCGGCCCGAACCTAAGCGACGGCTACAGCGCAACCGGACTGGACTGACCGGCGCCCGAACCGGTCAGAATTCGAGCACCGCCTTGCCGACCACCTTGCGCGCCTGAAGGACGCGCATCGCCTCGACCACCTGCTCCATGGCAAAGCGGTGCGAGACGTGCGGTCGCATCACGCCTTGCGCGGCGAGACGCGGCAATTCGCGGGCATAGTCGTCGGCAAACGGGCGGTAGTGGCGCGAATGCTCGCCGGCCCGCACGCCCATCACGGTCAGGCACTTGATCAGGATGTGGTTGCTCTTCAGCGTCGAGGGGCTGCCCGAGGTGAAGCCGATGATCAGCAGCCGGGCGGCGAACGCGGCGCAGCGCAACGAGCGCTCGAACGTCTCGCCCCCCACCGAGTCGAAGATCACGTCGGCGCCGCGGCCGTCGGTCAGATCCTTGACCAGCGGCACGAAGTCGGTGCTGCGGTAGTTGATGACAAAATCCGCTCCCTGGCCGCGCACGACCTCGAGCTTGGCGTCGTCACCGCCGGTGGCGATGACCCGCGCGCCGAGGTGCTTGCCGAGCTGCACCGCCGCCATGCCGACGCCGCCGGTCGCGCCGTGCACCAGCAACACCTCGCGCGCCTTCAGGCCGGCACGCTGCACCAGCGCATGGTAGGACGTGGTGGCGCCGACCCGATAGGCGGCACCCTCGGCGAATGACCAGCCCGGCGGCAGGCGCACGCGCACGGTATCGGCCGGCACCGCCACATAGTCCGCGAAGCAGCCTGGCCGCTTGCCAAAGATCACCTGCTCGCCGATGGCCGGCGACGACACGCCCGCGCCCAGCGCCGCAACCTCGCCGGCCGCCTCCATGCCGGGGATGAACGGCAGGGCCGGCTTGTGCTGGTAGCCGCCCGCCACCATCAGCACGTCGGGAAAGTTGAGCGCCGCCGCCCGCACCCGGATCAGGACCTCGCCTGCCTTTGGCTCCGGCATCGGCAGGTCGGCGATCCGCAACACAGATGGATCGCCCAGGGACTCGCACAGCACCGCACGCATGGTTTCACCTGCCGGATCTTTCGTCCGACGCTAGCGACGCCCAAGCCGCACGTCGAGCCGCAAGGCTCGGCACCGGCCGGCGCGCGCCTCGGGCTCCGGCTCTAGTCGAGTTCGAAGGCGTCCTTGTAGTCGCGCTTCAGCGCCGGGTCCTGCTCTTCCTTCTTGAGCAGGCAATTGCCGACCACCAGCACCTCGATCTCGGTGCCCATGAAGCAGCGGAACGCATCCTCGGGCGTGCAGACGATCGGCTCGCCGCGCACGTTGAAGCTGGTGTTCACGATCACCGGGCAGCCGGTCCTCGTTTTGAAGGCCGAGATCAGGTCGTGATAGGCGGGGTTGGTCTGGCGGTGCACGGTCTGAATGCGGGCCGAGTAGTCGACATGCGTCACGGCCGGGATCTCCGATCGCGGCACGTTCAGCTTGTCGATGCCGAACAGCGCCTTCTCGTCGTCGGTCATGGCCCGCCGGCGGCCTTCGACGACCGGCGCCACCATGAGCATGTAGGGGCTGTCGGCGTCGATCTCAAACCACTCGGCGACATCCTCGCGCAGCACCGAGGGTGCGAACGGCCGGAACGACTCGCGGTACTTGACCTTCAGATTGAGGGTCTTCTGCATCGACGGCGAGCGCGCGTCACCGAGGATCGAGCGGCCGCCCAGGGCCCGCGGACCGAACTCCATGCGGCCCTGGAACCAGCCCACCGCCTTGCCGTCGGCCAGCGCCTGGGCCGTGGCGTCGATCATGCCGTCATAGCTCAGGACATCGAACTTGGCGCCCGCGCCCGTCAGGCGCGCCTCGATATCGGCCTGCGCGTACTCGGGGCCGAGATAGCTGCCGTCCATGCCATCGAGCGGAGCATTGCCGTGGCCGTTGACCTGCCGCGGCTGACGGCAGAACCCGTGATAGGCCGCGTAGGCGGCGCCGACCGCGCCGCCGGCGTCGCCGGCGGCCGGCTGCACCCAGATATTGTCGAACAGCTTCTCGCGCAGCACCTTGCCGTTGGCGACGCAATTTAGCGCCACGCCACCGGCCAGGCACAGGTTGCGCGCCCCGCTGTCCCTGGCCACCGCGCGCGTCAGCCGCAGCACGATCTCCTCGGTGACCGCCTGGATCGAGGCCGCAAGGTCCATCTCGCGCTGCGTCAGCCGCTCTTCCGGCTTGCGCGGCTTGCCGTCGAACAGCGCGTCGAACTTGTCGTTCGTCATGCGCAGGCCGGTGCAATAGTCGAAATAGTCGAGATTCAGACGGAACGAGCCGTCATCTTTCAGGTCGACCAGCTTGTCGAAGATCGCGGTCGTAAACCGCGGCTCGCCGTAGGGCGCCAACCCCATCACCTTGTACTCGCCGGAATTGACCTTGAAGCCGGTGTAGTAGGTGAAGGCCGAGTACAGCAGACCCAGCGAGTGCGGGAAGTGGATCTCCCGCAGCATCTGCAGCTCGTTGCCCTCGCCCATCGCCAGCGACGTCGTTGCCCATTCGCCGACCCCGTCCATGGTCAGCACCGCCGCCTTCTCGAACGGCGACGGGAAAAAGGCGCTGGCGGCATGGCTCTGGTGGTGCTCACCGAACAGCAGCTTGTTGTGCCAGTCGAAATCCGGCACCCAGCGTTTGAACTCATCGCGCAGCAGCGACTTCTGGAGCAGCTTCTCCTTGAGCCACACCGGGATGGCCATGCGAAACGACGTGAAGCCGCGCGGCGCGAAGGCGAGATAGGTTTCCAGCAGCCGTTCGAACTTCAGGAACGGCTTGTCGTAGAACGCGACATAGTCGACGTCCTTGAACGATATGCTGGCATGCTGCAGGCAGAAATCGATGGCGTGCTGCGGAAAGCGCGCGTCGTGCTTCTTGCGCGTGAAACGTTCTTCCTGTGCCGCCGCCAGGAGCTTGCCGTCCGCCACAAGCGCGGCGGCACTGTCGTGGTAGAAGGCCGAGATACCGAGAATGCGCACGCGCCGCGCTCCGACCGACGATCAGAAGATCGTATAGATGAAGGGGCCGATCGCGGTCTGGGTCAGGACCAGCAGCGCGCCGAGCATCACCATCACCACGATGATCGGCAGCAGCCAGAACTTCTTTCGTACCCGAAGGAAGCTCCAGAGTTCCTGGATCAGCCACATGGTCCCTGTCCTCCCTCCGCCACACCCGCCTGGCCGCAAGTCTCAATATTGGTTGCGCATGGTGTCGGGCGGCGGTCCCGGTGGCGTCCGTTCGATCCAATAGCTGGGCGCGGCGCGGTCGAGCTTCAAGCGCAGCAGATCATTGCCCCGCCACCGCAGGATCAGACCGATCGGCAGCATCACGCCATAGAACATGATGCCCAGAACGATCGGGTTCATGATTTTGCTCATCAGCAGGCCGAAGCGCTTCCACAGCCAGTTCAGTGGCGCCAGCAGCGTCGGCGCCAGCAGGCTGAACGCGAGGAAGACAGCCGCCAGACCCAAGGCGTAGGGCCACCAGGCACCCGCATGCCACCAGGACCAGCCGGCGACGACGGCGAAGAAGGCCGCAAAAACCAGCCCGAACGATCTGTCCGACCCGCCCGGGAGGTGTTCGTCCTGGCTGAAATTCTCGTGAGTTTGTATGGCCTTAGCCATGCGACAGCGTTGCCGTATTTAGCCCCGGAAGGCGACCTTGCATGGTCCAAGTGGCGGATTGGGCTCCGAAAGTCAACCGAGACGCCGGGTGCCCGCCGATCGCCCCGCACGTACCGTCGGCACTAGCCGGGCCAAGCGACGGCGCGGCAGCCGGCATCGTATATGGTTGCCGTCCCTTGACGACGATGGAATTCCGCCATGCCGCGCCCGACCTGGATGTCTCTGCTCGCCGCTCCCGAGCCCCTGCTGCTGCCGATCGCGCACGATGCGCTGTCGGCGCGGCTGATCGAGGCGGCCGGATTCCGGGCCGCTTCGGTTGGCGGCTTCGCCCTGGTCGGCGCCCGCCACGGCCTGCCCGACGTCGGACTCGTCGGCCTCAAGGAGATGGCCGACGGCGTGCGCGAGATCCTCGAAGCGACGTCGCTGCCGTACATGATCGACGGCGACGACGGCTATGGCGACGTCAAGAACGTGACGCGCACAATCCAGACCTACGAGCGCATGGGCGCCGCCGCCATCTTCATCGAGGACCAGGTGTCGCCCAAGCGCTGCGGCCACATGGCCGGCAAGAGCGTCGTGCCGGTCGACGCGATGGTGCGCAAGATCGAGGCCGCCGCGGCAGCACGCGACAGCCAGGACACGTTTCTGCTGGCGCGGACCGACGCACGGGCGGTCGAGGGGCTGGACAGCGCCCTGCGTCGCGCCGAGCGCTACCTCAGGGCGGGCGCCGACGGGATTTTCGTCGAGGCGCCCGTCAGCGTGGCTGAACTGGAACGGATCGGCAGCGCGTTCCGGGGAACGCCGCAGCTGGCCAACATGCTGGAAGACGGCGCGACGCCCTTGCTGGCGCCGGACGAACTCCACCGACTTGGCTTCCAGATGGTCGCCTACCCCGTGTCGCTGCTGTTCCGCATCGTGCGCACGATGCAGAAAGCGCTTGCCGACATGCGTGCCGGCACCTTGCGCCTGCAGGACGAGGGCGTGAGCTTCGCCGACTTCAAGACAGCTGTCGGCTTCGGCCACTGGGCCGCGATCGAGGATCGCTTTGCACGCTAGCGCGGCCCCTTGGCCGCGCTAGCCCTGACGGCGCGCGGTGCCGCTCTAGGCGGCCGCCGACACGCTGCGTTCCATCGCCTGCACCAGGATGGCGCTAACCATGCGGCGCATCGTGGCCGAGGCCGTCTCGAGGTCCAGCCCGTAAACCGTGCGCAGGCTGAACCACATCTGCCAGTCCGACGCGGCCAGCAGGGCATCGACCGTCTGCTTGCGTTCGGCCTCGGTCATGCGCGCCAGCTCGGGCGCGAAGGCGCTTTCGGTGCGTTCGCGGGCGAACAACCGGCCGGCCGTCACGCCGGCCGCCAGCTTCGTCGACCGCGGCTGATGCAGTGCCACGGCACGCCGGAACGGCAGCAGTGCCTCGTTGACCTCGGTGCGCATCCGCAACAACGCATCCAGCCGCTCTTCCCAAGGCAGCGACGGATCGATCGGCTTCGACAGCGGCGCCAGCGACTCGACAACCTGCTGGGCGACGGCGGCGAACAGCGCTTCGGTATCGTCGAAATGCTGGAAGATCGACCGGGTCGAGACACCCGCCGTGCGCGCGATGTCGATCACCCGCGGGGTCGCTTCGCCGCCGCGAATCAGATCGATCGTAGCGTTGACGATCCGCTCCCGAGTCCGGGCAGCACGCAAAACGCGTCCATCAATTTTGGGCCGCGGTGTATTTCCGGCTGCCGCGGCTATTGACGACTCACTCATTTTCCTACTCCCGGGTTGCCGACCGCCAAGCGGCCGAGTGTCGGTCCCCCGTCCCCCACAACGGAAAAATGACTTCAAATATTGTGAAGGAATCGCACGCGACACGACCCGGAATCGTCAAATACTCAGCAAGCTGCCGTTATTTCACACGTCTGCACCCATAAGACCTGTGACAATCTTGTGCCACACAGCCTCGGCTTCTTCAGGTGAAAGAGCGTGGAAGCGGCGCATGTTCATCCACATATCCCAATCTAGAGATGCTCTGAGGGCGTCCACCACCTGTCGACGATCGGCCGGCGACAGGCGATCGAGCTCGGGCCGCAGCGCCCGCTCGATCTGCTGGCGCGCAAACGCGCGCGCTACCTTGGTTCGTTCCGCCATCGCCGGCGAGGAGCCTTCGAACGGCACTGCGGCGACACGCACCGGCAACACGCGCTCGCTGGCCGCCGCACGACGGCTGACCAGCGCCTCGACACGCGCCGCCAACGGGCCGACCGGCTCGACCGGTACCCAGGCTTCCTGGACTTCGGCAAGAATTTCGTCGAACACTGCAAGAAACAGCGTTTCCACTTCCTGGAAATGCTGGAAGACCGAGCGCACGGAAACGCCGGCCCGCAACGCGATCTCGGCTACCTTGGGCAGCACGCTGGTCTCTTCCAGCAGGGCGCGGGTTGCGATCACGATTTTGCGCCGCGTCTGCTCAGCCCGCAGGTTGCGGCCATCTACTCTCGATTCAGTGCCGGAGCCGGCGGCGGCCTCGGGAACAGCGAGTGCCAGTGTCGTCATTTCAAACCTCTTATCGACAGCGTCGTCCCCACCAGCGGAAGTTGCAGCTTCCGCCGCGCAGGGTGTCGGGCGACGTCTCCCTTGGACTTGCGCGATATCAATGAAACGGGCAGGCGAGCTTTCAAACGGTGACTAATCTGCTCGCTGCGCGTCGCCATGCATGGCGGGCTTATGCCCGACCGACTATGTGAAAGCGTCGCCCACTTCCATTGTTTCTGATGTACGTATTGCTTGTGGCTGGATCAAGGCATCGGGCCTGCAAAAATGGTCCATGCTGGATTGGACGTGAGAAGGAAATGACATGAGCGATGCGATTGAAGCGGTGCTGTGGGACTTCGGCGGCGTCATCCTGAGCAGCCCCTTCGACGCTTTCGCGGCCTATGAGCGCGACGCCGGGCTTCCCGAAAATTTCATTCGTCAGCTGAACGCGCGCAATCCCGATGCCAACGCCTGGGCACGCATGGAACGAAGCGAAATCGGCACTGACGAATTCGCGACATTGTTCGAGGCCGAGGCGGCCGCGGCGGGCCACAAGATCGACGGGCGCCTTGTGCTGTCGTTGCTCGGCGGCAGCGTCCGGCCGGAGATGGTCGAGGCCTTGCGGCGCGTGCGGGCGCGCTATCGCGTCGCATGTATCACCAACAACGTGAAGGTCGGCAACGGCCCGGGCATGGCGCACGACGCCGAACGGGCTCAGCGGATCGCCGACATCATGGACCTGTTCGAGCACGTGGTGGAATCAAGCAAACTCGGCCTGCGCAAACCCGACCCGCGGATCTATCGCCACACATGCGACCTGCTGGGCGTGGTGCCGCAGACCTGCATTTATCTCGACGATCTTGGCATCAACCTCAAACCGGCGCGTGCCATGGGCATGCGCACGATCAAGGTCGGCGAGCCGGCCCAGGCCATCGCCGAACTCGAGGCGATGACCGGGCTGTCGCTGCGCTGATCGCCGTCGCCGCGACGGGCGTCGCGGCCGCCGCACGCATCCGCTCGGGGGAGGAACGCACTATGACGTGGCAGCCGGAAATCGACGAGTTGCGCCGCCGCGAGGCGATGGCGCGGCGCATGGGCGGGCCGGACAAGATCAAGCGCCAGCACGACGGTGGCAAACTGACCATCCGCGAGCGCCTCGAGCGGCTGCTGGATGCCGGCAGCTTCCATGAGATCGGCGCGCTGGGCGGCAAGGCGGTCTACAACGACAACGGCGAGCTGGCCGATTTCATGGCCTCGAATTTCATCTGCGGCCGCGGTCGTATCGACGGCAAACCGGTGGTGGTTGGCGGTGACGACTTCACGGTGCGCGGCGGCGCCGCCGATGCCTCGATCCATGAGAAGCAGGTGATCGCCGAGCAGATGGCCGGCGAGCTCGGCATTCCGATCGTGCGGCTGATCGATGGCACCGGCGGC
>JAHCJT010000227.1 GCA_026126245.1 Alphaproteobacteria bacterium
CGCTCGATGATGCCGGCGTTGTTGACCAGCACGTCGATGCGGCCGTGACGCTCGACGATCGCGGCGATGGCCGACACAACCGCCGCCTCGTCGGTGATGTCCAGCGCCATGGCCTCGGCCGCGCCGCCACCGGCACGGATCCGTCCGGCCAGTTCGTCGAGCGCCGCCTGCGTGCGCGCCAAGCACACCACCGTGGCACCGGCGTCGGCAAGCGCCTGCGCGAAGTCCAGCCCCAAGCCACGCGACGCGCCGGTGACGATGGCGATGCGCCCGGCCAGCGAGAAGAGATCGGTCATGGCGGTTCCTCCCGTGGCGTGGCCCGTACCGGATGGCGGGCGCCATGTGCGCGCATGGCCGCGCGACACGCCCGGCCGCATCAGGATGTCCGGTTCGCGGCGGACTTGCCAACCCCGCACGCCGCCGCGCGGCCTCGGCGAAGGTTCGCGGAAACCGGACCTGATGACGCCTTGCGTAATTGTCCCGCACGGCGATGCGCGCCATGTCCTCAGCAGACCGATGAGGAGACCGGCATGTCGCACCTTCGCCCCGATCTCAAGGCAGACGAACGTTTGTACCAGTCCATCGCCATCGAACCGCGTGGCCTGGCATCCGTCGTCACGCCGATCGCGCCTCCCGCGCGGCGCTGGAACGGGCGCGGGCTCATGGCACGGCTGCACACCTGGCGGGCCAACCGCCGCGCCCGGCAGAACCTGGCGTTGCTGGACGCACGCACGCTGCGCGACCTGGGTATCGCGCCGGAAATGGTGCGCTACGAGCTGGCACAGCCCGCCTGGCGCCCGTTGCGCGATCCGCGCTTCTGAGACGCAACGCGCGCGGCCAGCCTTCGCACTGGCCGCCGGCCGCCGGCTGCGCCAGCCGCATGGGCGCATGGCGCCGCCACGGTAGGAATCGCGCCGTCCGCTGCGCTAGGGTGCCGCCAGCCTGACGCAGGAGGAACGCATGGCGGGACAGAAGGGCAAGGTCGCGATCGTCACTGGCTCGGCCACGGGACTGGGCGCCGCCGCGGCGCTGCAGCTGGCCGATCTCGGCTGGAACATCGTGGTCAACTACACGCGCAGCAAGAAGGAAGCCGACGAGACCATGGCGTCGGTCACCGCCAAGGGAGTCGAAGCCATCCTGGTTCAGGCCGATGTCGGGCAAGACAGTGACTGCAAGAAGCTGGTCGACCAGGCGATCAAGAAGTGGGGCCGCGTCGATGGCGTGATCAACAACGCCGGCACCACCACCTTCCAGGCGCAGGGCGATCTCGATGCGGTGCAGGCCGAGGATTTCGAGCGCATCAACCGCACGAACGTCGTGGGTCCCTACCAGATGAGCCGCGCCGTCTTTCCGGTGATGAAGAAGCAGTGGGAGGAAAAGGCCGACCGCGGTGCGATCGTCAACATCTCGTCGGTCGCCGGCGTCATGGGCGTCGGCTCGTCGATCCCCTACATGTGCTCCAAGGGCGCGCTCAACACGCTCACCCTGGCGCTGGCGAAGTGGCTGGCACCGGCGGTGCGCGTCAACACCGTTTGCCCCGGCTTCATCCAGTCGCGCTGGCTGCTCGGCGGCTACGGCGAGGAAGGCTATGCCAAGGCCAAGGCACAGCAGGAAACCGGCACGCCGCTGCGCCAGGCCGGCACCACCGACCAGATGGCCGAGGCGGCGGTGTTCTTCCTGGCCAGCGCCAGCAACGTCACCGGCGAATTCATGATCGTCGACGCCGGCATGCACTTGGGCATGCTGCCGATGCGCGGGCGATAGACATTCCCTCGCCGCCTGCGCGGCCGCGCAAGGCGGCGACCTACGGCAGCTCGTGGCCGCGGCCGATGTTGATGATCACCTGGCGCAGCTGCGGCTTGCGCTCCAGCAGCGCGCGGCGATAGGCGACCAGACCGTCGAGCAGCGCGTCCTCGCGCGCCAGCAACCGGCCGGCCAGCTCGACCACGCGCGTGTTGGGCCAGGCGTGCGGGCGCATGTCGAGCAGGGCGAGAAACGCGTCAGTCTCGCGGCCGGGATTGAACTGCGCCATCAGCACCGCCGCCGCCGCGGTCGAGCGCGAGATGCCGGCGTGACAATGCACCAGCAGATGGCGCGCCTTCTCGCCGGCGGCGCGCACGCGCTCGCCGAACGCCAGCAGCCGCTCGATATCGGCGCGACTGCAGGCGGCAAAGCCGGGGAACTCCGCCACCACGTCGTCGAAGCGCAGCAGCTCGCGTTCGGCGTCGGCGAAAGCGTCGAGCGACGTCGGCACGGGATGCTGCGCATCGAGCATCGACAGCACATGCGTCACGTCGCCATCGCCCCAGCCGGGCAGGTCGGGAATGCCGCACACCGTCACCTTGAACGGTGTCAGCGGCGGCCGGGCGGACGGCAGGTCATCTGGCATGGCGGGCGGCGATCCTGGGTGTGACCACGCATAGCGTCGTGCCCCGGCCCTGTCCACCGGCCGGCCGCCAAAGAAAACGCCCGCTGCGTTACCGCGCGGGCGCTTTAGTTGGGGGTGACGTCGACGAGGGCCCGTTGGGGTAGGCCGATCATCGCGCGGCCAAGATGTCGCATTACCGGCTGACGTATCCCTGACGCTGAGGTTGCGGCACGTCAGACGACAAATGCAGCATTGCCGCGCACTATTTCGCGTGGCGCGTCGGCCCGATGGCGGCATCCAGCCGATGTATTGCGGCCCTTACAGCAGCCCCCGTGCCAGGTTGAGCCCCAGCGCAAGCAACACCACCAGGAACACCTTGCGGAACGTCTCGGGCGAGATGGCGTAGCGCAGCTTCTGGCCCAGCCACACGCCGATCATGGTCGGGATCGTGGCCAGCGCCGCCCCCGCGAGATTGCCTTTGGTGAGCGCGCCGACGTCCCACAGCCCGAACGTGAGAGCGGCGGTGAAGATGACGAAAAGAATGCCCAGGGCCTGCACCAGCTCGTCCTTGTGAATCTCCAGCGACTGCATGTAGGGCAGGAACGGAATCGCGGCGACGCCGGTGAGGCCGCCAATCAGGCCGCTGGCGATGCCGCACAATGGATTGGCCCACGGCTCGGCGCCGCGCGCGACGTGCGGTCGCCAGGCCGTCAGCGCGGTGAAGCAGAACAGCACCAGCAGCACGCCCAGCCATCCGGCGGAAATCGGCGAGCCCAAGGCCCGCAACTCGTGTGCAGACACAAACACGCCGAGCGCCATCAACAGGCCCATCAGCCAGAAACGCCGCAGCATGGCGCGGAAATGACCGCCATAGAGGGCCTGCCAGATGTTGGTGACGATGGTCGGCACGGTCATCAACGCCAGCGCCTCGGGCAGCGGCAGCACCAACGTCATCAGCGCGATGGCCGTCGGTGGCAGCCCCATACCGGCGGCCCCCTTCACCAGCCCGGCGACAAGGAAGGCGATGGCGACGACGACGACGTAGGTGGTGGAGACAGTCATCTCAGGCCGTTCCGGCGCCGGCGGCACGAGCACGCCAGGCGCACGCCGCGGCGTCACCGCATGCGGCGGCAACCGTGCAGGTTGTCCCGGCCCGAAGTGGCATGACGAACGACGGCTGCGAAATCACGCGGCGGCCGGAAAGACCTGTTTCACAAACCGCGGATAGGTCTCGCCGATGGCGCGCGCGATGCGCGTGCGGATCAGCTCCAGGATCGCCGGGTCAGGCACCGGCGTCTCAGGGACGTTCGTCGGGCAGTCAAAGTCGAAGCCGGTATTGTCGCGGACCTCCTCGACGCTGTGGCCGGGATGGACGCTGTCCAGCCGGAAGCGCAAGCGCTGTCGGTCGAAGGCAAACCAGCAGAGATTGGTGAGCAGCCCGATCGGACCGCCCGGTCGGTAGACGCCGTCGTTGCGCGGCCCCGGCGCGCTGATGAAATCGACCTGCGGGACCATGACCCGGCGCGAATGTTCCTCGCGGAACAGGATGACCCGCGGCACGAGGTAGTAGAGATAGGCCGAGCCGAACGAGCCGGGCCAGCGCACCTGGGTCTGCGGATACGCCCCGCCGGCGCCCACCAGGTTGATGTTGGCGTGGCCGTCGATCTGGCCGCCGCCGAGGAAGAACGCATCGACGCGGCCCTGGGCGGCCATGTCGAACAGTTCGACACCGCCGTTGGTCGTGAAGTTGTGACGCGTGCTGCCGAGCACGGTCACGAACATGCGTTGCCTGGCGCGCGCCTGGCACAGCAGCGCGCCGGCGCCGGGGATCGGCGAGGACGCGCCCACCGCCACGTGCCGGCAACCCTCGAGCAGGCGGGAGATGGTGAAGATCAGCAGTTCCTGGCGCGAGATCGCTTGGGTCATGTCCCTATCGAGGCTGTTGTCTGGCGATACGTTGCTGTCATCGCGCGCGGCGAAGGATGAAAGGCCTGTGTCGGACCGATGCACGGCGCGTCGTGCTCGGATGCCGCTTACTCCGCCGCGTGGCGCGGATAGACGACGTCGGCGAGATAGCGCTGGAAACCCTCGGGCGAACGCGCCATCTCGCAGTACTGGCGGATATGCGCCTCATCGACCGGATAGCGATCCCACAGATTCAGCGGCCAGGCGCCGCGCGGCGCCACGGCAACGGCGCCGACGTAAAGCGCCGGCAACGCACCGGCCGCGGTCTCCTCGCTGCTCATCAGGTCGACGTCGTCGCGCACCTCCTCGACCGTCACCAGCGTCGTGCGCGACGCCTGGGCCATGGTGACGAGCTCGCGGCGCCGGCCGATGAAGACGTTGCCGTCGGCGTCGGCGTAGGGGGCATGGAAGATCGCGATGTCCGGCTTCAGCGCCGGCAGCAGCACGATCGGATCCGGCCCGGTGGCAAACGGGTTCTCGATGACTTTCCAGTCGCCGCGCTTGGCCAGCAGGTCGCTGCCGATAATGCCGCGCAGCGGCATGAACGGAATGTCCTTCTGTCCGGCCTGCAATGCCGCATGGATGGCGGGGCAGGTGGCGTCCTTGATGGCGATGCGGCCGTTTTTCAGGGCGTCAAGGAACCGCACGGCGGTGCCGTATTCGCCCAGGGTCACGGCCGAGGTCTCGATCGTCTTCACACAGCCGGCGCCGATCAGCATCTCGCCCTGCAGGCCGGTCACCGGCACGGCGACCAGGTGCAAATCGCGCACGCCGGCGCGGATCAGCGCTCGCGTCAGCTCCATGGCGATGCCGGAATAGTCGGCCGGCACCGCCACCATGGCGCCGTGCGGCACCAGCCTGGCCAGCGAATCAACGGTCGGTTCGAGCCACTGATGCTCGGTCATGCAAATCCTCCCGACAATGTCGTCAGTCTGGTCCGGGGCAACGGAGGTTGCAAGGCAACGGCGGATTGAGCCCCGCGCCGGCGGGACATGGCCGGCATGTCGCAACGTGACTGGCGAGAGGCCGGCGCCGCGGCGCATGTCATCGCAAGGGTAATGCGGGATCCCGGTGACGTCGGTGCATGGGATTGCCCGCTGCGCCCGGAACGACACATCCAGCGGGGACGGCGCACATGAAAGTCGGCTTCATCGGCGTGGGCAGCATGGGCGGGCCCATGTGCCGCAACATCATCCGCAAGAGCAACCACGAGATCACGGTCTTTGATCTCAACGCCGCGGCCGTGAAGGCCTGCACGGATATCGGCGGCAAGGCCGCCGGCAGCGTCGCCGAGCTGGCGGCCGGCGCCGACGTGGTCATGACGTCGCTGCCCATGCCGCGCGACGTCGAGGCCGTCGCGCTGGGGCCCGGCGGCATCGCGGAGAACGCGCGCAAGGGCACGGTGTATTTCGACCTCAGCACCAACTCGCCCGCGACGGTTCGGCGCATCGCCGAGCAGCTCAAGGCCAGGGGCATCACGATGCTCGACGCGCCGGTCAGCGGCGGCGTGGTCGGCGCCGAGAACGCGACCATCGCCATCATGGTCGGCGGCGACAAGGCGACGTTCGAGGCCCAGCTGCCGCTCCTGAAATCGTTCAGCGCCAACGTCATCCACATGGGCGAGCTCGGCACCGGCACCGTCGCCAAGCTGGTCAACAACATGGTGGCGTTCTGCAACATGGCGGCCGGCGCCGAGGGCCTGATGCTGGGCGCCGCCGCCGGCATCGACGTGCGCAAGCTGGACGAGGTGATCCGCAACAGCAGCGGCAACAGCAACGCCTACCGTTCGATGGCCGAGCGCGTCATGAAGGGCGACTTCAAGGCGGCCTTCGCGCTGAACCTCGCCTACAAGGACACCCATCTGGCGCTGGAGCTGGCCGACGAGCTCAGCGTGCCGACGCCGCTGGCGGCTCAGGTTCACAACCTGATGCGCATGGCGCGTGGCCTGGGACTGGGCACATCCGACACATCGTCGATCATGCGCGTCTACGAGACGACGCTGAAACGCGAGGTGCGGGCCGCGTCCGGCGACTGACGCCGCTTGCCGCCGGCGCGATGCGGTAGGCGCAGCGGCGCGCTCCGGCCAGGATGTGGTCGGTGCGCGCCACCGACACGTCCTCGCCGAGCACGGCAGCGAAAATGGCCAGCTCCGACCGGCACAATCCCTGGCAGGTACGCGCCGCGACACAGATCGGGCAGTGGTTCTCGACCAGCAGGAAGGCGCCGCCCGCCTCGGTCCGCCAGTCGGCCATGTAGCCCTCCTCGCTGCGCAGCCGGGCCAGCGCCTTGACCTTGGCCGCCAAGGTCGATGCGCCCGCCAGCCGGCGGCGATAGGTGGCCAGCGTCGCCGCCTCGCGGTGGGCGATCAGGCGGTCCAGGCCGCGCGTGCCGAAGACGCCCGACACCGCCTGCAGCAGCTCGACGGTCAGGCCGGCATGGTTGTCGGGGAAGCGCGCGTGGCCGGCGTCGGTCAGGCGCCAGTAGCGTCGGGGGCGGCCGACGCCCTCGCGGCGGTCGTCGTGCGCCACCAGCCCGGCAGCCGACAGATTGTCGAGATGCTGGCGGATGGCGACGGCCGTGACCCGCAGCCGCGCCGCCAGCGTGCGCGCGGTCTGCGGCCCGGCCGCCTTGAGGCGGTGCAGCAACCGGTCGGCGGTGCGGTCCGTCATGGCCGAGGCTGTATCCTGCGCCGGCAAATTTGACAAGATACCGCTTGCCAAACTTCGCCGATATAATAAGTAATCGCTTTCCAAATCGGGGAGGCACGCCGTGGCCGACGCGGCCGAGGATCGCTGGCGGCATCTGCTGACGCGTCGCCTGGCGCCGGCCGCCGCCACCGTCTGCCTCGGCGAAGGCATCCACGCGCTCAACGTCTTCATCGTCAGCACGGCCATGCCGTCGGTCGTGATCGAGCTGGGCGGCGTGCGCCTGATCGCCTGGGCCTCGACGCTGTATCTGGTGGCCGCCATCGTCGGCGGCGCCGCGGCCGGCCTGCTCAAGCAGCGGCTGGGCGCGCGGCTGGCGCTGACGGCGTCGGCGGCAACTTTCGCCGCCGGCACGCTCAGCGTCAGCTTCGCGGGCTCGATGCCCAGCGTGCTGGTCGGCCGCACCCTGCAGGGTGCGGGCGACGGCGTCAGTGCCGCGACCTGCTACGCGCTGGTCGCCGAGCTCTTCCCGTCGCGGCTGGTGCCCAAGATGTTCGGCCTGCTGGCCATCATCTGGGCGGTGGCGGCGTTCGGCGGACCGCTGCTGGCCGGCCTGCTGACCGAAACCGTGTCGTGGCGTGCCGCCTTCCTGGTCAACC
>JAHCJT010000228.1 GCA_026126245.1 Alphaproteobacteria bacterium
TCTGGCCGGCGCGACTCGCGGCCCGCCCCCCCCGCTCTCGGGCCCGACACGCCCCCCCCCCGGCGGCGCGCCGGGCGCGCCGGGCGCGCCGCCGGGCATGAAGTCAGCGCCGCGTCGTCCTGATGCCGGGCGGCGATGGCCTCGCCCACGCATTCCCCGGACTGCCGCGCTGGCCGCCGCCGTGGCGGACGACAGCTGCGGGGGCCGCGGCCGTACCCCTCAAAATTTTTCGGTCCCCGGCGCGGAATAACCGCCAAAAGAAAGCGTTTGCTCACTCATAAGTGGATGTTTGGATCCGTCACGCGGGAGATACCGATGCCGATGGAACGCGCTCCGGCCGCCCAGGCCCCCTGGCCGCCCAACCCGGCGCTGGACAAACAGAAGCGCAACTGGGAGCGCCGGCCCGTTGGCAGCGACCCCAAGGAGAGCTTCTACACGATCGCCCGCGAGAAGAACCTGGATCCACTGGATCTGGTGGAATACAACTTCCGCACCCGCAATCCGCAGGAGATCAATTGGTACCTGCGCCAGTATGTCGGTTGCTTCAAGGCGACGCACGACGGGCTGAACTACACGTTTGAAGGCGCCGGGACCAAGCCCAACATCGGCGATCCGACCAAGACCAAGGCCGTCATCTTCATACCGACCGGGGCGCCGCCGCCGCCCGCCGAGGTCGACCCGGACAGCGGCAGTTCGCCCCTGACGCCGGAGGAAAAGGCCGCGCTGCAGGAGGCGATCGAGTTCGAGGGCAAGCTGCCCGACCGGCCGTTCGCCTTCGGCTACATCGTCGGCAAGATCACGGTGAGCGTAAAAGGCAAGTTCGTTTTCCTGCGCAGTTCCAATGACCTGAAGGCGCGCTTTGGTGGCCGCGAGATCGGCGTCGCCTTCGCGAAGAAACTGTCGGACGACCTCTCCCTGCAGGTCGGCTCCAAGATGAAAGTCGACGACATCATCAGGAAGGCGAAATCGCCGAAGGACCTCGCCAGCAAGCTGCGCGAGAAGACCGAGGTGACGCTGAAGAAGACGTTCAAGCTGCCGGCGGAGGGAACCAGCGTCGCGCTGGAAGGCGGCACGCAACTCAGCGCGACACCCATCGTCATCAAGGGATCGGCGAGCTACGAGAGAAAGCTCGACCTGGGGCCCTATCTCGGCGCCGACGGCCCGGTGCCGGTTGCGATTTCGGCCACCGTGCAGATCGGCGTCAACATTGGCCCGTCGCCGACGCTCCTGAAGGAAATCATCGGCACGGCCGGCGGCGACCTGCTGGCGGCCGGCGGCGGCCTGATCCTGCTGATCCCGGCCTTCATCCTGCTCGGCGCCTGGGACTACGGCCGCCGCGCCGAGAACCAGCGCAAGATCGACCTGCTGCGGCACTACGTGCGGGGCTACACCAGCGCGCTGTTTGGCGGCGACTCGGGGTATCCCGTCACCGGCGATCCGGAGGCGGCCGAAAAGACCCGGCTCGCCGAGGCCGGCGCCAAGGACGCGGAGACTGACGCCAACCAGCTGTTCGCCGGCATGCAGGGCTCGCCCAAGGCGCTGTACGTGGCGGCGCTCGGCATGCTGGCCGGCGGCCCGCCCAGCCCCGAGAAGGGCGAGCGCTGCAAGCGCATCCTGGAAGCCATCCTGTGGAAGCAGCTGGCGATCAAGTACCCGCCGCTCGATCCGCCACGGATCGTGCTGTAGCCCGCCGGGAGAGCCGCCATGTTCCGCCTGTTCTTCAGCTTCCAGGGACGTCTCAATCGCGCGAGGTACTGGCTTGGCGAACTCATCAGGTGGGTCGCGCTTGTCGGCCTCGTGGCGCTCTCCACCATGGCGACCGGCGCATCGTGGCAAGCCGCCGCGTTCGATGACCTGCCCTTGCCTCTGCAGATCTTCTGGATGACCACCGGCGCGCTCTGGATCTACGCCGGCCTGGCGCTCCAGGCAAAGCGCTGGCACGACCGCGACAAGTCCGGCTTCTGGATCCTGGTCAACCTCGTGCCCTATGTCGGCGGACTGATCGCCTTCATCGAGTGCGGCTGCCGGCGCGGCACGACGGGCAGCAACCGGTTTGGCCCGGATCCCCGGGATGGCAACGGGGCATCGGCCGCGCCGGCCCGCGCACCCGCGACGCTGAGCGTCCGAACCGGCACGATATGAAACAGAGCATCCGTTGCCACCCGCGGCTTGCGCGACGCCCTCGCCTGCCGACCACGGATGCGCTCGGCGGCCCCTGTCGCGCCACGGGTGCGCTGAAGACTACGCCGTCTTCTGTTCCTTCAGGTCCAGCGCCTTGATGGTTTGCTCGCGCATCACGAACTTCTGGATCTTGCCGGTGATGGTCATCGGGAATTCGTCGACGAACCGCACGTAGCGCGGGATCTTGTAGTGCGCGATCTGGCCCTTGCAGAAATCGCGGATCTCGTCGGCGGTCGCGGTCTGGCCGTCGCGCAGCTTGACCCAGGCGCAGATTTCCTCGCCGTAGCGCGGATCGGGCACGCCGATCACCTGCACGTCCTGCACCTTGGGATGGCGGTACAGGAACTCTTCGATCTCGCGCGGATAGACGTTCTCGCCGCCGCGGATCACCATGTCCTTCAGGCGACCGACGATGTTGACGTAGCCCTCCTCGTCCATGGTCGCGAGGTCGCCGGTGTGCATCCAGCCGCCGGTGTCGATCGCCTCGCCCGTACGCTCCGCGTCGGACCAGTAGCCGGTCATCACCGAGTAGCCGCGCGTGCAGAATTCGCCGGTGGCGCCGCGCGGCACGATGCGCCCGTCGGTATCGACGATCTTGATCTCGATGTGCGGCTGCACGCGGCCCACCGTCGCGACGCGCCGCTCCAGCGGATCGTCGACCGAGCTCTGGGTCGAGACCGGCGAGGTTTCGGTCATGCCGTAGGCGATGGTCACCTGCTGCATGTTCATCTGCGACACCACGCGCTTCATGACCTCGATCGGACAGGGCGAGCCGGCCATGATGCCGGTGCGCAGGGTCGAAAGATCGAACTTGCCGAAGTCGGGATGGTCGAGCGCGGCGATAAACATGGTCGGCACGCCATGCAGCGCCGTGCAGCGCTCGGCCTGGACCGTCTGCAACACCGACAGCGGATCGAACGCCTCGGCGGGATAGATCATGGCCGAGCCGTGCGTGACGCAGGCGAGATTGCCCAGCACCATGCCGAAGCAGTGATACAGCGGCACCGGGATGCACAGCCGGTCGTCCGGCGCCAGCCGCATGGCCTCGCCGATGAAATAGCCGTTGTTGAGAATATTGTGATGGGTGAGCGTCGCGCCCTTGGGGAAACCGGTCGTGCCCGAGGTGAACTGGATGTTGATGGCGTCATCGAACTGCAGCCGGTCGGCCAGATCGGCCAGCCGGCTGCGTTCGGCGTTGCCGCCGCGCGTCATGACGTCGTCGAAGTTCAGCATGCCCGGCGTCTTGTCCTTGCCCAGCCGGATCACGGTGCGCAGGTGCGGCAGCGCCTTGGCCTTCAGCTCGCCCGGCGTCGAGGTGGCGATCTCCGGCGCCAGGTCGTTGAGGATGGCGATGTAGTCGCTGGTCTTCAGCGCCGGCGAGGTGATCAGCGCCTTGCACGCCACCTTGTTCAGCGCGTACTCGATCTCGGCCTTGCGGTAGGCGGGGTTGACGTTGACCAGGATCAGCCCGGCCTTGGCGGTGGCGAACTGGGTCAGCACCCATTCGGCGTTGTTCTGCGACCAGATGCCGATGCGATCGCCCGGCTCCAGCCCGAGCGCCAGCAGGCCAGCCGCCAGGTTGTCGACCCGCCGCGCCAGCTCGCCGTAGGTCCAGCGGATGTCCTGATGCCGCACCACCAGCGCCTCGCGGTCGCGCCAGCGGGCGGCGGCCTTGTCGAAGAACTGGCCGATGGTCTCGCCGATCAGCTTGGTGGTGGAGGTGCCGTGGTCGTAGGACGGCAGGGTCGCGGTCATGGGTCGTCTCGCTCGTTTCCTTGGTGGCGAGCGACCATAGCCCAGGACCGCGGTGGCAGGAAATTGCCCCGCCGGCCGCGCCGCGACGCATCTGCCGTTCAGGGGGAGAGGTTGACGACGAAGTCGACAAATGTCCTCGGCAGGCCCAGCGCGGTCAGGTCGCGGGACAGCTTTGCCCTGTCCTTCATGGCGCCGAAGATCGAAAACAGCTCGCAGATCTTGGGGTAGCGGTAGTAGTCGGCGATGGGATTGTATTCGATGTCGCCCAGCCGCTCGCTCAGCGCCTTGGTGAAGATCGGGTTGTCGTCGCAGAACTTCTTGACGAGCGCGTAGGCGTTCTTGGAACTCATGAACAGCCCGAACCGCCGCGCATCATTGGGATCCATCGCGCCATAGCCGCGGTGGCCGGCGCGCAGGCCGCTCTTGATCTTGTTGCTGCGGTCCGACACGTAGATGTTCGTGCACAGCACGGCGATGAACTCTTCGTTGTCGTCGTAGTGCCGCATCGAATACGACAAGGGCGATCCGGGATTCCATTTGCCCGTCGCGTTCCGGAAGACGTGTACCAGTTCATGGAACAGGATCTCGTCCCACAGGCGGCCGCGGGTCTCGGCTGCCGGCAGCGCGCTGCAGGCGCCGGTATGCGAGAACGTCGATGGCGAATAGGCGACGAAGCCGGTCCACGCCGCCGCACCGGGTTTGAGTTCGCCGCCGCCGACCGCGTTGCAGTCGGCGCCGGTGTAGGGACGAAATTCGACCGGATAGCTCGGCCGGCGGATGACGTTGAGCAGGATGCGACCGCTGGTCGTGCGATGAATCCAGCGCAGATGTTCATGCACGTCGCTGACGTATTTGCGGGCCGCCGCGCCGGCGAGACCCACGGGATTGATGGTGAAGTTGTGGAACGCGAGGTCCATGGTGCGCCTCCGTCGTCGGCAAGCCGCCGCGATTAATGAACAAACGCTCACACATTTTATTCCATGCCCGCGGCAGTCGGAAATCCGATTTCCTGATCGGACCCATAAGCGCCGCTTGGGGCCCCGCGGACGCGTCCTGCGGCGGCGCCCCGGGGAGTGGGCACGCCTATCGGCCAGCGCCCTTGATTTTCCATGCCTTGCCGACCCCGTCGTTGACGAGATCGTCGTTGGCGTGGTCGCGATAGAGGGGATCGCTGCGGATCGCGAGGGCCAGCTTGTCGTACAGCGCCCGCGGCACCGGCTGGTCCGCCAGTTCCAGAAGTGCGATGTCCCACGCCGCCTTGGCGGTTCCCTGCAAGCCACTGACCCGTTCCGGATGCGCCTTCAGGAGCACCATCGCCTCGGCCGCGAACAGGGCGCCGGCCACGTAGGCGCCGACCTCATGCTCGACCAGCGCCGTCTTGGGCAGCTTGAGCAGGTCGTAGCCGGCGTGCGTGCACTCGTGGACGATTTCCGCGGCGGTCTTGACCTGCTCGGGGGCGGTATTTCCGAGGTCCGGCTTGCCCAGGATGATGATGTCATACCACTCGTTGTCGGCGTCGATCGTCAGCTTGTGCAGGTAGGCGGCCGCCGCGCCCGGCGGCAGGATGGTCGGCTGGACCAGAACCGTGATCTTGCGGTCGACGATGGCCTTGCAAACTTCGTCGTACAGCACCGGCGAAACCGTTCGCGTACTGACCGAAACGACCGATCCTTTCTGGATGGTCGTGGTCGCCTTGAAGCTCAACTTGCTGATGGACGGGTGGCGCAGCACCCGCAGCACGGTCTCCGTAGCCTTCCTGTCGTCCTCGGCGCTCACGTGTCGATCCTCCGGTTGTTCCGGAAAAATCAACAGCTGTGCGACCACGCATCATCCAAAAGGAATTCTTTGCCGACCCATAAGCGAGACTTGGCACCGCCCGGGCTCATCGTCCCAGATGCGCCATCGGCAGCGCCGTGCCCTGCTTGACCGGCCGCAGCGCGAAGGATGAGCGGATCTGGGCGATGCCGGCGATGCGCGTGAAGTCCATCACGAAGCGCTCGTAAGCCTCAAGGTCGGGCACCACGATGCGAAGCAGGTAGTCGCTGTCGCCGGTCATCAGGTAGCATTCCATCACTTCCGGCCGTTGCTGCACCGCCCGCTCGAAGCGCTGCAGCGCGCCCTGCACCTGGGTGGTCAGCGACACGCTCATGAAAACGTTGACCGGCAGCCCCACCGCCTTGGCGTCGAGCAGCGCGACATAACCCTTGATGATGCCGGCCTCCTCCAGCGCCTTGACCCGCCGCCAGCACGGCGATGCCGACAGGCCGACCTTGTCGGCCAGCTCGGCATTGCTCAGGCGGCCGTCGCGCTGCAGCGTTTCGAGAATGTGGCGGTCGATCGCGTCGAGTGCTGTCAGGTTGTTCATTGCGGCAAAGCCTTGAAATGGGGATAACTCTTCCAATTTGGAATAAAGTTCAGGTCAGAAAGCAAGGATTTACCCGTCCCAACGGCGTAGTTTCCGGCCAACGGCCGCCCGGAGACGCGCCATGCCCGATACCTCGTCCGCCCTGCTCGCCCCGCCGTCGCGCCTGTCGCCGGCCGACGGTACGTCGGCGCGCCGGCTGCAGCTGCTGCGCGAACTGGAGCGCAAGGTGCTGTGGCTGTCGGCATGGACCATCCACCATGCCAACCACATCCGGCCCAACCGCGACGGCCTGAAGGTCGGCGGCCACCAGGCGAGCTGCGCCTCGCTGGCCACCATCATGACGGCGCTGTACTTCGCCGTGCTGCGGCCCGAGGACCGCGTCGCGGTTAAGCCGCACGCCTCGCCGGTGTTCCACGCGATCCAGTACCTGTTCGGCCAGCAGACGCGCGAGCGGCTGGAGGCCTTCCGCGCGCTGGGCGGCGCGCAGTCCTACCCGTCGCGCACCAAGGACAGCGACGACGTCGATTTCTCGACCGGCTCCGTCGGCCTGGGCGTGGCGATGACGCTGTTCTCGTCGCTGGTGCAGGACTACGTGCGGCTGAAGCAGCTGGCGCCCGAGCGGCCGGTCGGCCGCATGGTGGCGCTGGTCGGCGACGCCGAGCTCGACGAGGGCAACGTCTTCGAGGCGCTGCTGGAGGGCTGGAAGCACGACGTGCGGAACCTCTGGTGGGTCATCGACTACAACCGCCAGAGCCTCGATTCGGTGGTCAACGACCGGCTGTTCGGCCGCGTGGCCGAGATGTTCGATCTGGTCGGCTGGCGGGTGATCACCCTGAAATACGGCAAGACCTTGCAGGCCGCGTTCGACCAGCCCGACGGCGCGCATCTGCGGCAATGGATCGACGACTGCCCCAACTCGCTCTACTCGGCGCTGGTCTACAAGGGCGGTGCCGCCTGGCGCGAGGCGCTGAAGCGCGACCTCAACCAGTATCCCGGCGTGCGCCGCATCCTCGAAACGCACGACGATGCCGCCCTGCACCGGCTGATGACCAATCTCGCCGGCCTGGACATGCAGGCGGTGCTCGACGCCTTCGAGCAGGTCACCGACGACCGGCCGACCTGCTTCATCGCCTATACCATCAAGGGCCGCGACCTGCCGTTCGCCGGCCACAAGGATAATCACGCCGGCCTGATGAACGTCGAGCAGATGGCGCAGTGGCAGGCCCAGATGGGCGTGCCCGCCGGTGCCGAATGGGAGCGCTTCGCCGGGCTGGCGGCCGAGCCCGGCGAGCTGCAGGCCTTCATCGACGCCGCCCCGTT
>JAHCJT010000229.1 GCA_026126245.1 Alphaproteobacteria bacterium
CTGCCTGTAGGTCCGGATGAGTGCGTTGGGCGACAGTGGCTGGTGTCGTTTGTGACCGCCACCGGGCTGGAAACCCTTGCCCCGCCGCCGGCGCTGCTCGACCAGCCGCTTGGCCACCATCAGCCGCTTGCCGCGCAACTGGCCGTTCTCGTAGGCCTGCTGCAGGGCGGACTGGACCTCGTCGTCGCTGGACTCGGCGATCTTCACGGCGACACTGACCGGGATCTGCTCGGACTCGACTGCCCGTAGCAGCCGGTCCTCACCGCTCTCCAGCAGCCGGATCACGCCGCGGACGTACTCGACCGTCAGGTCGGTTTTCAGGGCGATCTGCTCTTCGCTGTAGCCGCGCCGCTTCATGCCCTCGATGTCGTGCAGCAGGTCGATCGCCCGGTGCTGGCGGCGGGCGATGTTCTCGACCAGGCTCATGACGAAGCATTCCTCGTCGTCGGCCTGCACGACGAGGGCAGGGATTTCAGGTTGGCCCAGGGCCCGGTAGGCTTCGAGCCGCCCCTGGCCGCAGAGCAGATCGTAGCGCGGGCCGTCACGTACCCCAGTGGTCGAATTGTTGAATACGTGCGTGACGCGCTTGGCCGGGTCACGTCGATTACTCAGCGCGACTACCCGGGTGCGACCGTGCGAACCGTCGCCGACGCTATCACGTGGCAACCATTCGGGCCGCTGGCTGGCCTGCAGCACGCCAATGGCATCGGCGTCACCGTGACATGGGATCAGGACGGCAGGACCAGCCGCATCCTGGCAACAAGCGGCAGCACAACCTATCTTGATCTGGCGTACACATGGGACGACGCCAAAAACATCACGGCGATCGCCGATGCGCGTGTACCGGCCCTCAACCAGGCCTTTGGATATGATGCGCTCGACCGGCTGACATCAGCGACCGGGGCGTACGGAGCGTGGACCTACGGCTATAGCGCCAATGGAAATCGCACGAGTCGTTCGCTATCAGGCGGGCTGTCAGAGATGTACCGACGACATCAGGTACCAACCGGCTGGCGTCGGTAACCGATGGCACGGTGACGCGCACCTTCGGGTACGACGGCGCAGGTTCGGTCAATGGCGATAGTCGCGGCGCCGGGCAAAACTACACATACGTCTATGACCAAGCCGGCAGGCTGGTCGAGGTTCAGCTGGCCAGCCAGACCTGTGCTCAGTACCAGCTGAATGCCATTGGCGAGCGGGTGGCGAAGACCATTTCCGGTACGCCAAACCAGGTGACGCACTTCCACTACGATCTTGGTGGAACGTTGATCGCCGAGACGGACGGGAGTGGCGCCGTGGTGCGCGAGAATATCTGGCTGGGCGACTTGCCGGTGATGGCGCGCATTGGCACCGGAGAATAAGGCGTTTTGATGAACTTTCAAAGAGCACTGGCCGTAGTGGGGATGGTGGGCATAGATAGAGGAAGTTGGTGTGAACTTTTTCCGACCATTGCCGGTTGGAAATTCCCCGACACCGTCTGCGATTGTCGAGTGTATCTGTGATAGGTTTCCCTCGGGACGGGCAGAGGGCCTGCCATGCGAGTTGGGGTGGTCGCTGTGTTCGCGTTTGGCTAGGTGACGCTGTCAGCTGCGGTCGCGGAAGCACCGCAGCCACCGCCACGGTGGGGCGCGCCCGAGCTCATGTCGCCTTGGAAACGGCCGGTCGAGGAGGCGCGCGAGTACTGCTGCGCGCGGATGCACCAAGGGCAAGGCGTGTGGCAACACCTGCAGCGCTCGCAACAAGACCTGTCGCCAGCCGCCGGGGTGTGCGTGTGATGGCTAGGCGCAGCATCTGGAAATTCCGCCAGGGGCGCGCGGGCGCGCCAGGCTCTCGACGGTGCGGTGCCAATCGATATCGAGCTCACCGACATGCGCTTGCCGCCGGGGAACGGTTCCTATGCCATGTGGGCAGTGCAGCCCAAATGGCCGGGTCTAGCAACGCCCTTGGCTCGCCAGATTGCCGGCTCTAGCCTTCTGCAATGTCCAGCGACTCTGGCCCCAGGATCGGCGCCATCGCCCGCCGTGGCGGCCGGCTGATCGCGTCATGCCACGCGTGCGGGCACAACACTTCGATCGACCCACGGACGCTGCCGGAACGCTATCTCGACATGGGAATCCGCGACGTCCGCTTCCGGTGCTCGTGGTGTGGCGCTCGAGGCAACATCGTTGCGGCGTCGCGGTCCTCGCGCTTGGTGAACCGGCACCCGGTGCGCTATGCGTGTCAGCGATGCAACACACGCCTCTCATCGCCATACTCGTCGGCGGCCTCGGACTGGCTTTCGTGCTCGGCACGCTGGCGCACCGGCTGCGCGTGTCGCCGCTGGTCGGCTATCTGCTCGCCGGCATCCTGATCGGCCCCTACACGCCGGGCTTCGTGGCCGATCCGGCACTGGCCGGCCAGCTCGCCGAGCTCGGGGTGGTGCTGCTGATGTTCGGCACCGGGCTTCACTTTTCGCCCGACGATCTGCTATCGGTGAAGGCCAAGGCGGTACCCGGCGCGCTGGTCCAGATGGCGGTGGCGGCGGCACTCGGATTCGGCCTGGCACAGATCCTCGGCTGGACGGTCGGGGCCGGCGTCGTCTTCGGCCTGGCGCTGGCGATCGCCAGCACGGTCGTGGTGCTGCGCGGCCTGCAGGACCGCCGCGTGCTGGCCTCCGAGCAGGGACGTATCGCAGTCGGCTGGCTGGTCGTGCAGGATCTGGTTGCGATTCTCGCTCTGCTGCTGCTGCCGCCGCTCTCGGGCGTGCTGGGCGGCGCCGAGGTCGATCCGCGACGCGCCGCCAGCGGCCTGTTCGCGTTCCTGCAGCCCGGCACGTTCCTCGAGGCACTCGGCCTGACGATCGCCAAGCTGGCCGCCTTCCTGGTCGTGATGATCGTGGTCGGCCGGCGGCTGATTCCCTGGATCCTGCACTACGTCGCCCATACTGGCTCGCGCGAGCTGTTCCGGCTGGCGGTACTGGCGCTGGCGCTCGGCGTGGCGTTCGGCGCCGCCGAGCTGTTCGACGTCTCCTTCGCACTGGGCGCCTTCTTCGCCGGCATGATGCTGGCGGAGTCGGAGCTCAGCCAGAGCGCCGCCCAGGAAACGCTGCCGCTGCGCGATGCGTTCGCCGTGCTGTTCTTTGTCTCGGTCGGCATGCTGTTCGACCCGATGATCCTGCTGCAGCAGCCGCTGCTGGTCGCCGCGACCTTGCTGGTCATCATCGTCGGCAACGCCACCGCCGCGTCGGCCATCACCTGGGCCTTGCGCGCGCCGCTGCGTCTGTCGCTTTCGATCGGCGCCAACCTGGCACAGATCGGTGAGTTCTCCTTCATCCTGGCTGGCCTAGGGGTCGGCCTGAAACTGCTGCCTGAGTCCGGGCGCGATCTCATCCTCGCCGGTGCCATCGTCTCGATCCTCGCCAATCCGCTGCTGTTCGTCGCCCTCGACCGGCTGTCGCCGCGCCTCAAGGCGCGCGAGCGGGGCAGGCTCGCGGAAGAGGCCGCCGCGCCGGAAGCGTCGGACCTGCCGGCAACAGCGCTGGCCGACCACGCCGTGCTGGTTGGTCACGGCCGGGTCGGCAGCCTCGTGGCGGCGTCGCTGGCGGGCGCCGGCCAGGCTTACCTGGTGATCGAGGAAAGAGAGCCGCTGGCCGAGCAGCTGCGGGCGCAGGGCGTCGAGGTGATCGCCGGCAATGCCGGCCTGCCGGGCATGCTCGAAGCGGCCAACATCGCACGGGCGCGCTGGCTGATCAGCGCCATCCCCAACCCGTTCGAGAGCGGCAACCTGATCGAGCAGGCGCATGTCGCCAACCCCAAGCTCGAGATCATCGCCCGCGCCCATTCGGACGCCGAGGTCGAATACCTCAGGAAGTACGGCGCCAGCTTTATCATCATGGGCGAACGAGAAATCGCCCGCGGTATCTCGGAGCATATCCTGGAGCAGATTGCGGCCGGCAAGTCAGCGGCCGGCGAGGCGGAGGCTGCCGAGTCATAGCAGGCTGTCGCGCCCTTAGCGACGCGACCTGCGGTGCGCCGAACGCGGCGCGGGCGAAGGCCGCGTCAGCGTCGCGGGCGCCGCGTGTCGGCGGCCTCGGGCGCGGCGTTGCTGCCGCCATCCTCCAGCGCGCGCCGCAGCCGGCGGATCAGCACATCGCGCGTCTTCTCGTCGGGCAGGGCGGCCAGCGCCTCGCTGACATCCAGCAGCAGGCGCGACACATCGTTGTGCCAGTCGAGCCGCGCCACGCGGTCGGCCGGCAGCCGCGGCGCGGCGGCACCCGGCAGGCGCACGGCGCCGGCGGCGCTGAGCTCGAAGCTCTCGTCGAGCACCGGCGCCAGCACGTGCGCGGCGTCGACGATGCCGTCGAGCCGCGCCGCCAGGGCGGCGATAGCGTCGTCCTCGCCGTGCACCAGGAACAGCTCATGCGCCAGCGGCCGGCGCTGGCCGATCCATTTCACCAGCTCCGGGCCGTCGGCATGGCCGGAATAGAGGTCGATCGAGCGGATGCGGGCGCGCACGGTGAACTCCTCGCCCTGGATGCGCACCGAGCGCGCGCCCTCCTGCAGGAAGCGGCCCAAGGTGCCGACCGCCTGGTAGCCGACCAGCAGCACCGTCGCCTGCTCGCGCCACAGCCAGTTCCTCAGCCGGTGGCGGATGCGGCCGGCCTCGCACATGCCGCTGGCGGCGATGACGATGTGGAAGCCGCGCAGCCGGTCCAGTGCCTTGCTCTGTTCCAGGGTCTCGGTGAACTGGATGTGGCGCGACTTCAGTCCCTGCAACAGGGTGGCGCCGTCCTCGAGCTCGCGCGCGTGCTCGGCGAAGACCCGCGTCGCCTTGGTGGCCAGCGGCGAATCGACGTAGATCGGGATCGTCGGCAGCGCGCCGTCGGCCATCAGGCGGCTGAGGTCGCTGATCAGCTCCTGGGCGCGCTCGACCGCGAAGGACGGGATCAGCAGCGAGCCGTTGGGATGGATCGCGGCCCGCACCTCGTCGCGCAGCAGCGTGCGGCGGCGCTCGGCGCTGGCGTCCTTGCGGTCGGTGTCGCCGTAGGTCGCCTCGCACACCAGGTAGTCGACGCCGCTGGGGCCTTCCGGATCGGGATGCAGCAGCTTGTAATCTGGGCCGATGTCGCCCGAGAACAGCAGCCGCAACGGCGCCGCCGGCTCGGGCTGCGCGATCTCGATCTCGACCGAAGCCGAGCCCAGCAGGTGACCGGCGTTCCAGAAGCGTGCCCGCAGGCCGGGCAGCACGGCGAACCACCTGTCGTACGGCACCGGCCGGAACAGCCGCAGGGAGGCCTCGGCGTCGGCGCCGGTGTAGATCGGCTCGACCGGCGCGCGGTTGCGATGCGCGTTGCGCCGGTTGAGCTGCTCGACCTCCATCTCCTGGATGTGGGCGCTGTCGGGCAGCATCACTTCGGCAAGATCGGTGGTCGGCGGCGTGGCGTGGATGGCGCCGCTGAAGCCGTCGCGCACCAGCTTGGGCAGCAGGCCCGAGTGGTCGATATGCGCGTGGCTGAGGATCACCGCGGCGATGCGGTCGACGGCGAACGGGAAGCGGCGGTAGTTGAGCTCCTTCTCTGTCTTCGGGCCCTGGAACAGGCCCGCGTCGATCAGCACCTCGCCGGCGTCGGTCTCCAGCCGGAAGCACGAGCCGGTCACCGAGCGCGCGGCGCCGTGAAAGGTCAGGCGGGGGAAAGCCATCGTGGCGGTCGTCCGTGGGGCTGCACCGGGCCACCACCATGCCCGGCGCAGGTCGGGCAATGCCAGCGACAAAGCGCGCCGCCGTTGGCGCCCTCGTCCGGCGACCGTGGCGCACCTGTCATTGCCTTGACGGGCCGGCGGTCATAGCGTGTCTGCCGGCCGGTCGCGCGCGGCGCACAGAATGTTGCGACGGCGCGGCGCGAGGGCGGCGGGCTGGCGCCGCAAGTCGGTCGCCTCCAGCAGGTAGTCGCGTGGGATGATCTGCCTGACGCCGCCAACCGACTTTCGTGCCCCGCCTGCGGCGCGCCGGTGCTCGTTTCAGTGGGGTCGCAGCAGGGCGATCGGGCACGGGGTGCGGAGCACTCCAACATGGATCAATCCTGACTCTGCAAAGGTGCCTCTGGCGCGTACGGTTTGGCGCAAGTTACTGCTGAGGTCGCTGCATGTCGGGTCTTCCCGGCGGGTTCCTTCAACGCTTCGCGGCGTGGCACAACAGGCGCCTGCTCGAGGGCATCGTGCGCCGGCAAAACCGCGGAACTGGCATTCGGCCCCCGCGCCCTGCGAGGCCATCGCGCCCGGTCACGCCAGAGCTGGGCGGCGGTCGTAGAGTGAACCTCTTGAGCTTCGCGATGCCGTTGTTGCTGATCTGCTTCACTGCCCTCGCGTTCTGGCTCCCATCGTCGAGAGTAAACCGCAATCCCGAAGACGCAGCTATCGTCTTGGGAGCGCCGGCCGTGACAAAGGCCGACGGGGACAGCCTGGTCGGCCAGGCATCAGTGATTGACGGCGACACGATCGAGATCCGCGGCCTGCGCGTCCGTCTGTGGGGCATTGACGCGCCGGAATCCAAACAGGTTTGCCGCCGCGACGGCAAGCCGTGGCTCTGTGGCGGCGCCTAGGCCAATGCGCCGGGCTACTTCATCGGCGGCCGCACAGTGAGGTGTGAGGACAAGGGCCGCGACCGTTACGGCCGGACGATCGGCTTGTGCCGCGTCGCCGGCGCAGACATGTCGGCGTGGATGGTCGATAACGGCTGGGCGCTGGCGTTCCGGCGGTACAGCCTGGATACGTCGCGAACGAGGACCGCGCCCGGGCCGCGCGACGCGGCATCTGGGGCAGCGATTTCCAGGCGCCGTGGGAGTGGAGGGCTGAGAGGAGGTAGCTTCCCGGCCCGTAACCTCACCCGCCTTGTCCGTAAGCTCGGGGGCGGCCGGCGTCGTGAATGATCCTGCCGCTCGGCATCGCGCAGACGTAACTGCCAGTATTGAATCCCAACAGGGGGTTCGACAGCCCGGTGCCGCCGTACGTTGGAACGCCCACGTACTCTGCAAAGGCCCGCAGCATGCTCTCATGAGAGCCGGCTTCGCAGTTCATGACGTGGATGATCGCCTCGCCGCCCATGTGGGACCGTAGTTTCTGCAACGCGGTCTTGTATCCTGCATAGCTCACGAGCGTCGCGCCCCCGATGTCCTCGTCTCCAACCCAACACTGGCTCTTGTTGCCGTGGTCGAGCAGGAACAGCCCGTCGACCAACGTGTCCTTTGGCAGGTTCTCGACGATTCGCACGACGTCACTCAGGTTGTTCACGTAGTGCTCACCGACGCGCACGGCTGCGGCCAACCATGTGACTGCGCTCTGGTACGCTGAATCCTTCCGCTCGGTGGCGTTTCCGACGCACCGGATATCGACGAACTTCATCCCCGGGGCTCCTTTGGTCGTCTCAGATGGAGCAGGACGCCGAGCGCATGCGGCGCTCGGTCAACCGGATCCATGATCGAGAGGCGGAAAGTCTGTCACGCGCCAAGGCGCTGGCCAACAGGGACATGCGACCCCTGAGAGGCGCGAAGGCAGTCCGCCGGTCAACGGCGTCACGTCGCGGGCGGTCTGTTGTGGTCGCCTACGAATGGATGTTGTCGCG
>JAHCJT010000023.1 GCA_026126245.1 Alphaproteobacteria bacterium
ACCTCGACTGGACGGCGGTCGGCGGCCACGAGATGGGCCTCACGCAGCGCCTCATGGACGGTCTCGCCGCCGTCAAGAGCGCGCGGATCATCGGCCCGGCCGGCCTGCAGGCACGACTGCCAGTGATCTCCTTCGTGCTCGACGACGTGCATCCGCACGACACGGCGCAGATCCTCGACTCGTTCGGGGTCGCTGTGCGCGCCGGCCACCATTGCGCCCAGCCGCTGATGGACCGCTTCGACATCGCCGGTACGGCGCGCGCGTGCATCGCGCCCTACAACGACGCTTCGGACATCGATGCGCTGCTGCAGGGTGTGCACGAGGCGGTGCGGCGGTTCGCATGAACGACGCCCTGTATCACGACCGCATCGTGGCGCTGGCCAAGAGCCGGGCCGGCGCCGGCCGGCTGACGGCGCCGACCGGCTCGGCGCGGCGCGACAATCCGCTGTGCGGCGATCGCGTGACCATGGATGTCCGCCTGGACGATCAGGGCCACATCGCCGAGCTCGCGCATCAGGTGCGCGGCTGCGCGCTGTGCCAGGCCTCGGCCGTGGCGCTGACGGTGCGGGCGCAAGGCGGATCGCGCGACGACGTGGCGCGCCTGCGGGCCGAGATGGAGGCGGTCCTCGACGGCTCGGCAGCCGGCGAGGGTGACTTCGCGGCCTTTGCGCCCGTGCGCCAGCACCGCAGCCGGCACGAGTGTGTGATCCTGCCGTTCGACGCGCTGCAGGCGGCGCTCGACGGGGCCTAGGCGGCTGCCGCCGCTTGCGATCTGCTGGCGCGCGGACCGCCTCGACCCCCAGCCGGCCGGACATTGCGCTGAATCGTAGCGGGATTTGCACGCCGGCGTTGCCGCGTGCCGCGAAATCGTCATGATCAATCGTGAGTATCCACTCGGTTCAGCCACCGGGAGATCGATCGATGTCGCGACTGAGAACACCGTCCCGTCGCCGGCTGGCGGTTGCGGCCGGACTTGCCGCCGGCCTGCTGGCGTCGGGCCCGGCGTTGGCGCAGGACCTGGCGCTGAAACGGGTGATGCTGTCCTCCGGTGGCGTCGGGTATTTCGAGTACGAGGCCGCTGTCGAAAACGACGCGACGCTGAAACTCACCGTCAACCTCGACCAGGTCGACGACGTCCTCAAGAGCCTGGTGGTCTATGACGACAAGGGCGGCGTCGGCGGGCTCAGCCTGCCGGGCCGCGAGCCGCTGTCGCAGGTCTTCAAGGACCTGCCGTTCGACCAGTCGGCGCTGGCGTCGCCGGCGGCGCTGTTGAATGCATTGCGTGGTGCCGAGGTCTCGGTCGGCGGGCCCCGCGCCGCACTGGGCCGTGTCGTGGCCGTCACGCCCGAGCCGGTGATCAGTCCGGAGGGCCGGCAGATCGGCGTGCGCAACCGCGTCACCCTGATGACCGACCAGGGATTGCAGCAGTTCGTGCTGGAAGATGCCGAGAACCTCCAGTTCGCCGATCCCGCCGTGCGCGAGCAGGTCGCCAAGGCGCTTGCCGCGATCGCCGCCAACCGCGCCAGGGACGCGCGCACTGTCGAGTTGACGTCGAAGGGACAGGGCAGGCGCACGGTGCGCGTCGCCTATATCGTGTCGGCGCCGTTGTGGAAGGCGTCGTACCGGTTGACCGTGCCGGGCGAAGGCGACGTGGCGAAGGCCCATCTGCAAGGCTGGGCCGTGGTCGAAAACATGAGCGGCCAGGACTGGAATGGAGTCGATTTGACCCTGGTCTCCGGCCACCCCGTGGCGTTCCGCCAGGCGCTCTATCAGTCGTACTACGTCGACCGGCCATACGTGCCGGTCGAGGTCATCGGCCGATTGATGCCGCGAACCGACCAAGGCACGGTGCCGACGAAACCGTCCGCACCGGCATCAATGGACCGCATGCGCGCGCCGGCGCCGGCGATGGCGCCGCCCGCTGGCGGCGTGCGAGACGGCCGGACCTTGCCGAAGCAGGCTGAAACCGCCGTCGCGCCGCCGCCCCCGGTGGCGCCACCCGCCGAACAGGTGGCCGCACAGGAAGCGCTGACGCAGGTGATGTTCCGCCTCCCCAGCGCGGTGACCGTCGCGAATGGCCGCACGCTCTCGGTGCCGATCATCAACGGCGATGTGCCGGTCAAGCGCCAGGCGTTGTATCAGCCCGAGACTCATCCGCGTCATCCGCTGGCGTCGGTGCGGCTGCAGAACGACGGCACCACCGCACTGCCGCCCGGCGTGATTACCGTCTACGAGCGCGGTGCCGACGGGCTGGTCGCCTATGTCGGCGACGCCCGGCTTGGGGCATTGCCGCCGGGTGAGAACCGGCTGCTCAGCTACGCGCTCGACCAGAAAGTCACCATCGAGGCCGAGAGCGGCCGCAAGGAGACACTGGTCAGGGGCAGCATCGTGAAGGGCGTGCTGCGCTACGAGATGCTGCAGCGTCAGACCACGACCTACAAGGTCAAGGCGCCGGCCCGCGAGGACCGGCAGCTGCTGGTCGAGACGCCGCGCCTGGCGGGCTGGAAGCTGATGAAGGTCGAGGGCAAGGATGTCGGGCAGGTCGGCGACAAGTACCGCGTGCCGTTCGAGCTGAAAGGCGGCGAGTCGCACGTGTTCGAGGTCGTGCAGGAACAAACCGTGCTGGAGGAACTGGAACTCATCGACGCCGAGCCCGACCGCGTTGCCTACTTTGCCAAAGCCAAGGAGTTCGACCAAAAGACCCGCGACGCGCTGAGCCGCATCATCCAGATGCAGAATGCCGTGAAGGCCGCCGAGCAGAAGATCGAGCAGGGAGAGGCGCGGCGGAATCGCATTGCCCAGGAGCAACAGCGCATTCGCGAGAACCTGCGCAGCGTGCCGTCGAATTCCGACCTGCAGCGCCGCTATCTGGCGACCCTCGACAAGCAGGAAACCGAGCTGGAGATGCTGGCGAAGCAGCGTGCCGACGCCGAGAAGGCGGTCGAAGCGGCCCGCGCGGCGCTGGAGGCCTATATCCAGTCGCTGGGGTAGCGGTCCGGCCGGCCGCTTGGGGACCCGGTATCGGCGCATGCCGGCACCTGTGCGGCATGCCGCCGCGACGGCGGCCCCATGGATACCGCAACCGCTCGCCGCTATCGCCCGATTGGTCGGGATGACAGCGCCTACCGGCCCGCTCTAAGATCGCGCCGCCGCGACGATGCAACGAAAGCGCGGACCGAGGGATGAGTAGAGAAGCCGCGCCCGTACTCCTGTCCGTCGCTGACGGCATCGCGACCCTGACCTTGAATCGCCCGAAAGCGATGAACGCTTTCGACGGCGCAACGTCGCGCGCCATGCTTGACGCATTGGCGAGCGTCGGCCGCGACGCCGCGGTGCGAGTCGTCGTGATTGCCGCCAACGGACCGGCGTTTTCGGCCGGCGGTGATTTCAACTGGGTATTGGGTTGGCCCGAGCTGAGCGAGGCCGAACGCCAGCACGGCGCCCGACTCATGACCGAGGTCGTGCAGGCGATCTACGAATTGCCCAAGCCGACCATCGCCCGGGTGCAGGGCGCCGCTGTCGGCGGCGGCGCCGGCGTGATGCTGGCCTGCGACTACGCCATCGCCGCCGAAACAGCGCGCTTCGGCCTGACCTCGGTGCGCAACGGATTGCTGGCCGGTATCGCGATCGCCGTGCTGATCCAGGCGGTGGGACCGCGCCGCGCGCGGCAGCTGCTGATGCATGGCGGCGTCTATCCGGCGCGTGAAGCGCTCGCCATGGGCCTGGTCGACCGGGTCGTGCCGGCCGACCGGCTCGATGCCGAGGTCGCCAGCCTGGCAGGCGACCTCAAGCTTGGCGCGCCGGATGTGCAGGCGCTGGTCAAGCGCCTGGTCACACAGATCGACCCCATGCCGGCCGGCGCCGGCGTGGTCGATCTGATCGCCGGCCATGTCGCGGGCCAGTGCGTTACCGACGAGGCGCGGGAAGGCATGTCGGCCTTTCTTGCCAAACGCAAACCGAGGTGGGCGACGTGAAGCTCGGCATCACCCTGGCGGCCGCGGTTCTGGGCGCGGCAGCCTTCCTGGGCGGCGCACGGGCGCAACCCCAGCCGCCGAGCGCCGCCGTCGAAGAGTTCGCGGAAAGCGCCGGCGCCGTCGTCTTTGCCGCCGGACAACTTGTCATCCAGGCGCGCGTCTGCGGCGGTGACGAGAAGGCCGGACACGACATGCGTGCGCTGGTCGTCGATCGGGCGCGCCAGTGCGCCAGCACCGACCCGCGGGTCAAGGATCTGCCTGACCACATCGATATGGCGTTCGAGTCGATGCTGAAGAACGCCGACGCCGCGATCCAGCGGCGCGGCAAGGAGGCGATCTGCGCCCTCTATCGCAGCGACAAGCTGCAGACCGAAGTGGCGACGGCACTGGAGATGGGCCGCCAGCTGGCGACCGATGCGGGGCGCCAGCGCATTGGCCGCCTGCCATGTCCACCGAAGGACTGACGTGCGCCCGCTGCTGTGCCGCGACCGGAGGTGGCTCCTGAAACGCGTAGCTTTCTTCCTCGCGGCTGTGACAGCGGTTACGCCGGCCGGCGTGCTGGCGCAGACGGCCCCCGGGTCGACGACCGGCGACGACCGCTTGGCGATCTTCGGGCAGGAAATCTCCGCGGTCGTCGATCGGGCTGCCGACCTGTCGGTCTATGCCACGATGTGTGGCGTCGGCCGCGAGGCGGCCGCCTTGCGGCTGCGCGATGCGGCGGCGCGCAAGATCGCCGACTGCTTCAAGTCCGACGCCAGGGCGGCGACGTGGTCGGCCGATCTGGTCAGGCAGTTCGACGGCAAGCGCGCGTTGCTGCGCGATATCGCGCAAAGACGCGGCAAGGACGCGGTGTGCGGCCGGCTGTACGAGAGCGACGGCAAGACGCCGTCGGCGTACGGCCGGGACGTCGCGGCCGACGGCACGCGGTACGCGGCGGCGGATGCACCCGTACCCATTGCAGCTAGGCCATGCCCGTAACGGCACGCTAGACTGCCGCAACCAGGACGCAGGACAGGCAGGGAAGATGTTCGGCAAGATCCTCATCGCCAACCGCGGCGAAATCGCCTGCCGCGTGATCCGGACCGCGGCACGGCTAGGGGTGCGGACGGTGGCGGTCTATTCCGACGCCGACCGGCATGCCCGCCACGTCGCCATGGCCGACGAGGCGGTCCATATCGGCCCGGCAGCGGCGCGCGAAAGCTACCTCGTGGCCGACAAGCTGGTCGCCGCGGCCAAGGCGACCGGCGCCCAGGGCGTGCATCCCGGTTACGGCTTCCTGTCGGAGAACGCCGGGTTCGCCGAGGCCTGCGCCGCCGCCGGTATCGCCTTCATCGGTCCGCCGCCGGCGGCAATCCGGGCGATGGGCTCCAAGAGCGAAGCCAAGAAGCTGATGGAGGCGGCAGGGGTGCCGCTGGTGCCGGGCTATCATGGCGATGACCAGGCACCGGAGCTGCTGGCGCGCGAGGCCGACCGCATCGGCTATCCGGTGCTCATCAAGGCGGCGGCCGGCGGCGGTGGCAAGGGCATGCGCGTGGTCGAGACTGCCGCCAAGTTTGCCGAGGCGCTGGCCGGCGCCAAGCGCGAGGCCAAGGCGGCCTTCGCCGACGACCATGTGCTGCTCGAGAAGTATCTGACGCGGCCGCGCCATATCGAGGTGCAGGTGTTCGGCGACACGCACGGCGACTGCATCTACCTGTTCGAACGCGACTGCTCGATCCAGCGGCGGCACCAGAAGGTGATCGAAGAAGCCCCTGCACCGGGCATGACCGCCGAGCGCCGCAAAGCGATGGGTGAGGCGGCCGTCGCGGCGGCGCGGGCCATCGGCTATGTCGGCGCCGGCACCGTGGAGTTCATTGCCGACCAGGCCGGCGAGTTCTTCTTCATGGAGATGAATACCCGTCTGCAGGTCGAGCATCCCGTCACCGAGATGATCACCGGCCAGGACCTGGTCGAGTGGCAGTTGCGCGTGGCGTGCGGCGAGAAGCTGCCGCGATCGCAGTCGGAGCTGGCGATCGACGGCCACGCCTTCGAGGTGCGTCTGTATGCCGAGGATCCGTCGCGCAATTTCCTGCCCTCCGTCGGCACGCTCAAGCATCTGGCATTGCCACGCCGGGGCGCCGGCGTGCGGGTCGATACCGGCGTGCGGCCCGGCGACGTGGTGACACCGCACTACGATCCGATGATTGCCAAGATCATCGTGCACGACCGCGACCGGGCATCGGCGCTGCGTCGCCTGCAACGGGCATTGGCCGACACCGAAGTGGTCGGGGTGCGGACCAATGCGGCGTTGCTGGCGCGGATCGCTACCCATCCGGCGTTCGCTGCCGGCGAAGTCGATACCGGCTTCATCGAGCGCTACAGGGACGCGGTGATTCCCAAGGTCGAGCCGGCCGACCAGCGCGCGCTGGCGCTGGCGACACTGGCGCGGCTGCTGGAATGGCGTGAGCAGGCGGCGGCGCGCGCCGTCGCGTCGTCCGAGCCTAGATCGCCATGGCACCGGGTCGACGGCTGGCGTCTCAATGGCGCCGGTCACGAGGAGGTGCGCTGGAAGGAGGCCGACCGCGAACTGCCGGTGGTGGTTCACTATCGCCGTGTTGCCGGTGCGAATCTGCCTGCCGTCGACAATGCAATCGACTGCCGGCTGGAGATCGACGGGACGACGACCGAGGCCAGCGTCGCGCCGGGCCGCGACGGTAGCTTCCGTGCGACCCTGGGCCAGTCGGTCACCTGGGCGCGGGTTGTACGGCATGTCGCCAACGACGGCGGCGTCGACTACGTCGTGTTTACCGACGGCGGCGTCGGCGGCCGCAGCCTGCGGCTGGTCGATCCGCGCGACGTCTCGGCGGCCGACGCCGGCGGCGGGCATGGTGGCGGGCTGAAGGCACCGATGCCCGGCAAGATCATCGACGTGAGGGTCAAGGACGGCGAGAAGGTCGCGCGTGGCCAGCCCGTGATCGTGCTCGAAGCCATGAAAATGGAGCACACGTTGACCGCACCGTCCGACGGCACGATCAAGCGGTTGCTGTTCGCGGCCGGCGACCAGGTGCAGGACGGCGCCGAACTGGCGGAGTTCGAACCGGCCGAGTAGTGACGTCAGCGAGCTGTCGCCTCGCAGTGCGTTCCGTCCGTCTAGGCGCGTGAGGCGAGCCACGTCTTCGGGATGGAGGCTCTGGCGATCAGAGACTCTTCGCGGCCCTCCAAATGACAGTCCGATGTCATTGTAGTGACGGAAATTGCTGCCGCCCGTCTCAAGCGAAGGTCAGCAGTCGCCGGGGGTTGTGCACGAGGATGGCGTCGATCTCTTCCCCGCTGTAGCCGCGGCGGCGCATCATCGGCACGACGTTGCGGAAGATATGGCCGTAGCCGTGGCCGCCGAAGACGCTGAGGCGGGTGCGGTAGCAGATGTCATGGCTGATCACGACGCGATCGAGATGGCCATGATCGATCAGCGTGCGGATCAGCTTCAGGCGCGTGGCGTCGTTGGGCATGTCGATGTCGCTCAGGCCGTAGTAGGCGCTCTCCTGCCCGAACAGGTCGAATTCCACGGTGACGCCGCTGTCGGCCAGGCGCAGCAGGCGATCGACATCGAAGATTGTGCGATCGATATGACTGATGATGACACGGTCGGTGGCATGGCCTGCTGCCCTGATGAAGTCGGCGACTTCCTGCGGCTGGTCCTCGTGCCGGCCGGGATGGACGTTCAGCGCCGCGCCGGTTTCGGCCATCGCCAACAGCGCACCGCGCATCACGCGCTTTTCCAGGTCGGTCCACGGCGCCTGGCAGCCGATCTCGCCGATGATGCCGGCCCGCACGTCGGTGCCCCAGGCGCCGACCTGGACCTGGTCAATCATCTCGCGGGCAAAATCGTCGACCGTGCGGCTGTGGTTGCGCGGATCCTGGTAGTCGTTGACATAGTAACCGCAGCCCATGATCAACCGCACGCCGGTGCCCTCGGAAAGCCGCTTCAGGCCCGCTGGATCGGGCGACAGGCCGCCGCAGGTCAGTTCGACGATGGTCTCGCCGCCGTCCTGCCGCAACAGGTCAAGTTCGCGGACCGCGACGGCCTCGAGATCGAGCAGGTACTTGCGGCCGGCGCGCGCGATGCCGTGGCCATAGTTGAGCTGCCAGACGTTCTCCAGCGTGATTTCAGGGCCAAGGTCGTTGGCGCTGCGCGTGCCCGGCGGACGGATATCGCACAGCACGTGCTCGTGCATGAGGGTGCGGCCGAGGGTAGCCGGATCGACCACACCGAGCACGGTTTGCGCTTTGCCGCGCAGGTCGTCACGGGTGAGGCGGGTCATCGGGCAGCTCCTGTCAATGAGTGGAGCCGGTTCGGCTGGCTACGCTTTGTCATTCTAAGTGAAGCGAGGAATTCTGAATCAAAGACGCTTCGCTCCGCTCGACATGACAGACATGTCTGCAGCCGAACAGAGCAGTGCACCCTTACAGCTCGCGCAGCACATTGCGATAGGCGCCGCAATAGTCGTCGACGGCGGCAACGAAGCCGTCGTGGTCGGCCGGCGTCAGGGCCAGCGATAGCGCCATGAAGCCTCGCCGCGCGAGATAGTAGCCGCGGTGCAGCATGTTCAGGTGGAACAGGGCGCGCGCCTCCACCGGCGTCTTCTGCGTGTCGTGCGGCTGCGCCACCGGCGCCGACTGCCAGTGCACCACGATGATCGAGCCAACGCCGGTTGCCTGCAGCGGCACGCCGTGCTTGCGGCCGACCTCGCCCAGCCGGGCACGCAGCCGCTCGCCGTCGTCGTAGAGGCGGTCGGCGACGTCGGGAGTGAACACCTTGGTCAGTCCGGCGACGCCGGCGGCCATGGTCAGCACGTTGTTGTTGAAGGTGCCGGCATGCGGCCAGGCGTCGGGTTGGCCAGGATCGTAGCGCCGCATCAGCTCGTGCCGACCGCCGAAGGCGCCGAAGGTCAGGCCACCGCCGAGATACTTGCCGAACGTCGTCATGTCGGGCGTCACGCCGAGCTTCTTCTGCAGGCCGCCTGACGACATGCGCGAGGTCATCACCTCGTCGAAGATCAGCACGATGCCGTGGCGCGTCGCCTCGTCGCGCAGCATCTGGAGATATTCCCGCGTCGCGGCGATGCCGCCGCCTGAACCCATCATCGGTTCGATCAGGATGGCGGCCAGCTTGTCGGCATTGTCGCGGATCTGCGCGCGCGTGCCCTCGGCGTCGTTGATCCTGGCCATGAGCACGGGGAAGGGGGCGTTGATTGGGAAGTCCGGGCCGTAGAAGAAGGTCAGCACGCCGCCGTGGTAGCCGCCTTCCATCACCAGAATGTGGCTGCGCTTGGTGTGGGCGCGTGCCGTGACCAGCGCCATCAGGTTCGATTCGGTGCCGGAATTGGTGAAGCGCACCAGCTCCAGCGACGGGAAGCGGTCGCACATCAGCCGTGCCAGCTCGGCCTCGTCGCGGTTGGGGCCGCCGAACACGATGCCGTCCTTCGCGGCGCGCGCGATCGCCTCCATGATCACCGGATGCGAGTGGCCATACAGGCCGGCGGTGTATTCGCCGAGGAAGTCGACATAGCGGTGGCCGTCGATGTCGGTCAGCGTCTGCGCCTCGGCATGCGCGATGGCGACCGGGAACGGGCTGTAGTACAGCACCGAGCGGGTGTTGCCGCCGGGCATCGACTTGGCCGCCCTGTCTTGGCGCGCCTTGCTCTGGGGGTTGGCGGCGATGTAGCGCTCTTCGGTCTCGCGCAGCGCTTCCTGCAGCGAGACGTTGATCCGCGCCTGGACGTTCATGGTTCCCTCCGTCGGCCTCCGGCGGCAGACTCTGCCATGGATCGCGACCGGTTGCGCGTCACGATGCGGCGGCGATCTCCGCTTCGCTCAATCCGGCGCCGTTCAACACCTCGCGCGTATGCTCGCCCAGTGCGGCGGTGAAGCCGCGGGCGCGCGCCCCGGACGCCGACAGCCGGAACGGCGGATTGGGCACGCCGCACAGGCCGCCCTTGTCGCGCACCATTTCCATGATGCCGCGATGCCTGGCCTGCGGATCGTCGAGCGCTTCGGCGACCGTGCGATAGGGCGAGCAGGGCACGCTGTACTTCTCGAGGATGGGGATCAGGTCCTTGATCAGCACGGTGCCCGACCAGGACTCGAACTCGTCCATGAACTGCGCCCAGTTCTTGCGCCGGTCGGCGTACTTGGCGAAGCGCGGGTCTTCCAGCCATTCCGGGTGGCCAGCCGCCTTGGCCAGATCGATGAACGTACGTTCGCTCGCGGTGGCGATGACGATGTAGCCGTCCTTGGCCTTGACCGGGCCGTACATCGGCCGCGACGGCAGCTCGATCGGAAACTGCGCGCGCTGGAACTCCGACATCAGCAGGCCGAGCATGGCGTCGTACATCGCCATGTCGACCATCTGGCCGACGCCGGTCGTGCGCTTCTGGACCAGTGCCGTCATGACGCCGCCGAAGGCGTAGGCGCCGGCCATGAAGTCGGCGACAAAGATGCCATTGTAGTCGGGCTTGATGCGCTGCCCCTCCTGGTAGGTCAGGTGGGCGAGATCATAGCCGGTGGCGGCGTGCACGACCGGCGCGTAGGCCGGACGGTCGGCGCCCGGTCCATCCTGGCCGTAGCCCGAGATGGCGCAGTAGATCAGGTCGGGCTTGATCGGCTTGAGCGACTCGTAGTCGAGGCCGAGCCGCCGCATGACGCCCGGCCGGTAGTTCTCGATCACCAGGTCGGCGCCGGCCACCAGCCGTTTCACCGCCGCGATTCCCGCCGGCTTCTTGAGATCGAGCACGACGCTCTTCTTGCCGGCGTTGAGATGCGCGAACAGCGCGCTGGCGCCGTCGCGCAGCGGCGGGCGGCTGCGCATGAGATCGCCTTCCGGCGACTCGATCTTGATGACCTCGGCGCCGAGATCGGCGATCAGCCGCGTGCAATGCGGCCCGGCGATGGTGGTGGTGAAGTCCAGCACGCGAATGCCAGCCAGGGCGTCAGTCATGTCAGTCATCGTCCCAACAGGAGAAGAACCACGCCACCGACCACGAGCACGGCGCCCACCAGTTCGCCCATGGTCGGCCGTTCATGCAGCATGTAGCGGCTGGCGATGAAGGTGAACACCAGCTCGATCTGCCCCAGGGAACGGACATAGGCCGCCGTCTGGAGGGCAAATCCCATGGCCCAGCAGGCCGAGCCGAACACGCTCAGCAGGCCGACCAACGCCGAGGACCGCCAGGTCGTCACGACCTTGACCAGCTGGGCGGGCTCGCGCGCGACCAGCCAGGCGCCGAGGATCAACGTCTGCAGGGTATTCATCACCGCCAGGGTGAAGATGGCGCGGATCATGAAGTCGCCGGTGGGCAGGTGCAGCGCACCCTGACGGATCGACAAGGCGGCGACTCCGAAGATGCCGCCAGCGGCGATGCCCACCAGCGCCGCCTTGTGGGCCCAGCCCAGCACGATCTGCCGCAAGCTGCGCGCGTCGCCCTTGACCGACAGCACGATGACTCCGAACAGGCTCACCAGAATGCCGGCCCACGCCAGCGGCGCCAGCGGCTCGTGCAGGATCAGGACGGCCACCAGCGCCAGCTGCACCGTCTCGGTCTTGGAATAGGCGGTCCCGACGGCGAAGTTGCGCAGCTCGAAGGCGTAGATCAGCAGCGACGTCGCGATGATCTGGGCCACGCCGCCCAGTGCCGCCCAGGCGACGAACATCCAGTCCCAGTCGGGCAGGGCGCGGCCGCCGACGGTCATCAGCAGCACCAGCATCAGGATCGACACGGGCGCGCCGTAGACATAGCGCACGAAGTTGGCGCCGTTGGTGCTCAACAGCGCCTTCAGCTTCTGCTGCAGCGCCGTACGCGTGCACTGGAAGAAGGCAGCCGCGACGGTAATCGGAATCCACAGTTCCACGCGGCTCTGTCCCCTCTCCCCCTGCGGACCTCGTCCCGTCGTCCCCGGCCGGCGGCGAGGGATCCAGGGACTTGGCCGGCGCGACGCTCCCTGACCGCGCCTGGCAAAGCCAGCACAGGGCGCGGTCCGCCAGCGGCACTGGACTGTATCGAGGCCCGGCGCCAGAGTCATGCTGCCGGGGCCGCAAGGGAGCTTTGCGGCGGCTGCCGCGGGCGGGGGAGACATCAGGCCATGTTCAGCGACATCTTCGCCAGCGCGCTCAGCGCCCTGCCGGTCTTCCTGCTGCATATGGGAACGACGCTGGCGATCCTCGTGCTGGGGGTGCTGATCTATATGCGGGTGACGCCCTACGAGGAAATCCGGCTCATGCGGGAAGGCAACGTCGCGGCCGCGACTTCGTTCGGCGCGGCGGTGACCGGCCTGGCGCTGCCGCTCGCGATCTGCATGGCGCGCAGCGTGAACGTCGCGGACATTGTCATTTGGGGCGTGGTGGCCCTGGTGGTCCAGCTCGCGACCTTTTTCGTCATGGCCTATGTGTTCAAGGATCTCGCGCGGCGTATCGAGAATGGCGACATGGCAGCCGCCGTCGCCCTTGCGGCCACCAAGCTGAGCGTTGCCGCCATCAACGCGGCCGCTATCGCCGGCTGACGCGGCAAGGCGCGGGTACCACGGCCATGCGTCCCTTCCTCGTCTGGCTGGTCATCGTCGGCGTTCTGGCCGGCATCTATGCCGTGCTCCCCAAGACCGTGCGCGAGCAGGGCCGTCGGCCGCTGCCGCCCGAATGGACGCGCCCGCAGCCACCGCCCACGGTGCCACCGCCGACAACGGGAATCCGACCGGCACCCGATGTCGGTGCGCCGCCGCTGCGGGGACAGGATTTCATCCTGACCGTGGCAACGGACGGCCCGCGCGCCAACGACTCCCTCGGCACCGCCTTCGCCATCGACGTTACGGGTATCTGGCTCACGGCGGCGCACGTCGTCGATGAGTGCAAGGCGGTCTATGTCCTGCGCGAGCGAGACTGGCGCGCCGCCACTGCTGTTCGCATGCATCCGAGCGCCGACATCGCGCTGATCCGTGCCGTCGATACCGGACCGACCATCACTCTCGCGCCGCCCGCCGTGCCGGCCGTGGGCAGCGACGCGTTCCATGTTGGCTACCCGCAATCGCGACCGGCCCAGGTGCACACGCGCTATATCGGCCGCGCCCGCATCGAGCGGCCGCAGCGCGGCATGCCGCCGGAGCCCGGCCATGTCTGGGTCGAGGTGGCCCGTGCGCCCGCGTTCGAAGGCTCGCTGGGCGGCATCAGCGGCGGGCCCGCGTTCGACAGTGCCGGCCGCGTCGTGGGTGTGACCATCCTCGAATCTTCGCGGCGCGGGCGGGTGACGACAGCGCCGGTCGAGCGCATCCGCGACCTGCTGGTGCGCGGCGGTGTCGAGGCCAAGCCGGGGACGAGCCGCCAACAATTCACGGCGACGTCATTTCAGGGAACCGGCGACCTGCTGCGTGCTGCCGGTACTGTCACGCACGTCTTTTGCTCCTGGCGGGGCAACACGCGTCCGCGCCGCCAGTGACAAGACACACAATTGAGTCTCGGCGAACGCTAAGTCGTGCCGCAATCCCATCGCAGGATGGGCGAAGACCGTTTTTTCAGCCGTTGGCAGGGTCCATGTTGTGCGGTGTCGGGCGTGAGGCTAGCGTTCCGCTAGCCGGATCCGGACGTCGATTGTGGCGCTGCGGCCGGTCGCGTCGATGACCGTGACGCGGGCCAGTCCGGCGCCGTCGGGCCGCCACAGTGGATCGGCGCGGAAGCGGTCGACCGGCAGCGGCTTGCCGTCGACCAGCCAGCGCAGCTGCCCGGTGCCGCCCTCGGCCTTGAGCGGCACGCTGTCGCCGCCCAGGCTGGCGGTGACTTCCACCGTGCTGTCTGCCACGGGGTAGAGGATGCGCGGCGGCTTGGGCGGCGCCACGGGCCGCGCGTGCAGCGTTGGCGCGCCCGCCGGCCGCGTCAGCGACTCGGTCACCGCGCGCAGCCGCGCAGCCGGCGGCTGCAGCACGCGCATGGCCGGTGGCAGATCGGCATTGCGCGCCACAACCAGCGCGTCGGCTGGCGGTGGTATGCGGGTGGCATCTTCGGCCGGTAGGCGCTCGAACAGTTTCAGCAGGATCGGCAGTGCCGTCTGGCGGCCGTAGCGGCCCGGAAGCGGGGTGCCATCGGCACGACCGGTCCAGACGATCGCCGTGTAGGCGCCGGAGACCCCGGCTGCCCATGCGTCGCGGAAGCCGTAGGACGTGCCGGTCTTGAAGGCGATGACACGTTCGCCGCCACGTCGGCCATCGACCGCCCGCATCGGCGCGATCCAGCCGTCCGGCATGGGCGAATTGGCGAGGATATCGCGGATGTGCCAGGCGGCGCCCGGCCCCATCAGCCGGAACCCGGCCGGCAGCGGATCCTCGGCGCGCACCCGCAAGGGGCGCACGACGCCATCGTGGGCAAGCCCGGCGTACAGTGTCGCCAAATCGAGGGCCGAGAGCCCAACACCGCCCAGCGCGATCGCCAGCGACGCCGGACTGCCCTGGCTCCGCGGCATCGCCGGATCGACACCCGACTGGCGCAGCAGGGCGAGAAAGCGTGCCGCGCCGATGCGCTCGAGGGCCACGACGGCCGGCACGTTCAGCGATTGCTGCAAGGCGTGACGGACGGTCAGGGTGCCCTGGTGCTCGCGGTCAAAGTTGCGCGGCATCCAGTCGCCGAAGCGCATCGGCGCATCGTCGACGAAGGTCTCAGGATGGGCGACGCGGTCGTCGAAGGCGATGCCGTAGATGAACGGCTTCAACGTCGATCCCGGCGAGCGCTTGGCTCGAACGAGGTCGACATACCCAAATTTGCCGGCCGGATCGCCGCCGTGCCACGCAACGATCGCGCCCTTGCGGTTGTCGACGACGACGATGGCGATATCGCTGTCGTCGCGGCTGCGGCTGCGTTCCTCCGCCGCCAGCCGCGCCGCCGTCGACTGGATCTCGTGGCGGATCGTGGTACGAACGGCGCGATCAGGCAGTGGCGCCGCCGACAGCATCCGGCTCAGATGCGGCGCCGTGGCCGGCAATGCGAGGCGCCGGTCCGGCGCGGCTTGCACCAGCGCGTCGCGCAGGCTCTGCGCATCGATCGCGCCGCGCTCATGGGCCCGCTGCAGGACGAAATCGCGGGCGGCATGGGCGCGATCGGGATGGCGATCCGGTCGGCGGCGCTCGGGCGACTGCGGCAGTGCCACCAGCAGAGCGGCCTCGGCCGGCGTCAGCCGGGCCGGTTCCTTGCCGAAATAGGCAAGCGACGCGGCGCGCACCCCTTCGATATTGCCGCCGAACGGCGCCAGCGTCAGATAGAAGGTAAGGATCTCGTCCTTGGAGTAGCGCCATTCGAGCTGCAGGGCACGGGCCGCCTGCACGATCTTGCTCCTGAGCGAGCGGCGAGGCTGCGGCTCCAGCAGTCGCGCCGTCTGCATCGACAGCGTCGAAGCGCCGGACACGATGCGCCCGTGCATGGCGTACTGCGCGGCGGCTCGCAGGGCGGCCAGGGGATCGACGCCCCAGTGCGAGTCGAAACGCTGATCCTCGTAGGCCTTCAGCAGGGTCAGGTAGATCGGATCGACATCGGCCGGCGTCGCTTTCAGCCGCCAGCGCCCGTCGTCGGTTGTGAAGGCGCGCAGCAGGCGCCCGTCCGCGTCGAGAACCTCGACCGACCGCGCCTCGTAGCGCGACAGGTCGGGTGGATACAGCCGATCGAGCGCCAGCAGCATCGCCGCGATGAGGAGGCACGCCACGGCAAGTCGGCGGGCGAGTCCCACGACCCTTCTGCTTCTCCCGGAGGGGGAAGGCGGCACGACGCGCCGGAAGAGGGATGCGCGAACGAGTCCGATTTTCCCGTTCGATGTCGACCCTGTTGCAAGAGCCCCCTTCCGCGCCAATGCGGCACCTTCCCCCTCCGGGGGAAGGGAAAGAGGCTTGCCGTGCATCATCGTCTTCTCGCTCAGCGCGGCAGCACGGTGAGCTTGCCGGCGGCGCCGCGCGCCACTGTCTGCGGGTCGTACATGTCCTCTGCCTGCACCGCCGGCAGGGCATAGGTCCCCGGCGTGACGGCGCGCACGATGTAGGCAAGCTGCACGCCGGAGCGGTCCTCCTCGTTGTACCAATAGCGCATCGACTCGGCGACCGGACGCTTGCCCAGGGTGAAGGCGGCGAAGAACCGGTCATCGCGCGCTTCGGCCGTCGACACCTTCGCCAGTCGCGGCAGGAAGCTGTACGGGTTGTCTTCCGGCAGCACGCCTTCGATCTCCAGCCCGGCGGGCAGCAGGTCGAGCAGCGCGATCTCGCGATACACCCGGTTCACGTTGCCGACCGAAACCAGCACGATCAGCCGGTCGTTCTGGCGCACCTTCGACAGGTCGGCGGGCTTGCCGTCGATCGTCAGGATGTCGCGACGGATCTGCAGGCCGTTCTGCTCCGGCGGCAGCGGCTGCGCCGGCACACCACGGACCGACACGGTGGCCCACACTTCGCCCGGTGCCGCGTTCTTGACCGTGACCTTCTTGCCGGCCTTGATGTCGACGTCGAACGCCGCCGGGTCGCGCTCGGGCTTGACCGACTTGCCGTCGACCACGAGGTCGAGCTTGCCGCCGCCGCCCTGCAGCGTGGCGTAGGCCGCCATCAGCATCCAGGCCTTTTCCTGCGTCGTCGTCCAGCGCGCCTCCAGCCGCTTCTGCTCGAGCAACAGCCCGGTCAGGCGTGTCAGGATGGGCCGCTGCTCGGCCTCGGGCACCAGCGAGATCAGGCCGGCCAGGTCGCGCAAGGGCGTGCCGTAGTAGTCGTCCTTGGCCTTCTGGCCGACGGCGGCGATGGCCAGCTGGAACTGGCCCTGCGAGCGGCCGCGTTCGCCGACCAGGGTCAGCGCCGCCGCAAGATGGCCGCGGCCCAGGGCACCGATGATCTTCTCGCCGTCGGTGTCCTGGAAGTAGCGGACCCGGCCGGCGTCGGCCAGGCCGGCACGCGCCAGCACGTACCAGGCGTAGGCCTGGGCGTTGGGCGTCATCTTGTCGACGACGCGTTGCAGCCACACCAGACCACGGCGATAGGGCGTCTCTGGCACGACATAGCCCTTCTCGCGGGCGCGCATCAGGAAGTCGAGCGCGTAGACCTGCAGCCAGGGATCGGCGCCGCTGCCCTGTGCGCTCCACATACCGAAGCCGCCATCGGAGGCCTGTCGGTCGAGCACGCTGAAGACGGCGTCCTGAACCCGGCGGGCGATGGCGCGATCCTCACGCTCGGCGCCGAGCAGCGCCACGTCGTTGAAGTAGAGCAACGGCAGCGCCCGGCTCGTCGTCTGCTCGAGGCAGCCGAACGGGTAGCGGTCGAGCGAACGCAGGATCGAGGCGACGTCGAACCCGCGCAGGGCCGAGATCGCGACGGCGACGTTGGCCGTTCCGGGCAGGAAGTCGGCGGCCGCGTCGCGGTCGACGGTCAGTTCCTTGCCCGAGGTCAGCGATACCGTGAACTGCTTGGTGATCGGCGCCTGGGTCGGACGGACCTCGATCTGCCAGTCGCGCGAGACCTTGAAGCCGCCTGGTCCCTCGACCGCCAGGGTCACCGTGCCGATGCCAGCCTCGCGGGCCGCGACCGGCACGGCCAGCTGCTCGCGCTTGTTCGCCGGCAGCGACACGCTGCGTTCGCTGCCCGTGACGCTCAGCGGACCGGTCGCGGTGACGTGCACCTTGTAGTCGCCCGGCCGGCCCTCGACGTTGTGCAGCGAGATGGTGGCACGGCTGTCGTCGCCGGGCGCCAGGAAGCGCGGCAGCACCAGATCGGTGGTGACGGCGTCGCGTACGAACAGGCGCCTGTCGGCGGATCCGACGCGGGTCTTGTCGAACGCCACGACCATCAGCCGCAGCTGGCCGCTGAAGTCCGGTACGTCCAGCGCGATCCGCGCCTCGCCGTTGGCATCCAGCTTGACCAGACCGGAGAACAGCGAGGCGATCTTGATCGGCACCGCGTCCAGCCCGGCGCCACCGCCGCCGTCGCCGCCGCTGCGCAGCTGTCCCATGAAGTCGGCGCGCGCGTCGAGCAGCTTGCCGTAGTCGTCGCGCATGCCGACGCCCAGGATGCGCTTGCCGAAATAGTAGTCCAGCGGCGCCGGCGTCTTGTGCTTGGTGAGCTGCAGGATGCCCTCATCGACCGCAGCCAGCGTCACGAACACCTCGCTGGCGCCGGCATTGGCGACCTTCACCGGCATGGCGATGCGCTGGCGCGGCGCGATCCTTTCGGGCGTGCCGATCTGGACCTGCAGGTTGCGCGGTCCGGGATCGATGGCCAGCCAGGCCAGGCCGACGGTGCGCACCGGGGTGCGGTCGGCCTTCTGCTGCAGCGGCCGGTAGGCGGTGACCAGCGCGTAGGCGCCGGCACCCCAGTCGGCGGAGACCGGGATGTCGAGCGTCGTGCCGCCGGCGGCGACCTTGACGGTCCGCGTCTCGAAGATGCGGTCGCTGGCCAGCACGACCAGCGCCTCGCCGGCGAACGGCGCCTCGATCCGCAGCTTGGCCGTGTCGCCCGGCATGTAGGCCTTCTTGTCGGGCACGACGCCGGCGGTATCGGGCGTATCGCGCTCGTCGGACGACGATCCCCAGCCGACGTAGAACTTGGTGACGGTGCGGGTGTCGTTGGCGGCATCGACAACGACCAGGCGATGCCGGCCCCACTCGAACATGCCGCGTACGCTGGCCGGGCGGTCGGCGGCGACGTCGACCTTGCCTTCGGCAACGATCGCGGCGCGGTCGTTGGTCTGCCAGCGCCAGCGGCCGTCCTGGTCCTGGAACCACTGGTAGGTGCGGTGAATGCGCTCGATCCGCCATTGCAGGCCTGCACGCGCGACGCGTTTGCCGCCGGCATCGACGGCCACGATCTCGAAAGCTGCCTCGTGGCCTTCCGGCACGAAGAACGCGAAATCCTTCTTGCCGTACCACGGCGGCAGCTCGCGATCGCCCAAGGCCGGCCGCACGCCGACATAGCCGTTGCGCGTACGGATCGGCACGCTGAGGGTTTCCGTCGTCGGCCGGCCGCCAGGCTCGAGCACCGCGATGCGGGTTTCGCCGAGCAGCGGCGCGAGATGGTCGATCTTGTCGTCGAGGCGCGCCGTGGCCTCGCTCTTGCCCTTCTCGTCCATCGCCGGCACGTCGAGCTTCACGACCTCCGGATTGAACTTCTCGTCCGGATCGCCGAACACGTAACCGGGCAGGGCAGGGAAGGGGGACGGATCGAGCTTGACCGTCATCTCACCTTCGCCGTCGAGATCGGCGGCGGGCGCGCCGTAGAGGAAGTCGGCATTGATGCCGATTTTCACCTCGGCGTTGCGGCCGAGGAAGCTCTTGGGCCCCTCAAGCTGGACTTTGATCTTCTGCGGGATGAAGTCTTCGACGGCGAACTCGATTCGGCCGACCGGCGCCCCCTTGGGGTCAAGATAGGCCTCGACCGACCACTTGCCGCGGCGCGCCGTGCGCGTCAGCTCCAGCGGCCAATGCAGGCCGCCGGCACCCTGCATCTGCAGCGCCGCGCGACGGTACTCGACGCCGTCCGATCTCTTGGCAACCATGGTCACCGGCACGCCCTCGATGGCGTTGGCGGCCCGGTCGCGGATCAGCGCCACGATGTTGACGGTTTCGCCGGGCCGGAACACGCCGCGGTCGGTGTAGAGGAAGGCATCGACCGGACCGGGCACCGTGCGGCCCTCGACGCCGCGGTCGCTGAGGTCGAACGCCGCCTTCTTGATGTCGATGTGATTGAAATCGGAGCGGCCACGGTCCAGCGCCATCACCATGATGGGCTCGGCGGCAGCCTTGGCGGTGAGCAGGTTGGCGGGAAAATGCGCCCGGCCCTGGGCGTCGGTGGCGAGGCGCGCAATATCCTCGTTGTTGCGCGCGATGAGCGTCAGCTCGACGCCGGCGATCGGTTGCGCGGTGTTCAGCGAGCGGGCGAATACGGTCATGCCGTCGCTGCCGGTAAACGTCGTCAACCCGATGTCGGTGTCGATCACCCACTGCGTCGCGAACCGGCGCTCGTAGTACTTGTCGTAGTCGAAATTCTCGTTCTCGCGATTGAGCAGTTCGTCCAGCGCGCCCTCGGCGGCGTTCCATGCGACGACGACGTAGGCGCCGGGCTTCCAGTCCTTGACGACGTCGCGGACCGGAATCGAGGTCGTGACCGCCTTGTTCTGGACGTTGCTGACCTCCATCGTGCCCGACCACAGCAGGGTGCCGGTTTTCTTGCGGAACGCGTCCATGGCATAGGACTGCAGTTCGCGGCGGCTCTCGCCGAAGGCCTCGTCGTCGTCGGCGTAGAAGATCGAGGCGCTGCGCCCGACCTGCGACACCATGCGCTCGCCGATGCGATAGACCTGCACGTAGACCTTGGAGACGTTGACGGTGGTAAGAGGCACACCGGCGCTGGTCTCGCGCGGCAGGATGTGGCCCTTGCCCTGGAAGGCGACCATCGGCGGCCGCTCGCCCAGCGCGACACTCACCTTCTCGGCGCCCAGCAGCTTGGCGCCGCCCTTGGCCGGCAGCCCGGCCTTCAGCTCGACCTCGTAGTCCGTGCCATAGGCCAGGCCGCCCAGGCAGATGCGCTCCTGGCGCACCACCAGCGCCGGCCTGGTCTGCGGCTCCATGGAGAGGTAGTCGTCGTATTTGACCTTGCCGCTGTCATCGAGCGGCTCTGAGAAGTGCAGGCACGCTTCCGGCGCGGCATCGGCGCTCAGGGTCAGGCGCACGAAGCGAAACGGCTGGGGCGTCTGGGCCGGGGCTGGCGGCGTGGCCGCTGGCGCCGTTGGGGGCGTCGCAGGTTTGGGCGCCGCATCGGCCTGCTTGGGCGCGGCCGGCGCCGGCGCCGGTTTGGCGGCCGGCACGGGGGCGGTGGCGGTCGTCGCGTCGAACGGATCGGCGCGGTGGCCGACCAGATAACCGCCCAGACCCGACAGGACGGCGACAGTGACGAGGAGGGCGAGGGTGGTCTTCTTCATGGCCATCACCTTGTGCGGGCCGTTCCGCGCAGCTGCGGCGGAAAGGCGAGGGGGCGGTGCCGGGCGGCGGGCGCCGCGAGAAACCGCGGCGCTGTCGCGTGCCGTTGTGCTTGGTGCCGACAGGCTACACCCGCGGCGCGCCGGCGCAGCCTATCCTGTTGAAAACAAAAAGAGAAGTGATCGCTCGCCAAAGCGCCTATTGGAATTTTATAAGAGCGTTTGGCGTACATGGGCAACAATCTGTTAGATATCGTCGGACCGTGGCCAGATTGTGTCAGACCAGCGTCGACTTGGTGACGCACGGAAAATCCCGCCGGCTGCGATAAAAGCGCAACATTCCCGGCACCGTTTGCGCACAGTTCGGCTGTGGATGGCGACCGCGAGCGGCGTCGCGGCAGGTCGAGTGCTTTGCTAAGCAGGGCGACGCCCACGCCCGGATCGACATGACCCTTCATCTCATCAAGCTCGCGGTCGGAGTCGACGACTTCGCGCATCTGAAGACCCTGCAGGAGAAGCGACGCAAGGAACGCCGGCAGAAGCCGGGGACGCCGCACTGGGTGTTCACCCGCAATACGCCGCGCCGGGTCGACGATCTGCTCGACGGCGGTTCCCTGTATTGGGTGATCCGCGGCGTCGTGCGTTGCCGGCAGGAACTGGTCGGCTTCGATGAGGATCGCGACGCCGATGGCGACAAGTACTGTCGCATCAGGCTGCGGCGGACGCTGGTGCCGACGGCGCCCAAGGCCATGCGGGCATTCCAGGGCTGGCGATATTTCGAGGACGACCTCGCACCGCCGGATAAGCGCTCTGGCGACACCGCGGACGTGCCGCCTGACATGGCGGCCGAGCTGAAACGGCTGGGATTGCTCTAGGTACGTTGACGGGCATGCGGCCGTGGCCTAAGCAGCGCGGCCATGGGTCATTGCGGTCATCCTGCGATGCGACAACGACAACCTTGGCCGTCAGGCGGCGGCGGGTTCGTTGCTCATGGCGTGCGCGCTGGTCGGTGAACGACCCGACGGATCATCTCCCCTGACATGACCAGATCGACAGCAACCCCGCCCGGGCAATCGGCGTGGCAGGCCGGGCGCTGACCTGTCGGGCCGTCCGCCAGCTGTACGCCGAGGAGAGACCGATGATCGACCCGCAGCTCTATGTCGCCTTTGTCCTGGCCGTCACCGTGTTGATGCTGATCCCGGGACCGAACGTGGCACTGATCGTCGCTAACAGCATTGCCTACGGCGCCCGCTATGGCCTGCTAAGCGTGGCGGGTACCAGCACCGCCATGGTCGTGCAGCTCGCCGTGACCGCTTTCGGCATGAGCGAGCTGCTGGGCGTCGTCGGCTCGTGGTTCGAGTGGCTGCGCTGGATCGGCGTCGTCTACCTCGTCTGGCTGGGCATTGCGCAGTGGCGTGCGCCGGCCGCCGATCTCGCGCGAACGGCCGCCGAACCGAAATCGAAACCGGCGATCTTCACGCGCGCCCTGCTGGTGTCGCTGGTCAACCCCAAGACCCTGCTGTTCTACGGCGCATTCCTGCCGCAGTTCGTGGTGCCAGGTCCCCATGTCGGGGCGCAACTCGGCGTGCTGTGCGCCACGTTTCTTGTGCTGGCCGTTGTGCTCGACAGCCTGTGGGCGTTGGCCGCGTCGCGCGCGAGGCGCCTGCTGGTTGCGCGCGGCCGCCTGCGCAACCGCGTGGCCGGCGGCCTGCTGGTCGGCGCCGGCGTCGGTCTGGCGCTGGCGCGCAGGAGCTGACCGCGGCCGGGCGGCCGACCGTGCCGCCCGGACCTCACAGCGGTGCGCCTGGTCGGTCCTTGCGCAGCGCCAGCCATTCGGCCATGAGGCGGCCGTTGTCGGCGGGAAAGTGCTCGTCAAGCATCTTCACGGCCGAGATGCGGTCGACCCTGAAATGGCGGTAGTCCTTGCGCAACTCGCACCACGCGCCAATCAGCGTGGCATCGACGTAGTACGCCATGGCGATCGGCCATACGGTTCGCCTGCTGGGTCGGCCCTGGCCATCGGCATAGACGATGCGCATCTTGCGCGACTCGCGGATCGCGGCGCGGACCGCCGAGAGGTCGACGCCCGGGGCCACCGGTACGCTGCCATCGGAAACGTAGAACAGCGGTGACTGAAGCGGCGCGCGCAGGGCATCCGGCAGAATCGTCGTGACCTTGGACAGCACGCTGTCGGCCGCCTGCTGCAGCTTCGGATCGCGCAGACGGCGCACCAGCCGCGCCCCAACGGCGATGGCGTCGACCTCCTCCGTCGTGAACATCAGCGGTGGCAAATCGAAGCCGCGACGAAGCACGTAGCCGACGCCCGGCGCGCCCTCGATCGGTATCCGCCGTGCCTGCAGGGCGGCAATGTCGCGATAGACGGTACGCACGGTGACTTCCAGCTGATCGGCCAGCGACTGCGCCGTCAGCGGCCGTCGGCTCGCCCGCAGACGCTGGATGATGTCGAACAAGCGATCGGCGCGACGCACAAGCGATCTCCCGGCGGCCGCCATAGTACTGACAAGACGCTGTCAGCAGCCAGCCCATAACGTCCCGTTGCCTGGAGTCGGGAGGTTGCGGTCGTGATCACGCCAGCGGAGCAGGGGCGCACGGGGACCGTGCTGGTTGCCGCGTCGGCCGTCGCCTTCAGCACGGCCGGGCTGTTCAGCCGGCTGGTCGCGCTGGATGTGTGGACGGTTCTGTTCTGGCGCGGCCTGTTCGGCGGACTGTTCATCGCCGCGTACATCGCCTGGCGCCACCGCCGGGCGGGCACGGCGGTGATCCGCGCGATGGGATGGTCCGGCCTGCTGGCGGCGTTGTGCTCGACCGCCGCGACCATCTGCTTCATCAATGCCCTGCGTCTGAGCACCGTCGCCGACGTCATGGTCATCGGCGCGACGACGCCCTTTGTCGCGGCGGGGCTCGGTTGGCTCCTGGCCGGTGACCGCGAACGAGCCTCGACCTTGATCGCCAGCGCCGCGGCGCTGGGCGGCGTCGGGGTGATGTTCAGCGCCGCGATGCCGTCAGGACAGTTGCTCGGCGACCTGCTGGCCCTGGCGATGACGATCCTGATGTCGACGATGATGGTGATCATCCGCCTGCGGCGCGCGACGCCGATGCTGCCGGCCGCCAGCCTGTCGGCGTTTCTGTGTCCGCTGGTCGTGCTTCCGCTGGCACACCCGGCCGCACCGGACGCGGAGGAGCTGGTGCTGCTGGCGCTGTTCGGCGCGGGCCAGTTCGGGCTCGGCTTGCTGCTGATGACGCTTGGCGCACGCCTGATCTCGGCAAGCCGAGCGGCGCTGATCGGCGCGCTCGACACGCCGCTGGCGCCGATCTGGGTTTTCCTGGCGTTCGGCGAAATGCCGGCGACGACGACATGGATCGGCGGCTCCATCGTGATGGCGGCCGTGGTCGCGGACATCTGGTTCATGAAATCGGCGGCGGCACCGGCGACACAAGCCGCAGGCCAAAGACGCCCGGACGGCTGCCCGCCTGCCGCCGGTCGGGGCGCCGGCGGCTAGCGCTTGCCGGCCGCCTTGCGTTCGGCGTCGAGCCGCTTCAACTCGCGGCGCATGATCTTGCCGGTGGTGGTCAGCGGAAACTCGGCGACGAACTCGACCTCGCGGGGATATTCGTGTGCCGCCAGACGGGTCTTCACGTAGTCGGCGATCTCGGCTTTCAGCGCCTCGCTCGGTGCCACCTCGGGACGTAGCTGGATGAAGGCCTTGACGATCTCGGTCCGCACCTTGTCGGGTACGCCAACGACGCCGACCATGGCCACGGCGGGATGCTTGATCAGGCAATCCTCGATCTCACCTGGCCCGATGCGGTAGCCGCCCGACGTGATCACGTCGTCGTCGCGACTCTTGAAGAACAGGTAGCCCTCGTCGTCCAGACGCCCGACATCGCCGGTCAGCAGCCAGTCGTCGGCGTACTTCTTCGCCGTGGCCTCGGGATTGTTCCAGTATTCCAGCATCACGACGGGATCGTGCCGCCAGCCGGCTACCTGGCCTTCCTCGCCCGGCGGCAGCAGTCTGCCCTGCGCATCGACAATGCCCACCCGCCGGCCGATGCAGGCGCGTCCGCAGGACCCCGGTCGCACGTCGAACCAGTTGGGGCTGTTGAGCGTCATCAGGTTCATCTCGGTCTGGCCGTAGCCTTCCGAGATGGTGCCGCCGAACGTATCGCGGCCCCACTGCAGCAGTTCCTCGCCCATCGCCTCGCCGCCGGTGGTGATGGCGCGAACATCGTAGGTCCAGCGCCGCCGCGGTGAATCGACCTGGCGCATCATCTTCAGCGCCGTGGGCGGGATGAAACTGGTGCTGATCCGGTGCTTTTCCAGCAGCTGGAACGCCCTCTCGGGGTCAAACTTGGCGAAGCGGTGCGCCACAACCGGCGTGCCGAAATACCACGCCGGAAAGAGCGCGTCGTAGAGGCCGGCGATCCAGGCCCACTCGGCCGGCGTCCAGAACACCTCGTTGCCGCGCGGCCAGAAATCGCCCCATTGCTGCATTGCCGGGATGACGCCTTCGAGCATGCGATGGGCGTGCAGGGCGCCCTTGGGCTGGCCGGTGGTGCCCGAGGTGTAGACCAGCAGCGCCGGATCCTCGCGATGCGTGTCGACGGTGGCGAACGTGTCGGACGCCTTTGCTAGAAGAGTGTCGTGATCGAGAAAGTCGGCGGCATGCTTGCCGGCGCCGATGACGACGATGTGCTTCAGCGCCGGCAGCCGGCTGCGCACCGCCAATACCTTGGGCAGTTGCGACATGTCGGTGATGATGGCGCAGGCGCCGGCATTTGCGAGGCGGTATTCGACCGCTTCCTCGCCGAACAGGGTGAACAGCGGCAGCGCCACGGCGCCCATGCCGTAGCAGGCGACGTGCGCCACGGCCAGCTCGGCGCTTTGCGAGAGAAACACCCCGACCCTTTGGCCGCGCGCCACCCCCAGCCCCGACAGCGCGTTGGCCATGCGCGCACTGGCGCGCACAACATCGCCGAAGCTCCATGGCCGCACCGTGCCGTCGGCGTTCTCGACGATCAGGGCGAGCGCCTGCGACGGATGCCGCTCGCACACCATGCGGCGGATGTTGTAGCGCTCGGGAATACGCCACGCGAACCGGCGCTGCGCTTCCTCGTACGATACACCCATCGGAATCATCAGCTGCCTCGGTACCGGACCTCGATCGTCTGCCGACTGTATCGGGGCCCTCGACGCCGTGCCAGCCGGTCCAACGCCGGAGGGCCGTGCCGGGCACAACTGGGACAATGCGGAGATGCCGGCCGGGAGGCTGCCACTTCCGTCGCCGCCGGTCGGGCGGTATCCTGCGCGTCGCACAACAGGAGCGTCCATGGCCCCCGACGGCAGCGCCGCCCGCGCCAAGCCCAACAGCGAAATCGTCGCCTCCGTCTGCCCGCACGACTGCACCAGCACCTGTGCGCTGGACGTCGAACGGCTGGATGCCCGCACCATCGGCCGGGTCCGCGGTGCCAAACGCAATACCTACACGGCCGGCGTGATCTGCGAGAAAGTTGCCCGCTACGCCGAGCGGGTGCACCACCCTGACCGGCTGCAGTATCCAATGCAACGGACTGGTCCGAAGGGCTCGGGACAATTCCGCCGCATCGGCTGGGACGAGGCGCTCGACATCGTGGCGCACGAGTTCACAGAACGGGCCGCCAGGTTCGGCAGCGAGACGGTATGGCCGTACTTCTACGCCGGGACCATGGGCCTCGTGCAGCGCGACGGCATCAACCGCCTGCGCCACGCGATGAAATACTCGCGCTGGGACTCGACCATCTGCGTCACCCTGGCGGACAATGGCTGGGCCGCCGGTGTCGGCACCAAGCGCGGCGTCGACATGCGCGAGGTCGACGAGCACTCGGATCTGGTGGTGATCTGGGGCGGCAATCCGGTCAACACCCAGGTCAACGTCATGCACCATGCCATGGCGGCCAAGAAGCGTGGCGCCAGGCTGGTGGTGGTCGATCCCTATCGAACCGGCACGGCGGAAAAGGCCGACCTGCATCTGGCCGTGCGGCCGGGCACCGACGGCGCGCTGGCCTGCGCCGTCATGCATGTGCTGTTTGCCGAGGGCTACGCCGACTGGGACTACATGCGGCAGCATACCGACTGCCCCGATGCCCTGGCCGCGCATGTCCGGACGAAGACACCAGCCTGGGCGTCGGCAATCACGGGACTGGGCGTCGACGAGATCACGGCATTCGCGCGGCTCTATGGCCAGACCAGGAAGGCCTTCATCCGCTGCCATCATGGCTTTACGCGCTCGCGCAACGGTGCGGCCAATATGCATGCCGTCACCTGCCTGCCCAGTGTGACCGGCGCCTGGAAATATCTCGGCGGCGGCGCGCTCTACGGCCACACCGCCATGTATCCACTGAACCGCACCCTGATCGAGGGACTGGACTGCATCGACACGTCGCTGCGCGAACTCGATCAGTCGCGGCTGGGGCCGATCCTGACCAATGATCCCGCGTCCCTGAATGGCGGTCCGCCGGTCACGGCGATGCTGGTGCAGAACACCAATCCGGCGATGGTCTGCCCCGAGCTGCATCTGGTGCACAAGGGACTGGCGCGCGAGGACCTGTTCCTCTGCGTGCACGAGCAATTCCTGACCGAGACCGCGGCCTTCGCCGACATCGTGCTGCCGGCCACGACGTTTCTCGAGCACGACGATTTCTACACCGCCAGCGGCCACACCTATTTCCAGGTGACAAAGAAAGTGATCGAACCCTATGCCGAAAGCCGCGAGAACCATGCCGTCATCTGCGGCCTGGCCAAGCGGCTAGGCGCCAAGCACCGCGGCTTCGACATGACGGCGTGGGAAATCATGGACGACACCTTGCGCCTGTCGGGCATGTGGGACGCCGAGACCAACCACGCCAAGGGCGGCCAGGATTGCGCGCTGCCGTTCGAGACGGCGCATTTCCTCGACGGCTTCCCGACCAAGGATGGCAAGTTCCACTTCAGCGCCGACTGGTCCCGGTTCGGTGGCCGCTGGCAGGACATGCCGACGCTGCCCGATCATTTCGACGTCATCGACAATTCGACGGCGGAGAAACCGTTCCGGCTGGTGGCGGCACCGGCGCGCACGTTCCTGAACTCGACGTTCACCGAAACGCCGGGCTCGCTGGCGCGCGAGAAGCGGCCGACGGTGCTGATGCATCCCGATGACTGCCGCGACCTCGGTGTCGGCGAAGGTGATCGCGTCACGCTGGGCAACGAGCGCGGCTGCGTCACCGTCCACGTGATGCCGCAAGCCGGCCAGCAGCGCGGCGTGATCGTGGTCGAGGGCATCTGGCCGAACAAGCACTTCGAGAAGAAGATCGGCATCAACGCGCTCACGAGCGCCGATCGGGGCTGGCCCAACGGCGGTGCCGTCTTCCACGACACCGCGGTTTGGATCCGCAGGGCCGATCCCTGAACCCATAAGCCCTGCGCGCTCGGGCAAAGGGCGGCGCGGGCCATTCAATGACATCTCGAGTCGTTCGCGGGCGGCCGGCAGGATCGCGGTCGACCTGCGGGCCGACGCGAGCCGCAACGGAGTTGTCCCCAGATCGCGTGCCGGGGCCTCGCGGCCGGCCGGCAAATCGTGCGACTATTGCGCTCCGAGATCGGCATGAGACCGGTCGGTGAGGCCCCCTCGATGCGTGCAAGCACCGCGCCCTTCGTCGCCGCGTTCCGTCCCGCCGCGAATCCCAGCATCGTCCAGGCTCAGGCCCGCGATCTTGGACCGCGCGCCACGGTCGTCGTGTTCGGCAACGAAAAGGGCGGCTCGGGAAAATCAACGGCCGCGATGCATGTCGCTGTCGCGTTGCTTCGCGACGGAGCCCGCGTCGGCACCGTCGACGTCGACGCGCGGCAAGGGACGTTCACGCGCTACGTCGAGAACCGGCGCGCCTGGGCCGGCGCCAAGAGCATGGCGTTGCCGCTTCCGGTGCACCGTGCCGTTGCGCCCAGCACCATGGCCAGCCGCGCCGATGCCGAGGCCGATGAACGGCAGCGCCTCGAAGCCGCCTTTGCCGACCTGTTGCCGGGCTGCGACTACGTCGTTGTCGACACGCCGGGCAGCGACACGTTCCTGTCGCGGCACGCCCACACCTATGCCGACACGCTGGTGACGCCGCTGAACGACAGTTTCGTCGACCTCGACCTGCTGGCGCGTGTCGATCCCGACACGCTGAAGGTGGTGCGCCCCAGCATCTACGCCGAGACGGTTTGGAAGCAACGCCAGTTGCGGGCCATGAACGGCGGCCGTCCGGTCGACTGGCTGGTGATGCGCAACCGACTGTCGGCGCTGGCGGCACGCAACAAGCGCGATATGGGCGCTGTCCTGGA
>JAHCJT010000230.1 GCA_026126245.1 Alphaproteobacteria bacterium
GGTGGTCGTCGACGGCGAGGTCGCCCTGGGCGTGCACAGTCAAGTCAAAGAGGCCGTGCGCGGCGAAGAGGGTGAGCATGTGATCGAGAAAGCCGATGCCGGTCGACACGTCGTAAGTGCCGGTGCCGTCGAGGTTGATCGCCACCTCGATCTCGGTCTCCTTGGTCTTGCGCTTCACCGAGGCGGTGCGCGCGGCGGCTCCTGCGGCCATCTGCGAGGGCTCCTTTCGTGGGCGCCCTTGTAACAGATGGGGACTGGCCGGGCCACCCTGGGGCAATCTGTCGGCCCCGGATCGCGGGGAGGGTGCCTGGAGGCAGCAGGGGGCGTCGACACGGCCGCGCCGGCCGAGCCGCCGCGCCGGGCCCCTTTACGGCCGTTCGGGCCAGATTCCCCGCGCCACTGGAAAGTGCGGAAACCTCACGCCGGGACGCGGCCGCCGGCGGTCAGGGCACGCACCAGTCCGAGATGCTCGAAGATGGCGATCACCGCGACGATCGCGGCGATGGTGGCCACCACGGCGATCCCGGCGCCGGTCAGGGTATGCGCGGCGAACGCCAGGGCATCGACGCTGGCCGCCACCCAGACGATGTCGGCAACCACGATCAGGTGGACGTAGCCGACCGAGAGCGTGCCGGCCCGCGCCACCAGCCAGACCAGCAGCGCGAAGCACATCAATCCCAGGCCGAGTGCCCGCACCAGCCAGGGTCCGGCCGTGCCCAGACCCGGCGCCAGCGACTCGGCGAGCGTGCCGCCGAACAGCAGAAACGCCGCACCGCACAGCTCGGAAAACACGACGTTGACCATCAGTGTCGAGCGCAGCAAGCCCGCTTCCGATCCATTGACCATCTGCACCTCCATCGATTGACGGTGCCGATGAAGCGCTCGAAGCGCGCCCTCCGCAATTACGCGCCGGATAATCGAGCGACGCGATGCGGAGTGCTATGGAGAACATGTTTCGTCCTCGATGCGGCGTGGACCCGGTGGGTCCGTTCTCCAGTGGATCGGTACGATGAGCCTTGCCTCCGATCGCGATTCCGGCGCCCCGCGCGCCCCCTTCGGCCTGCTGCTGCGCGACTGGCGGCGGCGGCGCGGCGCCAGCCAGCTCGAGCTGGCCCTGCGCAGTGGCGTCTCGCAGCGTCACGTGAGCTTCCTGGAGTCGGGCCGCGCCCGGCCCAGTCGCGAGATGGTGGTTCATCTGGCGGTGTCGCTGGACGTGCCGTTGCGGCACCAGAACCAGCTCCTGCTGGCCGCCGGCTTCGCGCCCGTCTACCGCCAGAGCAACCTCTCGGCGCCGGAACTGGCCGACGTGCGCCAGGCGATCGACCATATCCTGGCACATCAGGAACCCTACCCGGCCATCGTCGTCGACCGGCTGTTCAACATCCTGATGGGCAACACGGCGACCACGCGGCTGGTCGGCTTCCTGATGGGCGCGCGCGCCGCCGCGGCAAGCGGGCCGGTCAACCTGCTGCGGCTGACACTGTCACCGCAGGGCCTGCGGCCCTACCTCGCCAATTGGCCGGACGTGGCGCACTACCTGATGACACGCACCGCCGCCGAGCTGGCGCTGAACGGCCTGGACGCCGAGGCCAAGGCGTTCCTCGACGAACTGTCGGGCTATCCCGACATGCCGACCTCGTGGCGCGACGTGCGGCCCGACGACAGCCTGTCGCCCATCCTGGCGCTGCATTTCGCCAAGGACGGACAGGACATCCGGGTCATGACCACCATATCGACCCTGGGCACGCCACAGGACGTCACGCTGCAGGAAATCCGCATCGAGACCTTCTTCCCGGTCGACGCCGCCAGCACCGACTTCTTCCGGCGCCTGGCGAAGGGCTGACGCGCGGGCCGGCGCCGCAGGCCACGGTAGCTTCAAGGGACTTTCAATCGTCCCGGCGGCTGCCTATCTAGGGGCCATGTCCGACTCACAAACGCCGGTGTGGCACGGCACCACGATCCTCAGCGTGCGCAAGAACGGCCAGATCGTGATGGCCGGCGACGGCCAGGTCAGCGTTGGCCAGACCGTGATCAAGGCCAATGCGCGCAAGGTGCGGCGGCTGGGCGACGGTTCGATCGTCGGCGGCTTCGCCGGCGCGACGGCCGATGCCTTTACGCTGTTCGAACGCCTGGAAGCCAAGCTGGAGCAGTATCCCGGCCAGCTCACCCGCGCCTGCGTCGAGCTGGCCAAGGACTGGCGCACCGACCGCTATCTGCGCCGCCTGGAAGCCATGATGGCGGTCGCCGACAAGACGGCGTCGCTGGTGCTGACCGGCACCGGCGACGTGCTGGAACCCGATGACGGGCTGATCGGCATCGGCTCGGGCGGCAACTACGCCCTGGCGGCGGCCCGGGCACTGATCGACGTCGACGGGCTGGATGCCGAGACCATCGCCCGCAAGGCGATGAAGATCGCCGCCGACATCTGCGTCTACACCAACACCAACGTGGTGGTGGAGACGCTCTAGGACCATCTTTGCAGGTGGCCTGACGGCGGCGCGCTGCAGCCGCGCCGTCGGCCGGGCGCGAGCCGAGGATTGAATGAGCGAGTTTTCCCCCCGTGAGATCGTCTCCGAGCTGGACCGGCACATCGTCGGCCAGAACGACGCCAAGAAGGCCGTCGCCATTGCGCTGCGCAACCGCTGGCGCCGCCAGCAGCTGTCGGCCGCCCTGCGCGAGGAAGTGCTGCCCAAGAACATCCTGATGATCGGCCCGACCGGCTGCGGCAAGACCGAGATCGCGCGGCGTCTGGCCAGGCTGGCCGGCGCGCCATTCCTGAAGGTCGAGGCCACCAAGTTCACCGAGGTCGGTTATGTCGGGCGCGACGTCGAGCAGATCGTGCGCGACCTCATCGAGGTCGGCATCGAGCTGGTCCGCGAACGCATGCGCAAGGACGTGCAGGCCAAGGCCGAGCTGGCGGCCGAGGACCGCGTGCTTGACGCACTGTGCGGGCCGACCGCCACCGCCGACACCCGCACGCGCTTCCGCCAGAAGCTGCGCGACGGTCAGCTGGCCGAGCGCGAGATTGAGGTCGAGGTGGCCGACAGCGGCGGTCCGGCGACGTTCGAGATCCCGGGCATGCCCGGCGGCCAGATCGGCGTCATGAACATCGGCGAAATGCTGGGCAAGGCGTTCGGCGGCCGGACCAAGAAGCGCAAGCTGACGGTGTCGGAGTCCTACGACATCCTGATGCGCGAGGAGAGCGACAGGCTGCTCGATCAGGAGCGCGTCGTGCGCGACGCGCGCGAGGCGGTCGAGCAGAACGGCATCGTCTTCATCGACGAGCTCGACAAGATCTGCGCCCGCGGCGCGGAATTCCGCGGCGGCGCCGACGTCTCGCGCGAGGGCGTGCAGCGCGACCTGCTGCCGCTGATCGAGGGCACGACGGTCAACACCAAGCACGGGCCGGTCAAGACCGACCATGTGCTGTTCATATGCTCCGGCGCCTTCCACCTCGCCAAACCGGCCGACCTGCTGCCCGAACTGCAGGGCCGGCTGCCGATCCGCGTCACGCTGAAGGGCCTCACGCAAGACGATTTCCGCCGCATCCTGGTCGAGCCGGAGGCGAGCCTGCTGAAACAATACAAGGCGCTGCTGGCGACGGAGAAGGTGAACCTCGAGTTTCGCGACGACGCCATCGACGAGCTGGCGCGGCTGGCGGCCGAAATCAACGGTGCCGTCGAGAACATCGGCGCCCGTCGTCTGCACACGGTGATGGAAAAGCTGCTCGAGGAGATCAGCTTCACGGCCTCGGACCGTCCCGGCGATACCATCGCCATCGACGCCGCCTACGTCCGCGAGCGCGTCAGCGTGCTGGCCAAGAACGCCGACCTCAGCAAGTTCATCCTCTGAGCGGCGGACGCTCGGTGCGGAGTCAGAAGCAGAACACCTGGCCGATATCGAGCAGGATGGCGGCGCCGCGGGTCATCCAGAGCCACGTGGCGCCGATCGCCACCGCCGCCATGGCGCCGCCGATCGAGATCAACAGCAGCGGCGACATCAGCCCGATCCGACCGGCGCCGACCGTGCCGGTGCGGCAGGCAGGTCGATCCGCGACAGGGAAAGCAACCGACTGGACATGGCAGCAGTTTCCACCTAGGCCGGCCGCGCCGCAAGCCGGGCGACGGGCACCTCGCGGATCGGCAGGTGGATCAGGGTGGCAAGCAGGCCCAGGCCGACCGCGATCCACCACATCAGGTCGTAGTTGCCCTGCAGGTCGTAGAGCCGGCCGCCACCCCAGCCGCCGAGAAAACTGCCGACCTGGTGGCTGAAGAAGACGATGCCCCACAACATCGACATGTGGGTGGGGCCAAACATATAGGCCACCAGACCGCTGGTCAGCGGCACCGTGCCCAACCACAAGAAGCCCAGGGTGGCGGCGAACAGCAGGATCGACGCCGCCGAGGTCGGCAGCAGAAGGAAGCCGATGAAGGCCAGCGCGCGCAGGAAATAAAGCAGCGCCAGCATGTCCTTGCGCGCGTGCCGGCCGCCCAGCCAGCCCCACAGGATGGCGCCGACGATGTTGAACAGGCCGACCAGCGCCACCGCCCAGCCGCCCAGCTCGGCGGGCGAGATCTGGCGACCCAGCAGAACCATGCCGACACCCTTGTCGGAGATATAGGGCGGCAGATGCAGGCCGACGAACGAGACATGGAAGCCGCAGACGAAGAAGCCCAGCGTGAGCAGCCAGAAACCCGGCGTGGCGAAGGCCTCGCTGAGCGCCGCGCGCAACCCCTGCGACACCGGCGCGCCGGCGCCAAGCGCGGTCGATTCCGGCCGCGCCTCACGCAGTCCCCAGGCGAGCGGGATCATGACCGCCGACGCGGCGGCAAGGATCAGGATCGTGGCGTGCCAGTCGCCCAGCCGGTCGAGAAGGATGCTGGCGAACGGCACGACGGCAAACTGGCCAAACGAGCCCCCGGCAGTGGTGATGCCCAGCGCCAGCGAGCGCTTGGCCAGCGGCGCCGCCCGGTTGACGACGGCGAAGATCGGCCCGAAGCCCGCCGCCGCCGTGCCGACGCCGGTCAGGGCGTTGCCCAGGATCAGCAGCACGCCCTCATTCGACCAACCGATGGTCGCCATGCCGAGCACGTAGAGCACGCCGCCTGCGGCAACGGTACGGACCGCGCCCAGGCGCCGCTCGACGCCGCCCACGAAGGGCGCGAGGGCGCCCGTCAGCAGCATCGCAATGGCATTGCCGAACGACCACAGCTCCCGGCCGACCTGCAGGTCAGCGGCGATCGGCTTCTGGAAGATGCCGAAACTCTGGCGGGCACCCAGACCGATGGTCAGGATGACGGCACCGCAAACCACCGGAACCCACCACTCGCGCCGCATGTCTGTCTCCCTGACCCCGGTCACGCCCGAACCGGTCAGGCGCCGGCTCGTTGCCCCATGTGGCGGGATTCAGGTGTATATGCAACTAAATCGACCTAACGTAAGGACAAGTTTTCTTGACGGTCGCCGACCGCGAATCGCTGCGGGCCCGCCACCCCCGGCCGGCTGTTGACTTGGCGCCGGCGCCGGACGATAGGCATGGCATGAGTCGGTGGTCCGTTCGCCTGCGCTTGGTCTTGGTCAGCCTGTGCCTGGGGTGGAGCGCGACCGTTTCCCCGGCAATCGCCCAGACCCCGCCGCGGCTGGAAGCGCACCGGTGCTGGTTCAAAACGCCGCGCGGCGCCAGCGCCAAATGCTACCTGTTGAGCGTTGCCGAGAACCGGGCGGCGCCAGGCGGCCGCGTGGTGAAACTCCCGGTCGCGGTCCTGAAATCCGTCAGCGCGAACAAGCAGCCGGACCCGGTGATCTACCTGTCTGGCGGGCCCGGCGAGGCGCCGCTGGCGGCCCCGGCACCCGGCATCGACCCGCTGAAGGACGGCGACTGGTGGAAGTCGACCGCCACCATCCGGCGCGGCCGCGACTTCATTTTCATCGGCCAGCGCGGCGCGCAGCTCTCGCGACCGGCACTGACCTGCGATGATGTCGCCAGCCCCAAGTCGCTGCTGTCGCGCTTCGTCGGGCGGTTCGACGTCGTCGAGGACGAGCGCCGGGCGATGGAGCGGTGCCGGGCCGAGCTGGACCGCCGCGGCATCGACGTGACGCAGTACAGCACGCCCGCCCTGGCTGACGACGTCGCCGACCTCGTGCGGGCACTGGAACTGTCCAAGGTCAACCTTTACGGCGTCAGCTATGGCACGCGCTGGGCGCTCGAGGTGATGCGCCGTCATCCGGCCCTGGTGCGCGCCGCCATTCTCGATTCGGTCTATCCGCCGCACGTCAACGGCGATCAGGAGGAGGCCGACGCGGTCCGTCGCGCTTTCAACCGGCTGTTCCTGGAGTGCGCCGCCGATGCCTGGTGCGCGCGCAAGTACCCGAACCTGCGTGGCGATCTGGAGACACTGGTGGCGCGCCTCGACCGCACGCCGGTGCGGCTGCGCCTGAAACTGTCCGGTGGAAAGACCACGGTGGCGATCGACGGCACCAAGGCGTTGCTGGTGCTGCTGCACGTGATGCGGCTGGGCGGCGAGGACATCGGCAAGCTGCCGACCACGATCGCCCGCGCCGCGGCCGGCAACTACGCGGCGCTGCGGTTCTTCGCCGAGGATCTGGAAACCACCGAGGGCGGCATCGTCGAGGCGCCGATCGAGGAGATGGGCGGGCTGTACTATTCCATCGAATGCCGCGAAACGACGGCGTTTCTCGACCGGCCGGCGCGCGAGCGCTCGATTGCCGACGCCGGCATCTACGGTCTGGTGGCGCGCGCCAATACCGGCCCCGCCCTGTGCCCGATCTGGCGGGTGCCGCCGGCCGAGCCTTCCGAGCGGCAGCCGGTCGACAGCAGGATCCCCACCCTGCTGCTGAGCGGCTCCTACGACTGGCTGACGCCCTCGACCTGGGCCGAGGCTGCGCGGCAGCACCTGCCCAACGCGCGCCATGTCGAATTCCGCGCCATGGGCCATGCCGTCACGGCCAACGACGCCTGCGCCGAAATGCTGCTCGCCCAGTTCGTCGCCACGCCCGATCCCAATCGCGCGCCCGGCTGCCTGGCCGGCAACCCGCCGCCGCGCTTCACCGACAAGCCGCCGAAATAGGTCCGGCCCGTCACTGTCGCGGACCGTCTACCGCCGGTACCTGCGCTGCACGATCAGGTTGGCCGTTACGGTCAGCAGCAGGGTGGCGGTCATCAGGATGAACGAGATGGCGGCGCCGAACGGCCAGTTGTTGACGCCGGCGAACTGGCCGTAGACCAGCGGCCCCATCATCTGGAATTTCGGCCCGCCCAGCAGCACCGGCGTCGCGTAGGCGTTCATGCCGAGGATGAAGGTGAGGATCGTGCCGGCCAGCACGCCGGGCAAAGCCAACGGCCACAGCACGCGGCGGACCATGGCGAACGGGTTGGCGCCGAGGCTGAAGGCAGCCTCCTCGACGTCGCGGCTGATGCCCTCGATGACGCTCTGCAGCGACAGCACCATGAACGGCAGGTTGACGGCGGCGATACCGATGATCACCGCCGTCTCGGTGTACATGATCTCCAGCGGCGTGGAGATCACGCCCAGGGCCATCAGCGTGGCGTTGATCGCCCCCTTGCTGC
>JAHCJT010000231.1 GCA_026126245.1 Alphaproteobacteria bacterium
CCGATTGTCGCCCAGGCATCGTCGATCAGCATCATCTTGCTGTGCACGTAAACGTCGGCGCGGCCACTCCGGCCGTCGGGCGCGGCAATTCCCGCCAGCGCAAAGTGCGCGTGGCGGCCCAGCGCGACGAGATGCGCAAAGCCCGACTGATTCTCCGGTTGCCGTCGCGCGCGGCGCACGCGTTCCTCCGGGTCAGCCGGCACCAGGACGACCACCTCGACACCGCGCGTCAGCGCCGCCTCGATCCGGGCAGCGACGGCCGGGATGGGGATCGCCTGGTTCTCGATATAGATCGTGCGGCGGGCGGCATCGATCGCCTGCAGGTACTGGGCGAGAATCGACTGCTCGCCGCCGGCGATATCGAAAGGCTGACCGTCCGGGCTGGGACGGCCATCGGTGTAGCGACCGGCATGCACGGTGCGCTGGATCTGGACCAGGCTTCGGCCGCGCGTCCCGGACAGACGCACCGGGAACGCCATCGTCTCGCCGCCGTCATGCGCCCATACGCCGTCGTCTCCCAGGCGTTCGCTCGCCTCGTTCCAGCGCTGCGCGAAATTGTGGTGCACGTCGCTCGCCGCCGGTCCGGCCACCTCGACGTAGACATCGTGGATCCGGCCGCCGGCGTGGCCCGGCGAGGCCAGATACGCCGGACGCAGGTTCATCCCGCCGACGAAGGCCGTTTCGTGCCGCTGGCCGGCATCGATCAGCCACATCTTCTGGTGCTGGCAATAGGCGTCGTGCGCCCGGTCCCAGCGCATCTGGATGCGCGAGGCGCGCGCCCGCAGCGCGGCGCGCTCGGCCGGCGTGCCGCTGAACGTGAGGCCGTAGCCGGCGCTCTCGGCATTGTGGCGCCAGAAGATAACGCGCACGTCCAGGTGCCGCGCTACGGCGCGGTCCAGCACGTCGAACAGCGATCCGCGGCCGTCCGGCATCTCGAAGTCGGGTGCCAGGAAGGCGACGGTGAGCCAGACGCTGTGCTGCGCGCCCTCGATCGCGGCACAGATGCGGCGGAAGGCGGCCTGGCCGTCGACCAGCGGCCGCACGTGGTTGCCGGCGCGCACGGGGTCTGACCCGATCGCGGGAAATGGAATGTGCGGCGCGGCGCCGGCGAGCGGTTCTGCCTGCGTCTGGCTCAAGCGCGCCTCCCGGCAATCGACGGCGAGCATGCCGCGGCGCGGCCCGCTTGCCCATGTGGAAGATGGCCGCCGGCCCAATTCGACGATGGCCGAAGCATTGGCCGGCCGCCCGCGCTATACTGCGGACATTGTTCGATGGAGACCGAATAATGCCGACGACGAATGCCCTGGCCGAGATCGCGGCCTTGATCGGCGATCCGGCGCGCGCCGGCATGCTGCTGGCGCTGATGGACGGCCGCGCCCGGCCGGCCAGCGAGCTGGCGCTGGAGGCGCGCATCATGCCGCAGACCGCCAGCGGCCATCTCGCCAAGCTGGTGGCCGCCGGCCTGCTGGAGGTCCACCCGCAGGGCCGCAACCGCTTCTACCGCATCGCCGGCCCGGCGGTGGCCGACGCCATCGAGGCGATCGGCGCGATCGCCGGCCCGCACGCCGTGCAGCCGCCGCAGGCGCCGGCCAGCGCGGCGTGGCGGCGCGATCCCGACCTGCGCTTCTGCCGCACCTGCTACGACCACCTCGCCGGCCAGGTCGGCATGGCCGTGACCGACGCGCTGACGCATGAAAGCGTCATCGAGCCGGCGCCGGGCAAGGACTGGCACGTCACCGAGCACGGCGAGCATTTCTGCCGGCGGGTCGGCATCGACATCGAAGCGGCGCGCGCGGCTTCCGCCGCCGGCCGGCGCCATTTCGCGCGCCAGTGCCTGGACTGGAGCGAGCGGCGGCCGCATATCGCCGGCGCCTTCGGCGCCGCCATCGCCGACCTCTTTTTCCGCAAGGGCTGGACGGTGCGCAGCCGGCGCGGCCGCATGGTGATCCTGACGCCCGAAGGCCGGCGGGCGCTGGTCAGGGTGTTCGGCGCCGTCGACCCGGCGCTGGCGGCGCCGCGGCGCGCGGCATAACGCTGGCGGCACAGGCAGAGCACGTTGTGCGCCGGTGTGCGGAGATCGCAGATGACGTTCGGCGACGTTGAGCGTCGTCCTGAGCGCAGCGAAGGACCCTGCGGTGCCAGGTTCAAGGCGCAAAGTCGCTGATGATTACCCGGCACCACCACTCTGCGGCCGAATCACCGCAAGATCCTTCGCTGCGCTCAGGATGACAGGAAGCGCGATTCTACCTGCGCGGAATGTGCCCTACTCCTTCGCGGCGCGGCCCTGGTCAGCCATCCAGCCCTCGCCCGACGGCACCTTCACGATACAGCTGGCGCGCAGGATCTTGGTGTCACCGACCGTCAGGTAGATGTGCGAAAAGAGCAGCGATCGGGTGGCGCGCACCAGCTCGGCGCGGCCCTCGACCCAGTCGCCGGCCCGGGCCGGCGCCACGAAGTCGAAGGTCATGCTGACGGTCGGCACGAACTTGCCGCGAATGCCGGCGAGGATGGTGGCGCCCATGCCGCCGATCAGGTCGGCCACCGTCATCATCATGCCGCCGTGCAAGGTGCCGGCCGGATTGCACATGTAGGGCTGCACCCGCAGGCCCATCACGAACTCGTCGCGCGTGCCCTTCTCGCCGCGCCGGTAGTACAGCGGCCCGACATGGGTGTTGAAATTGATCACCGTCGAGTCGCGCTGGAAATTGATCAGCTTGAAGCCCGGCGGCGGATCGACGGGAATGGACTTCAATTCGAGGCCGGACACCGGTGCATTCATGTCTGTCAGTCCTGGGAAATCTCGACGTCGGATGGATCGTGGTCGGACGGCAGGGTCTTGAGCGCGCGGCCGGCCCGCAGCAGCGCGAAGAGCCCCTGTCCGGTCATGATCGAATGGCGGCGACCATAAAGTCGGCCGCTGACATGCGCCACCTGCGAATCGAAGCCGGCACAATGGGCCTCGGCCTCGATCCAGTCGCCTGGCCGGCCGTGGCTGAGGAACTCGACGCTGAGCGTCAGGGTGACGCAGCGGCGGCCCGAGGCGCGCCATGCGGCCGCCCCCATGGCGGCGTCGAGGAAGGCCGTCAGCAGGCCGCCGTGCACGATGCCCAGCGCGTTGAGGTGGCGCGGCAGCACGCGCAGGCCGCGCAGCACCTGGCCGTCGGACCCGACCTTCTCGAACCAGGGTCCGTTGCGTTCGGTGAAGCCGCCACGGGCCGGCAACGCGACGAAACCGGGCGGCGGGTCGGCGGATGTCGGATCGGGCAAAGGTTCCCTCGTCGCGGCGCCAGCGGCCGGCTATGGTCGACAGCGTATCGTGGACATAGCGCGACTCCATGCCCGAGAACACCGTCTCGCCCGCGACCATCTACAGCATCGGCCACTCGACTCATCCGATCGAGCACTTCCAGGCGCTGCTGCGCGGTGCCGGCATCGAGGCGGTCCTCGATGTGCGTTCCGTGCCGCAATCGCGGTTTTCCCCGCAGTTCGGTCGCGCCCGGCTGGAAGCAGCACTGGCCGCCGGCGGCATCGGCTACGTCTTCCTGGGCGATGCGCTGGGCGGCAAGCCGAGGGATCCGGCCGTGCGCCGCGACGGTGCGGTCGACTACGAGCTGGTGGCCGCGACGGCGACGTTCGCCGCCGGCCTCGACCGCGTCGCGCGTGAAGGTGCCCGCCGGCGCGTCGCGCTGATGTGCGCCGAAAAGGCGCCCATGGACTGCCACCGCGCCCTGCTGATCGCGCCACGGCTCGTCGCGCGCGGCCATGCGGTCATCCATGTGCTGGCCGATGGCGCGCAGCTGCCGCATGCATCGATCGAGGACGAGCTGCTGCGTCGCTACGCGCCGGCCGACGATCTGCTGACCGCCGGCGACGGTCGCGACACGCGGCTGGGGCTCGCATATCGCTCGCACGCCCGGCGCATGACCGGCAGCGGTGCGCGACGCTGACCACAGGAAGATGACGATGGTGGACCTTGCCGCGAACATGCAAGGTCAGTTACTACCCCGGCCATCATCCAGACAGTCTGCCTAATCTCATGAGGCGCGTCATGAGTCGTCACCTTGATCTCCTGGCCGCTTTCGGCCTTGCCTCGGGTGCCGCACTCGGCATGGCCGGAAGCATGGTGGATCAGCCGTATGTTCAGCAGGTCCTCTGGGCGATCGACGCCGCCGGCCTGGTCATGGCTTCGAGCCTGCTCTGCCTGAAATTCTTCAGATCGGGTGACGATCTCGTCGCTGCCGGTTTTCTCGTCTTCGCGATTGGCGAAGGCGTCCTGCTGTCGGGGACCGCTGCCGGTACCGCCGGCAGCGTTCCAGCATTTGCCGCCGGCACCGCCTTGTGGGCCACTGCGCTCCTGTTGATCAGCATCCCGGCGCGTTTCCCGCTTGTCGTGCGGCTGCTCGGCGCCGTGGCGGCGCTACTCTTCGTCATCACGTCGCTGCGCATCTTCTGGGGCGAACCGTTGACGCCGATGACGTCACCCTTGCCGTTCTTCGCTTATCCCATCCTGGTGCTCACCATCCTGGGCTGGATCTGGAGCCTGCTGCGCAAGTCGACCTGACGGCATCGCATTGCGTCAGGGGCACCGGACGGGGGTGTGATCTGGGATGGCTGGGGCGCCAGGATTCGAACCTGGGTATGGCGGAATCAAAATCCGCTGCCTTACCGCTTGGCTACGCCCCACCACCTCGGATGCGGTCCCTAACCGCCTGAAGACGCTGGGATCAACGCTCTCCAGGGACGAGCTGGCAGAGCGGCCACGCGAGCCAGATCCCGGATCGTTGACAGGAGCCGCGCTCCTGCAGCGGTGTCGACCAACAGGTGGCGGCGCGAGGCGGCAGACACCTAACGCAGATCGGCCGGCCTCTCAAGAGGTGCCGCGAACAGGTGCTCGACTGTGCCTTGTCCGGCAGCGTTACGGTTGTGTTCCGCTTCCACCCGCGGGGCGCCACACAACCGAAGTGCCGCGCGTCAGCACCGGTTGACCTGCGCCAGCAAAATCGGCACCCTTTGATCACCGGTCGCGCAAGCCGGGCAGGCGCGCCGAAGTTGGGACTCCCCAGGGGGAGTCGGCGCCGGCGTGCACCAATCCAGACGGAGGGTCGAATAGCGTAACCCCACAACCACATAGCCACATTCGGCCCCGAAAATCACCACAGGGAGGTGACGTCCATGTCAGACGCAGTAAAGAAAGCGGGCACCGAACGAACACGGCGTGAGTTTTTGGCAACGACCACGGCCCTGGCAGGCGCCGCGATCGTTGGTCTGTCGCAGCCTGCCAAGGCCGGCAAGAAGCATCCCAAGCGGGGCGGCACGCTGCGCTTCGGCACGCGCGACGATTCCGTCGGTCTCGATACGCACCGCAACATTATCTATTTCACCTCTCACCCGCTGGCCGGCATCACGGCCGGTCTGGTGGATTTCGACGACAAGATGGAGCCCAAGCCCGGCATCGCCGAGTCGTGGGAACCCTCGTCTGATCTCAAGACCTGGACGTTCAAGCTGCGCCGCGGCGCCGAGTACCACAACGGACAGACGGTCGACGCCGAATCGGTCAAGTGGAACATCGAGCGCATCAAGGATCCCAAGATCGGCCACGCCTTCACCCGCTCGGTGTTGTCCGACGTCGAGCGGGTCACGGTGGACGACAAGACTACCGTGCAGTTCCATCTGAAGGAGCCGCACGCGGCGCTCGACGTCAATCTCGTCTACTACCCGGTGAACCTGATGGCGCCGGGCGCGGTCGACAAGGCCGACACGCATCCCGTCAATTGCGGGCCCTTCAAGTTCAAGTCGTGGCGTCGCCTCGATCTCACCGAACTGGAGCGGTTCGAGAATTTCTACGAGACGGATGCCGAAGGCAATTCGCTGCCCTACCTCGACAGCCTGATCGGGCGGCCGAAGAAGGAAGATCGCGTGCGCCTCACCGCCCTGCGCACGGGCGAGGTCGATCTCATCGACAACATGCCCTACGCCGACGTGCCGGCCTTCAAGAAGGAGCACGGCAAGGCGTACGAGACCTGGCCTGTGCCGCAGGTCGGCACAGCGATGATGTTCTTCAATCTGAAGAACGGCCTGCTGTCGGAGAAGGACAATCCCGACGCGCTGCTGCTTCGCCAGGCCATCTCGCATGCCATCGACCACGAGGGCATCCACCAGGCGGTGTTCAACGAGCTGAGCACGGTCGCCACCGGCTTCTACAGCCCCGCCAGCCCCTGGCATTCGGACGGCATCGAGTCGTGGCCGAAGTTCGATCTCGACAAGGCCAAGGCGCTGCGCAAGAAGGCGAAGGGTGGCGACCAGAAGTTCACCATCATCGCCAACGACACCTTCGCCTATATGCAACAGTCGGGCGAACTGGTGCACGCGATGCTGAAGGATGCCGGCTTCAACGTGATGCTGGAGATCCTGCCGACGCCGGTGATGAATGAGAAGATCGCCAAGGGCGACTTCAACATCGATTCGACGGCCAACAGCTATCGCCTCGATCCCGACGGCTGGTTCGCCCGCAACGTGCTGTCGAGCGCGCCGGAGAACCGCCGCCGCATCGGCTACAAGAACGAGAAGGCGGACCAGCTGATCCACGCCGCGAGCAAGGTACGCGACCGGGCCAAGCGCAAGCAGATGTACGCCGACGTCGAGTCGCTGGTGAACCGCGACCTGCCGATGCTCTATACGCACTACGTACCGACGCTGTCGGCCGGCAATAGGGCCCGGGTGAAGGGCTACGCGCCGTCCTTCTCGGGGCCGTGGAGCTACGCCGGCGGCGGCATGCGCCGCACCTGGATCGAAGGCTGACGCCGGACGGGAGGGGGCGATGCTCGCTTACATACTGCGGCGCATCGCCCAGCTCGTCCCCGTCATCCTGGTGTTGACGGTGGCGGTGTTCGGTTTCATCGAACTGCTGCCGGGCTCCATCGTCGACACGCTGATCGGTACCGAGGGCGGCGACGACGCAGAGACGCGCGAGATCCTGGCCAAGGAGTACGGTCTCGACCGGCCGGTGTACGAGCGTTACGTGCGCTGGCTCGGCCGTGCCGTGCAATTCGACTTCGGCAACTCACTGGTCACGAGACGACCGATCTCGACCGAGCTGCTGAGCCGGATCCCGGCCACGGTGTATCTCGCCGTCGTCGGGATCGCGTTCTCCATGCTGATTGCGGTGCCGCTCGGTACCTTCGCCGCCGTGCGCCGCAATACGGCCGTCGACTACACGGCGCAGGTGACGTCGCTGGCCGGGATATCGATCCCCGAGTTCTGGTTCGCGATCCTCTGCGTGTTGTTCTTCTCGCTGTATCTCGGCTGGCTGCCCTCGTCCGGCTACGTCAGCCCGTTCGTCGACTTCTGGGGCAGCCTGAAGTTCCTGATCCTGCCGGCGGCCGCCATCGGCTTCCGCCAGGCCGCCTTCACGACCCGCCTCACGCGGTCCAGCATGCTCGACGAGCTCAGCAAGGAGTATGTCGACACCGCCCGCGCGATGGGCCTGCGCGAGCGGCGGGTGATTTTCCGCTATACGCTGCGC
>JAHCJT010000232.1 GCA_026126245.1 Alphaproteobacteria bacterium
CATCCGCTGACACGCAACCCCTGGGACCTGTCGAATAATCCCGGCGGTTCGAGCGCCGGCGCCGGTGCCGCCGCGGCGGCCGGCTACGGGCCGCTGCATATCGGCACTGACATTGGCGGCTCGATCCGGTTGCCGGCCGGCTGGTGCGGCATCTTCGGCCTGAAGCCCTCGCTGGGCCGCGTCCCCATCGATCCGCCCTATATCGGTCGCGTTGCCGGCCCGATGACCCGCACGGTGCAGGACAGCGCGCTGCTGATGAGCGTGTTGTCGCAGCCCGACGCGCGCGACCACATGAGCCTGCCGCCGCAGAAGATCGCCTGGAACAAGGTCGAACGCGAAGTGAAGGGCCTGAAGATCGGCCTGCAGCTCGACGCCGGCTACGGCCTGCCGGTCGAGCCGGAGGTCAAGGCCGTCGTCGAGGCGGCCGCCCGGCTGTTCGCCAAGGCCGGCGCCAAGGTGGCGCCGATGAAGCCGATCCTGACGCGCGACATGTTCGACGGCCTCGATGATTTCTGGCGGGCCCGCGCCTGGGACGACATCGTGCGCCTGCCGCCGGAGACGCGCGTGAAGATCCTGCCGTTCATCGCCGGCTGGGCGCGCAAGGCGCTGCAGCTGTCGTCGGTCGACGTGGTGCGCGGCGTCAACCGCATCATGGAGATGCGCAAGCAGGCCGCCGCCGCCTGTGCGCCGTTCGATTTCGTGCTGTCGCCGACCGCGCCGATGCCGGCCTATGCCGCCGAACTGCCCTGCCCGACCAACGATTCGGCGCGGCCGCTGGAGCATATCGGCTTCACGGTGGTGTGGAACATGTCGGAGCAGCCGGCGGCCTCGATCAACTGCGGCTACACCAACGGCGGCCTGCCGATCGGCCTGCAGATCGTGGGACGGCGCTTCGACGATCTCGGCGTGCTGCAGCTGGCGCGCTGGTACGAGCAGCGCCGCCCGGCGCAGAAGCCGTGGCCGGCGCCGCAGTGACGGACGGCGGGTCCGTGTATCGCAAGGCAGCGATCTGCCGGCGCCGCCGCGACACAAGCGAGCAAGCCGTATAGGCGCATGCGATGACCACCAACGAGACCCGCCAGAGTACCGCGCACTACGTCCTCGAGGGTCTGAACGAGATCGGCATCGAGTATCTCTTCTGCAATCTCGGCACCGACCATGCGCCGCTGATCGAGGAGATGGCGCGCCGCCGCCGCCTCGGCCGGCCGATGCCGAAAACCGTGCTCTGCCCGCACGAGAACACTGCCGTGCACATGGCGGCCGGCTACGCCATCGCCACCGGCCGCGGCCAGGCGGTGCTGGTGCATGTCGATGCCGGCACCGCCAACGCCGCCATGGGCCTGCACAACCTGTTCCGCGCCCGCCTGCCGCTGTTGCTGATGGCCGGCCGCGCGCCGTTCACGACGCGCGGCGAGCTGCCGGGTTCGCGCGACACCTACGTCAACTTCGTGCAGGAGCCGTTCGACCAGGCCAGCGTCGTGCGGCCCTACGTGAAATGGGAGTACAACCTGCCGTCCGGCGTCGTCGCGCGCGAGGCGCTCAGTCGCGCGCACGGCGTGGCGCACAGCGACCCGAAGGGGCCGGTCTACCTGATGTTCGCGCGCGAGACGCTGATCGAGTCCTGGCCCGACAGCGCCGCCGGCGCCGATCTGTCGCGCCGCCGCGGCGCCGTGGCCGCCCGCGGTGCCGACCCGGCAACCATCGACGCGATCGTCGAGCGCCTGCTGGGCGCGCGCAATCCGCTGCTGATCACCGCCTACGCCGGCCGCAATCCGGCGACAGCGGCTACGCTCGACGCGCTGGCGCGCTTCGCCGGCATCCGCGTCATCTCCTTCGGGCCGGTCTATCTCAACATCCCGCACGACTCGCCCTGCTTTGGCGGCTTCGTGCCCGGCGCGCACGTCGCCGAGGCCGATGTCGGCCTGCTGGTCGACGTCGACGTGCCATGGATCCCGCGCGATACGCCGGAGAATCCTGCGACCTGGTGGGCGCATATCGATGTCGACGCCGAAAAGCGCGGCTTCCCGATGTGGAGCTTCCCCGGCGACCTGCGGCTACAGGGCGACAGCGGCATCATCCTGGCGCAGATCCTGGAAGCCCTGAAAGCGCGCGCCGGCGACGCCTTCCGCACCGCCGCCGCCGGGCGCGTGGCACGGCTGGCGGCCGAGCACGACGCACGGCAGGCCAATGCGCGCAAGCTGGCGGCCGATCCCGGCGGCGACGGGCGCATCAACCCTCATTTCCTCTGCGCCGCCATCGGCCGCGCCATCGGGCCGCAGGACATCGTGCTCAACGAGGCGATCCGCAACGCGCCGGCGGTTTTCGCGCAGATCCCGCGCAGCGTCGGCGGTTCGCTGGTCGGCCTGGCCGGCGGCGGCCTGGGCTTTTCAGGCGGCGTGGCGCTGGGCATGAAGCTGGCGCAGCCCGAGCGCACCGTCGTGCAGGTCGTCGGCGACGGCACGTTCTATTTCAGCAACCCGCAGTCCATGCTGGCGGTGTCCAAGCAGCATGGCCTGCCGATCTTCACCGTCGTGCTCGACAATGGCGGCTGGTCGGCGGTCAAGGAGGCGACGTTGCGCGTCTTCCCCGACGGCGAGGCGCGGGCCAGCGACGAATTCGAGGCGCGTCTCGTGCCGGACATGAACTTCGCCAAGGTGGCCGAAGCGGCCGGCGCCTATGGCGAATTGCTGACCGACCCCGCCGAGGTCGAGGCCGCCGTGGCGCGCTGCCTGGCGGCAGTGCGCGGCGGGCGCACGGCGCTGCTGCACGCGCGCGTCACGCGGCTGTAGGCGGCGGAGACGTCGCGATGGACCGCGTCGGCATCGGCATCATCGGTTGCGGCAACATCAGCGAAGCGTATCTCAAGGCGGCGCGCACGTTCGGCATCCTCGACATTCGCGGTCTCGCCGACCTGCGCCCCGAAGCGGCACAGGCGCGCGCCGATGCCTTCGGCCTGCGGGCGATGAGCGTCGCGGCGCTGCTGGCCGATCCGTCGATCGAGCTGGTGGTCAATCTCACCACGCCGGCGGCCCACGTGCCGGTCGGCCTCAGCGCCATCGCCGCCGGCAAGCACGTGTATTCGGAAAAGCCGATGGCTATTGCGCCGGCCGAGGCACGCCGCCTGCGCGACGCGGCACAGGCCCGCGGCCTGCGCGTCGGCTGCGCGCCGGACACATTTCTCGGCGGCGCGCACCAGACCTGCCGCCTGCTGGTCGACCAGGGCGCGATCGGCCGACCGGTCGCCGGCACCGCGTTCTTCATGTGCCCGGGCCACGAAAGCTGGCATCCCAACCCGGCCTTCTACTATCTGCAGGGCGGCGGGCCGATGCTCGACATGGGGCCCTACTACATCACGGCGCTGGTCAACCTGCTCGGTCCGGTGGCGCGCGTCGCCGGCGCAGCCACGCGCGTGCGCGCCGAGCGCACCATCACCAGCGCGCCGCTGAAGGGCACCACGATGGCGGTCGAGGTTGCGACCCATGTCGCCGGCACGCTGGAATTCGCATCCGGCGCCGTCGTCTCGATGGCCATGAGCTTCGACGTGCCGGCGCACCGCCATCTGCCGATCGAGCTCTACGGCACCGAGGCCAGCCTGCTGGTGCCCGATCCCAACCGCTTCGACGGCGAGATCATGATCGGCCGGGCCGGCGCCGGCTGGACGAGCGCGCCGACGCAGCATCGCTACGCCGACGGCAACTACCGCAGTATCGGCGTCGCCGACATGGCGCACGCGCTGCGCGGCGGACGGCCGCATCGCGCCTCGGGCGATCTGGCGTTCCACGTCCTGGAGGTGATGGCGGCGTTCCAGGCGTCGGCCGACGCCGGCCGCCACATCACCATCGAGAGCCGCCCGCAGCGGCCGGCGATGCTGCCCGTCGGTCTGGCGGCAGGCACCCTCGACGAGGGCTGAGGCAAACGGGAGCACGCGATGCGGCAGGCACTGATCGTCTGGGGCGGCTGGAGCGGGCACGAGCCCGAGGCGTGCGCCGCCATTGTCGCCGGCATGCTCGAGGCCGAGGGATTCGGTGTCGCGATCGAGACCTCGGCGCGGGTCTTTGCTGATCCGGCGATCGCCGACATGAGCCTGATCGTGCCGATCTGCACCCAGTCCAGGATCGAGCGATCCGAGGCCGAGAACCTGTCGCGCGCCGTGCGCGGCGGCGTGGGCCTCGCCGGCTTCCACGGCGGCATGGCCGACGCCTTCCGCGACGCCGTCGAATACCACTTCATGTGCGGCGGGCAATGGGTGGCGCACCCCGGCGGCATCATCGATTTCCGGGTCAACGTCACGCGACGCGACGACCCGGTCATGGCCGGGATCGACGACTTCGACTATCGCTCCGAGCAGTACTACATGCATGTCGATCCGGCCAACGAGGTGCTGGCGACCACGACGTTCTCGGGCGACCACGCGCCGTGGATCGAGGGCGTGGTCATGCCGGTGGTGTGGAAGCGCCGCCATGGCCAGGGCCGCGTGTTCTACAGTTCCCTGGGCCACGTGGCGCGCGAGTTCGACGTCCCGCAAATGCGCACCATCCTGCAGCGCGGCATGCTGTGGGCGGCGCGCTGAGCCACCTCATGCGCCTGCCACGACCGAGCCTTGCGTCGACGGCCGGTCCCCGTGCCGCGGGCTGGCACGCGAATCGCTGGTTTCGGGGTGATCGCTGGCTATACTGCGCCGCGCCATGAGTCGGCGTCCCGCCCCACCGCCCCCGTTCCCCGCACCATGACGTCACCACGCATTGCCTTTGTCGCCGGGCCGACGCCGGATGCGCGCGCCGCACTCAGTCGGCTGCGGCAACGCTACGCCTCGGTGCCGGTCGGCCGGGCCGACGTGGTCGTGGCCTTGGGCGGCGACGGCCTGATGCTGCGCACGCTGCACGAGCTCATGGACAAGGGCACGCCGATCTTCGGCATGAACCGCGGCACCGTCGGCTTCCTGATGAACGCCTACCGCGAGACCGGCCTGCTGAAGCGGCTGCGCGAGGCCAAGGCGGTGTCGCTCAATCCCCTGATCATGCGGGCCACGACGGTGCGCGGCCGCACGATGGTGGCGCGCGCCATCAACGAGGTCTCGTTGCTGCGCCAGAGCCGGCAGACGGCCAAGATCTCGATTTCGATCGACGGCCAGCGCCGGCTCGAGGAGCTGGCCTGCGACGGGGTGCTGGTCGCCACGCCGGCCGGCTCGACCGCCTACAACCTCTCGGCGCACGGCCCGATCCTGCCGCTGGGCGCCGGCCTGCTGGCGCTGACGCCGATCAGTCCGTTCCGGCCGCGGCGCTGGCGCGGCGCCATCCTGCCGCGCACCGCGACGGTGACCTTCGAGGTGCTCGAGGCCGATCGTCGTCCGGTCAGCGCCGTCGCCGACTCGACCGAGGTCCTGGACGTCGTCCAGGTGGTCGTCGCCGAAGACCACGATCACTCGCTGACGCTGCTGTTCGATCCCGAGCATCACCTTGAGGAGCGCATCCTCAAGGAGCAATTCCAGCCGTGAGTTCCGGCGATATCGGACCGGCGCCCGACCGACCGGCAGCGACGGGCGGCACGCGCGGCTTCATCGGCTACACCGGCTGGCGGCCCGTCCTTCTGGCGCTGGCGATCGGTGCCGTGGGCGGCATCGCCTTCAACTTCCTGCGCATGCCGCTGGCCTGGATGATGGGTGCCGGCGTCGCCTGCACCGTGGCGGCGATGTCGGGGGCGCGCATCGGCGTGCCCAACAAGCTGCGCCAGGGCATGCTGGTGGTGCTCGGCGTGCTGCTGGGCAGCGGTTTCTCGCCGCACATGCTGGGCCAGACACCGCGCTGGCTGGTGACGATGGCCATCCTGGTCGTTGCCACGCTGGTCAGCGGCGGCCTGATCTACTTCATCCTGCGCCGCTTCGGGCGCTACGAAGCCAGCACCTCCTATTTCTGCGCCATGCCCGGCGGGCTGAACGAGATGATCACCCTGGGCGCCGCATTCGGCGCCAGCGAGCGCGTGATCGCGCTGATGCACGCGGTGCGTATCCTCACCGTCGTGATGACGATTCCCGTCTGGTACCGGCTGGTCTATGGCACGACGACGTCGGTCTTCCAGGCCGGCGGCCGCGCCTTCGACCTGACGGTGCGCGACGTCGCCATCCTGATCGGCTGCGGCATCGTCGGCGCCTTCCTGGCACGGCGCGCCCGCATGCCGGCGGCCATGATGTTCGGCCCGATGCTGCTGAGCGGCATCATCCACGTGACCGGCGTCACCGCCTCGCGGCCGCCCGGCGAGCTGGTGGCGCTGGCCCAGGTGGTGATCGGCTCGGCCATCGGTTGCCGCTTCGTCGGCGCGGTGCTCGGCGAGGTGATCCGCGACCTGCTCTACGGCCTGATGGCGGCCCTGCTGCTGATCCTGCTGGCCGTCGGATTTGCCTGGCTCGGCCACATGCTGACCGGGATGTCGACCGACGACATCATCCTGAGCTACGCGCCTGGCGGCTTTGCCGAGATGAGCCTGGTGGGGCTGGCGCTGCATGCCGACATCGCCATGGTCGCCACCCATCACCTGTTCCGGATATTCATGGTGGTGCTGGGCGGCAGCCTGCTGTTCCGGACGGTGATCGGGCCGCGCCTGCGGCGCCAGCGCGACGCATCCTCGACATCCTGATGCCGAGCGCCCGCCGGGCGTCAGGCTGCGTCGGCAACGATGCCATCGAGGGGCGCGCGGATCCGGCCACGGCGGATCGGCACGCAGGCGTCGGGAAACTCCTGACGGAAGCGGTGGCCCGCATCCCCGGCGCGCGACAGGAATGCATCGAGGTGGCGCATGGCGCCGTTGGGCAGGTCGTGGATCACCAGCACCGTCCAGTCCTGCGCCGCGCATTGCGCCAGCGCCGTATCGACCCAGCCATCGGGATCCGCGAAGTCTCGCGGGACGGCGCTCCACAGCACGCAGGTATAGCCGCCGCGCGCCAGATGATCGACCACGCGCCGGTTCAGCAACAGCCGACCGATCCGGCCGCCGCCGCCGAACGGCCGGAACAGGCGGTCGGGATGCGACAGCGCGCCGATCTCGGCCTGGGTGCGGCCGATTTCGGCCTCCGCACCATCGCCATCCCCGCGCTGGCCCAGCGGCACCGAATGCGTCCACGTGTGGTTGCCGATCCAGTGGCCCTCGGTGGCGGCGCGTTCGCAGAGCGCCCGCCGCCCGGGCATGGCCAGCTTCTCGCCGATCACGAAAAACGTCGCCTTCAACGCGTGCCGAGCCAGCGTGTCGAGGACGCGCGGCGTGACGTCGGGCTCGGGGCCGTTGTCGAACGACAGCGTGATGTCAGGCATCGCGGCGCCGACGAGGTCAGCAGACCGCCGCGCGGCGGCGCACAACGCGCGACACCGGTCAGGCCCGCAGCGTGATGCCGCCGTCGACGATCAGCAGGTGGCCGTTGACGTAGGCCGAGTCATCGC
>JAHCJT010000233.1 GCA_026126245.1 Alphaproteobacteria bacterium
TCGGGCATGCCGATGGTGTCGAGCAGGTGCGAGTAGGCGGCGATGTGCACCGTCTCCATCGCCGAGAAGGCGGCCAGCATCATCTGCACTTCGGTCGGTTTGAAGACCCGCGCGTAGTGCTTCATGTAGCAGTTGTTCACCTCGACGTCGGCCTGGGTGAAGAAGCGGAAGATCTGCGTCAGCAGGTGCCGTTCCGCGTCGCTCAGCTTGTTGCGCCAGTCCTTGACGTCGTCGGCCAGCGGCACTTCCTCGGGCAGCCAGTGGATGCGCTGCTGCGTCAGCCAGGCGTCGTAGGCCCAGGGATAGTGGAACGGCTTGTAGATCGGCTTGGCGTCGAGGAGGGACATCGAGTTTCTATCCAGGATCAATCTTGCGAAAGCACGGCGGTCATCCCGAGCGCAGCGAGCAATCTTTCTCCGAGGGCGATTGGCGTGTCGTCTTCGGAAAGGGAAGGCTTTGCCCGCGGCGTTCGGCGGTTGGAAATCCTCCCGGAAAGATCCCTCGCTGCGCTCGGCACGACAGGACGCGTGACTACGGCTGCGCTGCTACTGACACGCCAGACATTCTTCGTAGTTGTTTGACTCGGCCATTGCGGCCAGCGGCAGCTCGGCGGGGGCGTCGGCACCGTTCTTGTTGGCGGGGGGCATCGGAACCAGGGTGACAGCGGCGTCGCCGGACACGGCTTCGGCGCGCTGGATGGAGAGCGAGCGGCAGTAGTACAGGCTCTTCACGCCGCGCTTCCAGGCCATCAGATGGATCTGGTGCAGGTCGCGCTTGTGCACGTCGGCCGGCAGGAAGATGTTGAGCGACTGCGACTGGCAGATGAACGGCGTGCGGTCGGCGGCGTGCTCGACCAGCCAGCGCTGGTCGAGTTCGAAGGCGGTCTTGAACACCGCCTTCTCGTGCTCATCGAGGAAGTCGAGATGCTGCACCGACCCCTGGTTCAGCGTGATCGACGTCCAGGTGTCCTCGTCGTCGCGGCCTTTGCGCGCCAGCAGCTGCTGCAGATAGGGATTGCGCACGTTGAACGAGCCGCTCAGCGTCTTGTGGGTGAAGACGTTGGCGGCGATCGGTTCGATGCCGGGCGAGGCGCCGCCGCAGATGATCGAGATCGAGGCGGTGGGCGCGATCGCCAGCTTGTTGGAGAAGCGCTCGCGGATGCCGAAGTCGGCCGCGTCGGGGCAGGCGCCGCGCTCGTCGGCCAGCTTGACCGAGGCCTGATCGACGCCCTGCTTGACGTGCTTGAAGATCTTCTTGTTCCACACCTTGGCCATCACCGACTCGAGCGGGATGTTGTTGGCCTGCAGGAAGGAGTGGAAGCCCATCACGCCCAGCCCGACGCTGCGCTCGCGCATCGCCGAGTAGGCGGCGCGCTTGAAGTCGGCGCCGGACTGCTCGATGAACGACTGCAGCACGTTGTCGAGGAAGCGCATCACGTCCTCGATGAAGGTCGGATGCTCGTGCCACTCGAAATAGGTTTCCAGGTTCAGCGACGACAGGCAGCACACCGCGGTGCGCTCGTGGCCGTACTTGTCGACGCCGGTCGGCAGCGTGATCTCGCTGCACAGGTTGGAGGTCTTGACCGTCAGCCCGGCCAGCTTCTGGTGCTCGGGCAGGGCGCGGTTCACGTGGTCGATGAAGATCAGGTAGGGCTCGCCGGTCTCGATGCGCGCCGTCAAGATGCGGATCCACAGATGGCGGGCCGAGATCTTGCGCAGCACCGCGCCGTCCTTGGGCGAGGTCAGCGCCCATTCCTCGTCGGCCTCGACGGCGCGCATGAAGGCGTCCGGCACCAGGATGCCGTGATGCAGGTTCAGCGCCTTGCGGTTGGGATCGCCGCCGGTCGGGCGGCGGATCTCGATGAACTCCTCGATCTCGGGATGGCTGACCGGGATGTAGACCGCCGCCGAGCCACGTCGCAGAGAGCCCTGCGAGATCGCCAAGGTCAGCGAATCCATGACGCGGATGAAGGGCACGACGCCCGACGTCTTGCCGTTCATGCCGACCTTCTCGCCGATCGAACGGAGGTTGCCCCAGTACGAGCCGATGCCGCCGCCGCGCGCCGCCAGCCAGACGTTCTCGTTCCACAGCCCGAGAATGCCCTCCAGCGAGTCGCTGGCCTCGTTGAGGAAGCAGGAGATCGGCAGGCCGCGGCTGGTGCCGCCGTTGCTCAGCACCGGCGTCGCCGGCATGAACCACAGGTTGGAGATGTAGTCATACAGACGCTGCGCATGGGCGTCGTCGTCGGCATAGGCGGCGGCGACCCGGGCGAACAGGTCCTGATAGCTCTCCCCCGGCAGGAGGTAGCGGTCCGACAGGGTCGCTTTGCCGAAGACGGTGAGCTTGTCGTCGCGACCGGGTTCAGTCACAACGCGCCCGCCGCTCTGAAGCTGAACTACATCAAACACTTGGTGCCCCCGTCCTTGTCTTGTCCACCCCTGTGCGCAGGATGGTTTGTTGGTAACCACTAGATATCGGCACGGCAGCTACATGAGCCACAACATCTCGATCATATGGCTGGACCCCCATCTGTCACCACCAAACTTTTCCCTTGAGCGAGAATCACAAGAAAGACTTCGTAAGGCATTGAAAAAACACCCCAAAAGGCAATCGAATATTGACCTCAAAACTCACTCGGATTTGATGCCGCATCGCAACAGAAACGAGAACAAAACGCGCTCTGCGGCGGATTTCCTGCCTCTTCGACCGAAATGTCAAGCATTCCGCGCCTTGGGCCGCGACCGGACGCCGAAACCCAAGCAAAGACGGGCATTGCACCACCCGACGGACTGCACGACGACGGCGGGCCGTCGGCCGGCCTGTCATGCCGCCGTCAGACAATTTGGGTGATCGCTTACAATTGTGTGAAATGGTTGCCGGCGCGCGATTGCGTTAGCATTTCAGGCAAATGACGCGGCCGACGATGCGGACCGGATGTCGCGCCGCCGCCTATGGGAGGGACCGATGGACGGACGCGTGGCCGGCGACGGCCCTCTGAGCCAGGAATTGGCCGCGGTGGTCGAGGCGGCGCGTGCCGGCGGTAATCTTGCGGCCCGCTTCGCCCACCGGCTCTACGAGGGCCTCGCGCCCGAGGACATCGCGGCGGTTCCAGTCGCGGTGCGCGCCGCGCAGGCGCGCGCCCTGTTCGGCTTCATGCGCCAGCGCAGCGGCGCGGACGTCAGGCTGCGCATCTACGATCCGACGCCCGAGGTCGACGGCTACACCGGACCCTGTACCGTCATTGAGATCGTCAACGACGACATGCCGTTCCTGGTCGACTCGGTACGGGTCGAACTGGCCCATCGCGATCTGGCGGTGCATCTGTGGGCCCATCCGGTGATGGCGGTGGCGCGCGATCGCGAGGGTGTCATCACCGATTTCGGCGGGCCGGCCCGCGGCCAGCCGCGCGAGTCGGTGATGCGGATCGAGATCGACCGCATGGCCGACGCCGCCGACCGCGACGATCTGGCGGCGGCGCTGGCGCGGGCGCTGGACGAAGTGCGGGCGTCGGTGGCCGACTGGTTCGCCATGCGCCAGGCGGCGCTCGACGCGATCGGCGAACTGGCTGTCGCGTCGGGCCGCGTCGCGGGATTGCGCGACGCGCTGGAGGAAGCCGCCACCTTCATGCGCTGGCTGGAGGACAACCACTTTACCTTCCTTGGCTACCGACGCTTCAGGTATGGCGGTGGCCGGAGCGGACCGGTGAGCTATGAAACGGTTGCCGGCTCCGGGCTGGGCATTCTGCGCGGCGATGAGGAACGACTGTTCGACCCGCACCCGCAGGGTCGGGCCGCGCTGGCCAACTTCGCGGCCAGCGAGGTGCCGATCGTGGTGCTCAAGAGCGACCGGCCGTCGCGTGTGCATCGCGTCGGGCCGATGGACGTCATCGCGGTCAAGGCCTACGACGCCAAGGGCCAGGTGACGGGCGAACGTCGCTTCGTCGGCCTGTTCACCTCGTCCGCCTACCATGCCTCGCCGCGTGACATTCCGCTGCTGCGGCGCAAGATCGATGCTGTCATCGAGCGGGCCGGCTTTGACCCCGCAAGCCACGACGGCAAGACGCTGCTCAATATCGTCGAGAGTCATCCGCGCGACGAGCTGTTCCAGGCTGACGAAGACTCGCTCTACGCCACCTTCACGGGCGTGCTGCAGCTGCAGGAACGACAGCACGTCGCGCTGTTCGTGCGTCCCGACACGACCGGCCGGCTCGTTTCGTGTCTGGTCTATGCGCCGCGCGAGACCTACGACACCGACCTGCGCAAGCGCTTCGCCGTCATCCTCGAACGGGCCTATCGCGGCAAGGTCGCGAGTTATTCGGTCAGCGTCGGCGACGAGTCGGTGCTGGCGCGCGTGCTGTTCATCTTGCGGCCGGACGATCCGATGGCGGCGTTGCCCGACCCGGACGCGATCGAACGCGAGCTGGCCGAAGCGGCGCGCACCTGGAACGACAAGCTCAAGGCGGCCTTGGTCGACCGTCATGGTGAAGTCATCGGGTTGAGCTTGGCGCGGCGCACGGCGCCGTCATTCCCGATCGCCTATCGCGAGGCCTTCGACGGCCCCGCCGCGGCGCGCGATCTGGCGCAGGCGCTGTCGGTCCAGGGTGGAGTACCGCTGGGCATCGATCTCTACCGCCGGTCCGACCAGGCGCCGCACCAGATGGCGTTGAAGCTGGCACGCGCCGAGCTGCCGATCCCGCTGTCCGACATCCTGCCGCCGCTGGAGGCCATGGGCCTGCGGGCGATGACGGAGTCGCCGTACCGGCTGTCGCTGCCCGGCGGCACGGTCTGGCTGCACGATTTCAATCTCGAGACCGCCGATGGCCGCGTCGTCGATGTCGAGGCCGAACGCGCCGGCTTCGCCGAAATCCTGGGCGCGGTGTGGACCGGCGACATGGAGAGCGACGGCTTCAACCGTCTCGTTCTTGGCGCCGAGATCGAGCCGCGCGATGTCATCGTCCTGCGTGCCTATGCCAAGTTCCTGCGCCAGGCCGGCTTCCCGTTCAGCCAGGACTATGTCGAGCGCGCTCTGGCGGCCCATAGCGGCATCGCCGCCGATCTCGCTGCCCTGTTCCGCGCCCGGCTCGACCCGGCACTGGGCGCCGCCGACGCGGCCGCGCGCCGCGAGCGGGTCGAGACGACGCGCGCCGCGATCGCCGCCGCCCTGGAAGGCGTGGCGAGCCTCGACGAAGACCGCATCCTGCGCCGCTACCTCAACGCCATCGAATGCACGCTGCGCACCAATTTCTGGCAGACCGGCGCCGACGGCCGGCCCAAACCGTACGTTTCCTTCAAGCTCGACAGCCGGCGGCTGGACGAGCTGCCGCTGCCGCGGCCGATGGTCGAGATCTTCGTCTACAGCCCGCGTGTCGAGGGCGTGCATTTGCGCGGCGGTCCTGTGGCGCGTGGCGGCATCCGCTGGTCGGACCGCCGCGAGGATTTCCGCACCGAGATTCTCGGCCTGATGAAGGCGCAGATGGTGAAGAACGCCGTCATCGTGCCGGTCGGCTCCAAGGGCGGCTTCTACGTCAAGCGGCCGCCGGCCAGCGGCGGCCGCGAGCAGGTCCAGGCGGAAGGCATCGAGTGCTACAAGATGCTGATTCGAGGTCTGCTCGACATCACCGACAACCTCGATGCCGACGGCAAGGTGGTGCCGCCCGGTGGCGTGCTGCGTCACGATGGCGATGATCCCTATCTCGTCGTCGCTGCCGACAAGGGTACGGCGACGTTTTCCGACATCGCCAATGGCGTGTCCGGCGACTACGGGTTCTGGCTGGGAGATGCCTTCGCCTCCGGCGGTTCGGCCGGCTACGACCACAAGAAGATGGGCATCACCGCGCGCGGCGCGTGGGAGAGCGTCAAGCGGCATTTCCGCGAGCTGGGCTTGGACACCCAGACGATGCCGTTCACGGCCGTCGGCGTCGGCGACATGTCGGGCGACGTGTTCGGCAACGGCCTGCTGCGCTCCGACAAGACGCGCCTGCTGGCGGCGTTCGACCACCGCCATATCTTCGTCGATCCCGACCCCGATCCGGCCGCCAGCTTCACCGAACGCCAGCGGCTGTTCGACCTGCCGCGCTCGTCATGGGCCGACTACGACCGTGCGAAGCTGTCCGCCGGCGGCTTCATCGTCGAGCGTACGGCGAAGTCAGTGAGCCTCAGCCCACAGGCCAAGATGGCGCTGGGCATCGAGGCCGATCATCTGGCACCGCATGACCTGATGCGCGCCATCCTCAAGGCGCCGGCCGACCTGTTGTTCTTCGGCGGCATCGGCAACTACGTGAAAGCCTCGAGCGAAAGCCACGCCGATGCCGGCGACAAGGCCAACGACATCCTGCGCATCGACGCTCGCGACATCCGCGCCCGTGTCGTGGGCGAGGGCGCCAATCTTGGCCTCACCCAGCGTGGCCGCATCGAGGCGGCCCAGGCCGGCATCAAGATCAACAGCGACGCACTCGACAATTCGGCCGGCGTCGACACCTCCGACCACGAGGTCAACATCAAGATCGCGCTGGGTGATGCCGTGCGGCGCCAGGCGCTGGGCATGGAGGCGCGCGATCGCCTGCTGGCCTCGATGACCGACGAGGTCGCGTCACTGGTGCTGCGCGACAACTACCAGCAGACGCAGGCCATCAGCGTCGCGACGGCGCAGGCCATGGCGCTGCACGAGCGGCACGCGCGCATGATGCGCGCGCTCGATCGCGTTGGCCGGCTCGATCGCGCGGTCGAGGTGTTGCCCGACAACGACGGCATGCGCCGCCGCGCCGCCGCCGGCCAGCCACTCAGCCGGCCCGAGCTGTCGGTGCTGCTGGCCTACGGCAAGATCGTGGTCAACGACGAGATCCTGGCCTCCGAACTGCCCGACGATCCGCTGCTGGAGACCGAACTGCTGCGCTATTTCCCGCTGGCGATGCGCGACAGTTACGGCGACTCGATCCGCCGCCACCGGCTGCGGCGCGAGATCATCGCGCTGCAGGTCACCAACTCGATGGTCAACCGCGTCGGCAGCACGTTCGTGCACGATATCCGCGAGCGCACCGGCGCCTCGACCGCCGACATCGCGCGCTGCTTCGCCATCGTGCGCGACAGCTTCCTGCTGCGCGACGTGTGGACCGAGATCGAGTCGCTTGACGATCAGCTGGTGGCGCCGGCCCAGACCGCGATGCTGATCGCCACCCAGCGCCTGATCGAGCGCGGTACCTTGTGGGCGCTGCGTGGCCTGCCGCGGCCGGTCGACATGACCCGCGCCGTCGACGCGCTGCGGCCGGCCGTCGCGATCCTGGCTGCCGAGATGGAGGGGTTGCTGCCGCAAGGCGAGCGCGCCGCCATCGCCGAGCGGGCGGGCACCTTCATGCAGGCCGGCGTGCCGCACGCTCTCGCGCACCGGGTGGCGGCGCTGGACACGCTGGCCGCCGCTGGCGACGTCGCCG
>JAHCJT010000234.1 GCA_026126245.1 Alphaproteobacteria bacterium
TGCGGCGCAGCGTGTCGCCGGCCGGCGCCGGCTCGCCGATCCGCATCGTAGAGGTGATCTTTCCGCCGCGCGCCCATGTCGCCTACGACACCGGCGCGCGCCGGCCGCCGGTGCACCAGCAGGTCTGGGTGCTCGACGGCGCCATCGAGGTCACGGTCGGCGCCGCGCGCTACGCGCTGGCCAAGGGCGATTGCCTGGCCTTCGTGCTCGACCGGCCGACCGCGTTCCGCAACCGCACGCGCAAGCCGGCGCGCTATGCCGTGGTGGTGGTCGAGGGCGGTGCCGCGCCATGACCGCTTCTGAGCCCGACGCGCCGGACATTCGCCGGCTCACCCGTCTCGGCGACAGCGACATTGCCGGCCTCGCGGCGGTGCTGGTCGACTGCGTCGAGGGCGGCGCCTCGGTCAGCTTCATGCACCCGCTGTCGCTCGACAAGGCGGCCGCCTTCTGGCGCGGCCTGGCGGACGACGTGGCGCGCGGCGGCCGGCTGCTCTACGCCGCGACCGATGAGCAGGGCATCGTCGGCACGGTGCAGGTGGTGCTCGAGCAGCCGGAGAACCAGCCGCATCGCGGCGACGTCGCCAAGATGCTGGTCCACCGCCGCGGTCGCGGGCGCGGCATCGGCGCCGCCCTGCTGCGCGCGGCGGAGGCGGGCGCGCGCGCCGCCGGCAAGACGTTGCTGGTGCTCGACACCGCCACCGGCAGCGACGCCGAGCGGCTCTACGCGCGGCTCGGCTGGACGCGGGTCGGCGAGGTGCCGGACTACGCGCTGTGGCCGCGCGGCGGGCTGTGCGCCACGACCTTCTTCTACCGCCGGCTCGGCTGAGTCATGGAACCAGTCCAGGTCGCCGCCGCGCTGCTGAGTGCCGTGCTGCACGCCGGCTGGAACGCCGCCGTGAAGGCCAGTCCCGACCCGACGGCGGCGATGACGGCGCAGATGGCGCTGAGCGCCGTGCTGGTGCTGCCGGTGCTGCCGTGGACCGGCCTGCCGGCGGCCGTGGCGTGGCCGTGGATTGCCGCGTCCACCACGCTCAACCTGGTGACCATCACCGCGCTGCTGCGCGCCTACACCTTGAGCGGCTTCGGGCTGGCCTATCCCGTCGTGCGCGCGCTGTCGGTGCTGCTGGTGGTGCCGCTGGCCGCGCTGCTGACGGGCGAGTCGCTGAGCCCGGCCGGCCTGGGCGGCGTCGGCATGATCGCGGCGGCGCTGCTGCTGCTGGCGCTGGGCAACGCCGGCGCCAGTGCCGTGCCGCGCGCCGCGCTGGGCTGGATCGCGCTGGCCGCCGTCACCACCGCCGCCTACGTGATGTGCGATGCGCAGGGCGTGCGTCGCGGCGGCTCACCGCTGGCCTATGGCTGCATCGTGTCGATCACCAACGCCGCCGCCATGCTCGGCGCCGGCGTGGTGCGGAGCGGCAGCGCCGGCGCGTGGCGCGGCGTGACGCGGCAGGCGGCGCGGGCGGTGCCGATCGCCGTCGCCTCGGTGGTGTCGTACCTGCTGATCCTGTGGGTGTGGAGCGGCGCGCCGGTGGCGCCGGCGGCGGCGCTGCGCGACACCAGTGCGATCTTCGCCGTGGTCATCGCCATCGTCTGGCTGCGCGAGCCGTTCACGCGCCTGCGCCTGGCGGCAATGCTGCTGGCCGCCGCCGCCGTGCCGCTGTTGCGCTTCGCCTGAACGCAATGTCGAGCGGCGGTCTGGCGCGGCTTACACGACGGGCTGAAGGAAGCTGCGCTCTTCGGACAGGATGAAGCGCTGCTCCTGGGCGGTGCGGAAGTTGGCGGCGCCGGCCGGATCGGCTCTCAGCCGGGCGCGGTAGGCCTCGTAGGCGGCCAGGCTGTCGAAGCTGATCAGGCCGAAGGCGATGTCGTTGGTGCCCTCGTGCGGCAGCCAGTAGCCCTCGAGCGTGCCGCCGCAGGCCGGGATGATGTCGCGCCAGCGCCGCGCATAGGCCTCGAAGGCGTCGCGCTGGAACGGATCGATGCGGTAGCGGATGAAGACGGTGACGGCCATGGCGGCGCTCCTGTGCGGCAGGAGCGGGTTGTAGACGCGGTGCGGCGGCCGATGTTTCGCCGCGGCGCGAAGCGTCGCGGTCAGTGCTGGCTCATGCGGCGGCGGTCTCGAAGCGCGCCTCGATATGGAACGACTTGGCGGTGATGCGCCACGCGCCGTCGATCAGGTGGTAGGCGAGATAGTCGATGTACTGCAGCGCATCGATGCGCACGCGGACCTTGACCAGCGCCTGCGTCGGGGCGGCAAGCTCGACCAGCAGGATCTCTTCGTGCCGCGGTGCGTTTTTCGATTTCGGTGAGGCGGCCGCCGCCAGCTGCTGGCGGTAGTCGGCAACCGGCAGACGACGCAGATTGCCGTCACGCAGGCCATGCAGCTGCGCGCCGGGCGCGAAGACCTCGTCGAAGCGCGCGAGGTCGTTGTCGTACATCAGCGCGAAGTAGCACCCGACGGCGTCGAGCAAGGCGGCGAGGGTCGAAATCTGGGTCATGGCGGGCTCCGGGGCGGGGTGACGGACGGCGCGACAGTTCCATGCACGGCGCGGGCGTGTCCTTGCGAACTGCGCTAATATCGGCCGTCTTGGCGCAATGTCGTGCTTTTCGGACCTCTGAGGATTGCCGGTTATGCCAAATCTGGAGCTGGACGCGATCGACCGTCGCATCATCGCCGAATTGCAGGCCGACGGCCGGCTGAGCAATGTCGAGCTGGCCGACCGGATCGGGCTGTCACCCTCGCCCTGCCTGCGGCGCGTCAAGCGGCTGGAGCAGCAGGGCTATATCGAGGGCTATCGTGCCGCCCTGCGGCGCGAGCGGGTCGGCCTGGGTTTCTCGGTGTTCGTCGGCGTCAAGATCGCCGGCCACGCCAACGACCAGGCGATGGCGTTCGAGGCGGCGGTGGTCGCCATGCCCGAGGTGGTGGCCTGTCATCTCGTGTCGGGCGAGGCCGACTACGTTCTCGAGGTCGTCGTGCCCGAGCTGGCGGATTACCAGCGCTTCCTGGTGAACAAGCTGCTGGCCCTGCCGATCGTACGCGAGGTGCGCAGCAATATCGCGATCCAGACGCTGAAGGCCGGCGCGCCTCTGCCGCTGAACCATCTGCGCTAGTGCGGCATCGGCACCGGCGTCAGGCCATGGTGCCCATTTCCGGCCGGGCGTTGGCCGCCGACAGCGGCGTTCGCAGGTTCAGCGGGAAGTCCGGCTCCGCCATGATGTTGTCGTGGCGTGCGGCGCCGAAGTTGTTGCGGAAGCTGCCGTTGAGGGAAACGATCGTGCCGGGGACCGGCATGCTCCAATGCGGATTGCGCTGGGGATGAACGACGCCGTCGTTGGGACCGGCCGTCACCTTTTGGTAGGACAGGATCCATGCGCTCAGGTTGGGCGTGTAGATGCCGTTGGCCACCAGCGGCGTTGCCGGCGGCGTCCATTTACCGGCCGTCCGGCTGGCGACCTTGATCAGCAGGTATTGCACCAGCGTGACGTCGTCGGGCTTGTTGGCTTGGCCGGCGCCGACCGGTGCTTCGATGTTGTAGAAGGGCTGTACCTTGTAGGCCATGATCGGTGCTCGGGGATGGAATGGAGCGACCACTCATTCCTATCGAAGCCCGACCCGGGCGTCCATGCGCCTTTGGTTGCGTCTGTTTGCGGGCCGTTGCTTGTGTTTCGCACCGTATCGCCGGGCAGGGGAACAGGCGAGGCCTCACTGAATACGGCCCGCGCAAGGCGGGCCGATCGCTCTTCTGCCTTTTAGGGGCGGTAAGTTCAGGCCCGGGTGCCGCCGACGGTCAGCGAATCCAGCCGCAGCGTTGGCTGGCCAACGCCCACCGGCACGCCTTGGCCGTCCTTGCCGCAGGTGCCGACGCCGAGGTCGAGTTCGAGGTCGTTGCCGATCATGCCGATCTTCTTCAGCGCCTCGGCGCCGGCGCCGATCAGGGTGGCGCCCTTGACCGGCGCGCCGATCTTGCCGTCCTCGATCATGTAGGCCTCGGTGCAGGAGAAGACGAACTTGCCGCTGGTGATGTCGACCTGGCCGCCGCCGAAGTTGACCGCGTACAGGCCGCGCTTGACCGAGGCCATGATCTCGTCGGGGTGATGGTTGCCGGCCAGCATGATGGTGTTGGTCATGCGCGGCAGCGGCTGGTGCGCGTGGCTCTGGCGGCGGCCGTTGCCGGTCGGCCGCATGCCCATCAGGCGCGCGTTCATGCGGTCCTGCATCAGGCCGACCAGCTTGCCGTTCTCGATCAGCACCGTGCGCCCCGACGGCGTGCCCTCGTCGTCGATCGTGAGTGAACCGCGGCGGTCGCGCATCGTGCCGTCGTCGACCACGGTGACGCCGGGCGCGGCGATGGTCTCGCCCATCAGCTTGCTGAACACCGAGGTCTTCTTGCGGTGGAAGTCGCCCTCCAGGCCATGGCCGACAGCCTCGTGCCACAGGATGCCCGACCAGCCCGGGCCCAGCACCACCGGCATCTCGCCGGCCGGCGCGTCGACCGACTCGAGATTGGCCAGCGCCTGGCGAATCGCCTCGTCGGTCTGGTCCTTCCAGTAGTCGGGATTGAAGATCTCGCCGTAAGCGGTTCGCCCGCCGCTGCCGCACGAGCCGCTCTCCAGGCGATCGCCCCGGCCGGCCACCACCGACACGTTGAGCCGCACCAGCGGCCGCACGTCGGCCACCCGCTGGCCGTCGGCCCGGATGATCTCGACCACCTGCCACGAGGCGGCGAGCGAGGCCGACACCTGGCGCAGCGACGGCTCGGTGGCGCGCGCGTAGGCATCGATGTCGGCCAGCAGCTTGACCTTGGCCTCGAAGCCGACGCCGGCAATCGGATTGTCCTCGGTGTAGAGCAGCGCGTTGGTGCCGCGTGGCCCCTCGGACGCCGTGCCGCCGCGACCGGTCCGCACCGCCATGACGGTCTCGGCGGCGCGGCCGATGGCGCCCTCGTCGAGCGCCGAGGCGTGCGCGTAGCCGGTGGTCTCGCCAGCCACGGCGCGCAGGCCGAAGCCCTGCGAGGTGTCGAAGTTGGCGCTCTTCAGCTTGCCGTCGTCCCAGGCCAGGCTCTCGCTCTGCACGTATTCGAGGAACAGTTCGCCGTCGTCGGCGCCGTCGAGCGCCTGGCGCACCTGGCGCTCGGTGCGGTCGCGGTCCAGACCGGCACGCTGGAAGAACAGGCCATCGGCGGTCGACAGATGCTGGGACATGACACCTCCTGCTGTCGTCAACATAGGTGGCCGCCGGCGCGTCGTCCATGCAGCGCCGGGCACAATGTCGGCCGGCCGCCGCACGTGCTAGAGTTTCAAAAATCGACGTCGTGCGCTGCGCCGGCGCATGGCGGCCTCGGACGCAGGAGGGTCGGGCATGCCCAGTCGGGGGTGGTACGTCGTGGCGGCGGTGGTCCTCGTGGCGGCCGTCGTGGCCGCCGTGTGGCTGGCCGTCGCGCGGGTCGGCGGCATGCAGGGCGGCCTGACCCAGATCGTCGTGCCGGGCAGCGCCGACCTCGAGCTGACGCGGCCCGGCACCTACACCATCTTCCACGAGCGCACGAGCCAGGTCGACGGCCGGATCTTTTCGTCGTCCGACATTTCTGGCCTGCGAGTCGCGGTCCGCTCGGTCGCGAACGGCCGCGCCATCGCGGTGCGGCGGCCGACCGGCAGCACGAGCTACAATTTCAGCGGTCGTTCGGGGCAATCGGTGCTGGCCTTCGACATCGACGCGCCCGGCACCTACCGCCTGACGGCCGGCTACGACGATGGACGCACGCGGCCGCAGGCCGTGCTGGCCGTCGGCACCGGCTTCGTCAGCGGCCTGCTGGCCACCATCGCGCTGTCGTTCGGCATCGCCCTGGCCGGTGTCGCGGTGGCGATGGTCATTTTCATCGTCGTGCTGCTCAAGCGTCGCCGCGCGTTGCAGCCGGCACCGGCGCCGGTGCAGTGGCCCGGACGCCCGCCGGGCTGGTGAAGATGCCATCGGAGCCGGCTGCGGTTTCGCATGGCAACTCAGGCGGACTGAGTGGCTGCTGCGTCGGGCTGACGCACGGCGGACGGGAACGAAAAACCGTTACCTCGGTCAATGGGTTCTGCTAGATAACCCCCGGCTTTGAAGGGTCGTGCGGAAGGGGTGGCGACGAATCACACCGTCGCGGCCGACCTTGTGCGCGGGGAGAGCGGGAGCGTGCGAGAATGATGGCCAGGGTGCGTTCGGTGGCCCTCGCGGGTCTGTTCGGGGGAGGCCTTGCGGGGCTGTTTGCCGGCAACGCGTGGGCGCAATTCGTCGATCTGCCGCATTCCGGCCAGATGAATCTCCATCACCCGGCGACGCCGGTCATGGAACGCCTGGTGGCGCTGCACACCGGCCTGCTCTGGGTGATCACCCTGATCACCCTGTTCGTGCTCGGCCTGATGCTCTACGTGATGGTGCGCTTCCGCGCCACGGCCAACCCCACGCCGAGCACCACGACGCACAACACGCTGCTGGAGGTGGCGTGGACGGTCATCCCCATCATCATTCTGGTGGGCATCGCCATCCCGTCGTTCCGCCTGCTGTACTTCATGGACCGCACCCACGATGCCGGCCTGACCATCAAGGTGACGGCGCATCAGTGGTACTGGACCTATGAGTATCCCGACCTGAAGCTCGATCCGATGGACAGCTACATGGTCAAGGTCGCCGACTGGGAGAAGCTGCCGGACGCCGAGAAGAAGATCCGCCCGCGTCTGCTGGCGGTGGATAACTCCCTGGTGGTGCCGGCCAACGTCAACGTCCGGGTGCTGGTGACCTCGACCGACGTCATGCACGCCTGGACCGTCCCCGCCTTCGGCATCAAGCAGGACGCCATCATCGGCCGCACCAACGAGACGTGGTTCAACGTCTCCAAGGAAGGCATCTACTACGGTCAGTGCTCGCAGATCTGCGGCAAGGACCACGCCTTCATGCCGATCTCGGTCAAGGTCGTGTCCAAGGCCGAGTTCGACAAATGGGTGGCTTCCCAGAAGAAGTCTGCCGCGGCCGGCACGCCGGGCGATGTCGCCGAAGTCCGCTCTGTCACCCCGGCGCGCTGAACCGCGCCGCCCCGAGTTCGCGTAACCGAAGGAAGTCGCGATGGCTACCGGAACGCACGCCGCACACGGCGCCCACGAGCACCACGATCACACCCCGGGCTTCTTTGTCCGCTGGTTCCTGTCGACCAACCACAAGGACATCGGCACGCTGTACATGGTGCTGGCGGCCACCGCCGGCCTGCTCGGCGGCGCCATCTCGGTGTACATGCGGCTGGAGCTGATGAACCCCGGCATCCAGCTGATGGGCTGGCACGAGAATCCGGGGCATCACTGGAACTCGATGGTCACGGCGCACGGCCTGATCATGGTGTTCTTCGTGGTCATGCCGGCGCTGATCGGCGGCTTCGGCAACTGGATCGTGCCCA
>JAHCJT010000235.1 GCA_026126245.1 Alphaproteobacteria bacterium
ATCCACCTCTCGGTCGGGCGACAAACCAGGAGGATGGGTCATGAGGATCGGACGCAACGACGGGCTGGACGGGATACTGGCCGGCGAAACCGTGCTGAGCCACGTCGATGGCGAGGCCGGGACCCTGGTGGTGCGCGGCCATCACATCGAGGATCTGGCGCTGCACGGCGGCCTGGAGGACGTGGCGGCGCTGCTGTGGGACGGTTTTGCCGAGGGCGGCGGCGATGTCGCCGCCGTGCGTCGTGGCCTGGGCGCGGCGCGGCGGCAGGCCTTCGCGCTGGTGCCGGGCCTGCTGTCGGTGTCGGAGCGGCTGCGGCCGATCGAGGCGCTGCGCGTCGGGCTAGCGATGCTGCCGGACGACGATCCGACGCCGGCGCATCTGCGGGTGTGCGGCGCGCTGCCGGTATTCCTGGCGGCGCTGCTGTGCCATGGCGCGGGGCGGCCGCCGGTGGCGCCCGACCCGGCGCTGGGCACCGCTGCGGACCTGCTGCGCATGCTGCGCGGCACGGCGGCCCCGGCGGCGCATGTGCGGGCACTTGACACCTACCTGGCGACGATCGCTGACCACGGCTTCAACGCCTCGACCTTCACGGCACGGGTGATCGCCTCGACGCAGGCCGGCCTGATCTCGGCCGTCATCGGCGGGCTGTGTGCCCTCAAAGGGCCGCTGCACGGCGGCGCGCCGGGTCCGGTGCTCGACATGCTCGACGACATCGGCAGCGAGGACAACATCGGGCCGTGGCTCGAGACGGCGATCACCGAAGGCGGCCGGCTGATGGGCTTCGGGCATCGCATCTACAAGGTACGCGACCCGCGCGCCGACGTGCTGAAGGCCGTGGCGCGCGAGCTGGGGCCGGAATCCGGCCGGCTGGCCTTCGCCGGCCAGGTCGAACGCCAGGCGCTGGCCACCCTCAAGCGGCTGAAGCCGGGACGGCGACTGGACACCAATGTGGAATTCTACACCGCGCTGGTGCTGGAGGCGGTCGGCATCCCGCGGGATGCCTTCACGCCGCTGTTCGGGGTCGGCCGCGCGGTGGGTTGGTGCGCCCATGTCTTCGAGCAGGAGCGCGGCGGGCGCATCATCCGGCCGTTGTCACGCTATGTCGGGCCGGTGCCGAAGCAGGCCGCATGACAGGCGTGTGACGGGCGCATCGCGGCGGTGACGCCGTCCGGCGCTGCGCTGGGGCGGCGGCCGTCCACCGGCCGGCATGCGGCGGTTTTCCCGCTGCCATCGCCGGTGGATTTCGGCTATGCAACGCCCGCCATGCAGAGCGGCCGCGTCGCCATCATCGACATCGGGTCGAACTCGATCCGTCTCGTCGTCTATGCCCGCGCCAACCGCGCGCCGCTGCCGGTGTTCAACGAGAAGGTCCTGTGCGGTCTGGCGCGCGAGCTGGACGTTACCGGCCGGCTGTACGCGCCCGGCGTCGAGATGGCGCTGGCCAACATCGAGCGTTTCGCCGTGCTGGCGCGCAACATGAAGGTGACGCGGCTGGATCTGCTGGCGACGGCGGCGGTGCGCGATGCCGCCGACGGCACCGACTTCGTGCAGCGCATCGAGACGCTGACCGGCATTCCGACGCGCATCATCAGCGGCGAGGAGGAGGCGCGCCTGTCGGGCATGGGCGTGATGTGCGGCATCCCGACCGTCGACGGCGTGATGGGCGATCTCGGCGGCGGCAGCCTCGAGCTGGTCGGGCTGTCGGGCAGCGAGCTGGGGCCGTCGACCACCTTGCCGATCGGGCCGCTGCGCCTGCTGACCGCCGGCCGCGATCCTCGCCGGGCCGTCGAGCAGGCGATCGCGGGCGTCGGCTGGCTGGAGCGGTTCCGCGGCCGCACCTTCTATCCAGTCGGCGGCGCCTGGCGTGCCTTCGCGCGGCTGCACATGGAGAAGACCGACTATCCCCTGCACATCATCCACCAGTACGCCATCGCCGCCGACCAGGCGCGCGAGCTGGCGCATATCATCGCCAACCAGAGCCTGAAGTCGCTGGAGAAGACCGCCGGGGTCTCCAAGCGCCGGCTCGAGAGCCTGCCGCTGGCGGCGCTGGCGCTGGAGTGCCTGCTGGTGGCGCTGAAGCCGAAACAGATCGTCTTTTCTGCCTTCGGATTACGCGAAGGCTATTTCTTCTCGCAGCTGCCGGACGCCGAAAAGGCCCGTCATCCGCTGATCGCCTTCGCCGAGGACGAGGGCGCCAGCTGGCGCCGTTTCGCGCTGTCGCCGGTCGAGATCTTCAACTGGCTGACGCCGATCTTCGCCGGCGAGAGCACGAGCGAGCGCATCCTTCGCCTGGCCGCCTGTCATCTCAGCGACATCGCCTGGGACGACCATCCCGACTACCGCGCCATCATGGCCTACGAGCGCGTGCTGCAGCTGCCGGCGCCGGGCATGGACCACCGCCAGCGCGCCACCCTGGCGCTGACCATGGCGTGGCGCTACGACAGCAGCATCAAGGACAGGGCGCTGGCCACCGCGCTGACGATCACCGACGGCGACGCGCAGCGCTTCGCGCGCCGACTGGGGACCAGCCTGCGCCTGGCCTACAACCTGTCGGGCGGCGCGCCCGGCCTGCTGTCGCAGATCGCCTTGCGCCGCTCCGAGAAGGTCATCGAGCTGCTGGTGCCGGCGGCGTTGCGCAACCAGCTGGGCGACGTCACCGGCCGGCGGCTGGCGGCCGTCGCCTCCGCCTTCGATCTGCGACACGACGTGGTGTTCGTCTGAGCCGGCGGTGCCGGGCGCGGCCGCTGCGCTAGGCGGCCACGACGTCGATCACGTCGATCCTGTCTCCCTTGAGCGCCAGCGCCAGCTCGCCGGCCATCAGGCGCAGCGCGTCGCTGCCGAAGATCTCGCCGCGCCAGCCGTGCAGGCAGTCGACGTCGCGCTTGCCGGCCGCCAGGCGGTCGAGATCCTCCGACGAGGCGACCAGCCGCGGCGCCACGCCGGTGGCGTCGCAGCGCAGCCGCAGCAGCACCTTCAGCAGATCGACGACGGCACCCGGCACCTGCAGCGATTCCGGCGCACGCTCGCGCGGCGGCAGTTGCGACTCGGGGATCGCCAGCGCCCGGGCGACGACCTCGAGCACCGCCTGGCCCTGCTTGCCTTCGACGAAGCCCTTGCCCAGGCCGCGCGTGTGGCCGAGCTCGGCCACTGACTTGGGGGCGTGCGCCGCGATTTCCAGGATCTGTTCGTCGCGCAGGATGCGCTGGCGCGGCACGTTCACGCGCTGCGCCTCGCGCTCGCGCCAGGCGGCCAGTTCGCGCAGCACGGCCAGCGCCCGCGGGCTGGCATTGCGCGGCTTCAGCCGCCGCCACGCCAGCTCGGGATCGACGCGGAACGTGGCGGGATCGCGCAGCACCGCCATTTCCTCGCTGATCCATGCGCCGCGATGCGTCTTGTCCAGCCGGTCGCGCAGCTTCTCGTAGACCACCCGCAGATGGGTGACGTCGGACAGCGCGTAGTGCAGCTGCTTCTCGCTCAGCGGACGGCGGCTCCAGTCGGTGAAGCGGCTCGACTTGTCGATCCGCGCCTTGGCCATGCGCGCCGCCAGCGTGTCGTAGGCGACCTGATCGCCGAAGCCGCAGACCATGGCCGCGACCTGGGTGTCGAAGATCGGGTTGGGCAGCCGGGCCGTCAGGTTGAAGAAGATCTCGAGGTCCTGGCGGGCGGCGTGGAAGACCTTCAGCACGCTGGGATTGTCGAGCACCGCAAACAGCGGGCCGAGGTCGAGGTCGGGCGCCAGGGCGTCGATCGCGGCGGCCTCGTCCGGCCCGCCGATCTGCACCAGGCAGAGCTGCGGCCAGTAGGTCCGCTCGCGCATGAACTCGGTGTCGACGGTGACGTAGTCGGCCTCGCCCAGACGATCGCAGAAAGCGGCCAGCGCGTCAGTGGTGGTGATCAACTGCATACTGCGGGCTGTATAGCCGGCACGGCGCGGCGACGCCAGCCATGCCGGCCATCCGCCGCCCGCATGGCCGCCACCGGCGCGCCGCCGCCGGCTTGACTTGGCGCGGCAAACCGGCCATGTGCCGGCCTTCCCATACCGGCCGGGGCAGGGGACGGGCGATGCCGCAGGGCGCGCACGGGCCGCGACGCCCCGGTGCAACGACGAGTCGCCTTCGATGCACGCCTATCGCACCCATACCTGCGGGCAGTTGCGCGCCGAGCATGTCGGCCAGACCGTGCGCGTGTCCGGCTGGGTCCAGCGCAAGCGCGATCACGGCGGTCTGCTGTTCATCGACCTGCGCGACCACTACGGCGTCACCCAGATCGTCTTCGACGTATCGGCCGCCGCCTTCAAGCAGGCCGAGTCGGTCCGCACCGAAAGCGTCATCACCATCACCGGCGAGGTGGTGAAGCGCGAGGCTTCGACGGTCAACCCCAGGCTGCCGACCGGCGAGGTCGAGGTCCGTGCCGCCGACATCGTCGTGCAGTCGCTGGCCGAGGCGCTGCCGATCCCGGTCTATGTCGAGAATGACACGACGCCGGAGGATCTGCGGCTGAAGTACCGTTTCCTCGACCTGCGCAAGGACAAGCTGCATCGCAACATCATGCTGCGCAGCCAGGTGATCGCGGCCCTGCGGCGCGGCATGATCGGGCAGGGCTTCACCGAGTTCCAGACGCCGATCCTGACCGCCGACAGTCCCGAGGGCGCGCGCTCCTACCTGGTGCCCAGCCGCCTGCACCCCGGCAAGTTCTATGCCCTGCCGCAGGCGCCGCAGATGTTCAAGCAGCTGCTGATGGTCTCCGGCTTCGATCGCTACTTCCAGATCGCGCCCTGCTTCCGCGATGAGGACGCGCGCGCCGACCGGGCGCCCGGGGAATTCTACCAGCTCGATTTCGAGATGAGCTACGTCACCCAGGAAGACGTCTTCGCCGCCATCGAGCCGGTGCTGCACGGCGTGTTCGAGGAATTCGCCGGCTTCGGCAAGGACAAGCCCTGGACGGTGTCGGCGGCGCCGTTTCCGCGCATCGCGTTCGACGAAGCGATGCTGGTCTACGGCACGGACAAGCCGGACCTGCGCAATCCGCTGCGGATCTGCGACATCGGCGAGGTCTTCGCCGGCTCGACGTTCAAGGTGTTCGCCTCGATCGTCGCCGGTGGCGGCGTCGTGCGCGCCATCCGCGCGCCCGGCGCCGCGGCGCAGCCGCGCAGCTTCTTCGACAAGCTCAATTCATGGGCCCAGGGCGAGGGCAAGCCGGGCCTCGGCTACATCGTGCTCGAGGGCGGCGCCGGCAAGGGGCCGATCGCCAAGTTCGTCGATGCGCCGCGGCTTGAGAAGCTCAAGGCCCTGACCGGCGCGGGCGACGGCGATGCCGTCTTCTTCGTCGCCGACAAGAAGGACGCGGCCGCGAAATTCGCCGGCCAGGTGCGCACCCGGGTCGGACATGAGATGGACCTGATCGAGCGGGGTGCCTACCGCTTCTGCTGGATCGTCGACTACCCGATGTACGAACTCGACGAAAAGACCGGCAAGATCGACTTCAGCCACAACCCGTTCTCGATGCCGCAGGGTGGCCTGGCGGCGCTGGAGGGCGAGGATCCGCTGGCCGTGAAGGCGTGGCAGTACGACATCGTCTGCAACGGCGTCGAGCTGTGTTCCGGCGCCATCCGCAATCACCGGCCGGAGATCATGTACAAGGCCTTCGCGATCGCCGGCTACTCGGCCGAGGACGTCGAGCAGCGTTTCGGCGGCATGCTCAACGCCTTCCGCTATGGCGCGCCGCCGCACGGCGGCGCGGCGCCCGGCGTCGATCGCATCGTCATGCTGCTGGCCGACGAACCCAATATCCGGGAAGTGATCTGCTTCCCGATGAACCAGCAAGCCATGGACCTGATGATGGACGCGCCGGCCGAGGTGCCGGCCGAGCGCTTGCGCGAGGTCCACATGCGCGTCCAGCTGCCGCTGAAGAAGGCGGAATAGGGCGAAGCGCCGCCGGGCGGTGGCGCCGGGGGGAGGCTGCCGCGCCACTCGCGCGCCGTCGGCTCGAAGACCTGTACGCCGCGTTCAACGCCCGCAACATCGATCGAGCCCTCGCCGGCATGCACCCCGACGTCGATTGGGCGACCGGCATGGCGGACGGCCTCGAGCGGCCGCGTGCGCATCCGCAATGCGCTGCCCGCGAGCCCCGCCGGAGGTGATTTGCGACATCAGGACTGACAAAAATATCACGTTGTTTCAGACTAATAAGAGTGTATTCTAATGTTCTGAATTAAAAAAATGGAGACGGCCGTGCACCCCCTTCCCGGCCTGTTTCTGATCTCGCTGTGCCTGTGGCTGGGCGGCTGTGCCGTTCCTGCCGAGGTCGCTGTTGCCAGCTACGCGGCCGACGGCGGACTGCTGCTGGCGACTGACAAAACCAGCAACGACCACCTTCTGTCGATGGCCGCCGGCCGCGACTGCGCGCTGTGGCGCGCCGTGCGGGGGCGGGCGATCTGCAAGAACTACAAGCCGGGCGAGGAGAACCCGTACGACGTCAACTACGACGCACCGTACCGCGAGGTCGGCGAAGGCGGCATGGTGACGGTCTACACCGCCTCGCGGCAGGGTGGCGCGCTGCTGACCGGCGACGCGGCCGCCAGCGCTTTGCGATCCCAGGCGAGCGGCGTGGCGCCGCCACCCGGCGATCTGCCACCAGTGCCGACCGGCGACCCCCATCCACAGACCGCCGGGGGCCGAACCGTCCAGTTGGCGGACGTTCTGCCCGCGCCCGACAGCGTCATCCCCGCCGCAACGCCGCCCCGCGAGGCCGCGCCATCGCGGACCTCTAAGCGCGGTGGTGGCAAGACGCGCCGCAAAGGCAGCGCATCGGCCGGGTCGGCGACGCGACACGCTGTGCCAGGACAGATGGAGGCATCGCGCGCGGTCGCAGGAAAGCCAACGCCGAGTCTGTCGGCGACACGCCCGCCAGTGCTCATCCCGCTTGAGGGAATTCCCACGATGCCGCCCGTCGAGGCAGCGCGCTGAAGCCGGCGCGGATCTGGGGCTGGCTCACAGCCGCCAACGCGGGGCCGTCGAGGCGGAAACAGGCGCGAGAAACTTGTCGCCCTAGGCCGGCCGGACGGCATGCGGCGGCGTCTCGCCGCGCAGCAATAGCGCCTCGAGATTGTCGAGCGCGCGGAAACCCATGGCGTTGCGGGTTTCCACGGTCGCCGAGCCCATGTGCGGCAGCAGAAAGGCGTTGGGCAGATCGTAGTAGCCGGCATTGAGCTTGGGCTCGCCGTCGAACACGTCGAGGCCGATCGCGGCGAGCTTGCCCCGCCGCGTGGCGTCGATCAGCGCCACATCGTCGACTACCGGTCCACGTGCCGTATTGACCACGATCGCGCCGTCGGGCAGCCGGCCGATGCGGTCCGCGTTCAGCCAGTGCCGGGTCTCCGCCGTCAGCGGGCAGTTGATCGACAGGAAATCGC